>NZ_JBEKXH010000275.1:0-8810 GCF_049512235.1 Bradyrhizobium sp.
CCGGGCAGCTTAGGGGACACCTCGACCCTGGCCGATCCGGCCGTGGTCGACGATCTCGTCGAGCACCGCCAGAACAAGAAGGACGCGCAGGCGTGAATCTAGCGAGGCCTAGCCTGTCCCTGCTCGCGGGGGCAGGTCCGCATCTTCCGTATCGCGATCCATCATACTACCGACGACCTCCGCCACGCGCCTCGCGGCCGCCTGTGGAGAGGCCTCCCGCAGCAGCCGCCGGTTGCGCAACAGCGGCGGCAACCAGATCGGGACCTCGCGATCAACGTCCTGCGTCAAGATCGGAATGATTTTCTTATTGCCCGCCAAGGCGGCTCCCAGTTCGAACTCCGTCCAGGGATTATTGATGGATCCAGGACCGAGCAGAATCGCAACGACTGGAGCCGCACGCAGAGCCTGCTCCATCTTCTCGCTCCATCGATCCCCGAATTCGATGGCCGTTTTGTCGTACCAAGCTTCGACGCCCTGAGCCTTGAGTTCATCGACGAACTGCGCCGCCCATGCCTCGTCGCCGCGCGCATATGAGATAAAAATTCGCGGAGTGTTAGCCATTGCCGCCTTCTCCAGCCACGCGCCCACCCAGCTGATCTAGGTACTTGTCGATCTGGTTCAATTCAATGATATCACGTTTCTTCAGAAACAGGGGGGTATTGGGTCGGCTCTGAAACTCGGCCGGGGTGATCCCCAAGAGCGCTACGACGATAGGAATCCTCCTCAACCATGCGGCCCCGACCTCCGCCCAGACGTACGTACGGTCGCTCCAGCGACCACGGTGTGAACAATACGATCAGCTCGTTGGCCTGACCAAGAAAAAGCAGAATCTCTTCTTCATACTCGGCTCCGACATCGACGTCGGCCTGATCGAGGAACGGCCGCGCGCCGCGGCTTTGTACCTCGCGGGCAATCTGGCGTGCGATCCAGGTGTCCTCGCCGGCGTGGCTTATGAAAACCAGCCTTTCGGACGCTTCCCCTGCCATCGCAGCCTCACAGTCCCGCTTGTCTGGATGGAATGCAAAGCGCCGCTGAGCATTTGACCCTTTCCCCAGACTTTTCGATGGTATCAGGTCGCCGAGGACGAGCCAGCGAAATCGGCGGGCACCCGCCTCGTCGGCCACCCGGCCGCGTATAGCGGCCTCACAAATCCAGCACCGGCCCGGCCGGCACGATGCCGCTCGGATTAATGCCGCGATGGCTTTCGTAATAATGATGCTTGATGTGAAAGAAATTCACGGTCGGCGCGATCAGCGGTTGCCGGTAGAGCTCCTTCAGATAGCGCGACAGATGCGGGTAGTCGGCAATGCGCCGGATGTTGCATTTGAAGTGCCCGACATAGACGGTGTCGAACCGGATCAGGGTGGTGAACAAGCGCCAGTCCGCTTCGGTCAGCCGGTCTCCGAGCAGAAAGCGCCGTCCGGACAACCGCTCATCAAGCCAGTCCAGCGATGCGAACAGCGCGGTCACGGCCTCGTCGTAAGCCTGTTGGCTGCGCGCAAAGCCCGCCCGGTAGACCCCGTTATTGACGGTCTCATAAATCCGCGCGTTGAGCGCCTCGATCTCGTCGCGCAGATCGGCGGGATAGAAATCGCCGGGCCGGGCCCCGACGCGATCGAAGGCCGAATTCAGCATCCGGATGATTTCGGATGATTCATTGTTGACGATTTGCGCGCTCTTGCGATCCCACAGCAAGGGAACGGTCACCCGGCCGCTATAGGCCGGGTCGCTATTGGCATAGACCTGGGACAGCAGCCGCGCATGATGGATCGGGTCCGCGATCACGCCCGGACCGGGCTCGAAGGTCCAGCCATCGAGGCCCATGTGCCAGTGCACCACGGACAGGCCGATCGCATCTTCAAGGCCTTTCAAGGTGCGAAAGATCAGGGTGCGGTGGGCCCACGGGCAGGCCAGCGACACGTAGAGATGATAGCGGCCGGGCTCGGCGGCAAAGCCGCCGCGACCGCTCGGCCCGGGCGCCCCGTCAGGCGTTATCCAGTTGCGCAGCGGCGAGGCCGGGCGGGTGAAGCGCCCGGTGGCATCAGCCGGAAAGCCATCGTCCTTTCGCCAGATGCCTTCGACCATGACGCCCATGGCACGATCCCGTTGTTAAGAGTCAGCGCTGCCATAGACCGGTCTGCCTCGCCGCTCACATCATTGTCAGGACCCGCCCCGCCCGCAATACACTTTCCGGGCGAGTGTTGTTTTCCGGTCATTTACTTTGCTTCGAACATTTTCTTTCCTTGGCCGGGCTGGAGGCCCACATCCGGGCTTCGCGGTAACCTCCGCGTTAACGCAGACACGTAAAAATACCAAGGCAGGGTACTTGGCGGCAAAGCCGGCGCTTTGCGGGATTTGCAACTGATTTCATGGCCCGGGCGGCTGGCCGGGCGAGAAGGAGAGATTGATGTCGTTGAAGATTGCGGTGGCGCTGGCCGCCACCCTCGGGGCGGGGATGTTGATGGCGACGGCGGCCCAGGCGCGGCCGGACCTGGTCGGTTTCCGGGGTGATTATTCGCCGGGCACGATCGTGGTAAAGACCAACGAGCGACGGCTCTATCTGGTGGTCGATCCCGGCCACGCCATGCGCTATCCGGTCGGCGTCGGCAAGGCCGGCAAGCAATGGGCCGGCGCCACCCGGATCGACGGCAAGTACCGCAATCCGGCATGGTCGCCGCCCGCGGAAGTCAAGCATGACAAGCCGTCGATGCCGGACGTCATTCCCGGCGGCTCGCCGCGCAACCCCATGGGCGTCGCCGCGATGACGCTGGCGGGCGGCGAATACGCGATCCACGGCACCAATATGCCGGGTTCGGTCGGCGGTTTTGTCTCCTACGGCTGTATCCGCATGCTGAATGCCGATATCAGCGACCTCTATCAGCGGGTTTCCGTCGGAACACCGGTGGTGGTCTCGCGCTGATCGAGTCCGGAAGGATTCAGAAGTCCGAGGCGATGCCCTTGTTCTCCCAGTCGCCGTAGCGGGTGGGTTCCGGGCCTTTCGGGCCCTGGAACTCCGGGGCTGCGGGCCGCGCATCGGCCTCGCCGGCTTGCCGTCGGGCTTCGGCTTCCGCGAGCGCACGCTTGGCTGCCGGCGTTAGCGGCTTGCGTTCCCGCGCTTGGGCGGGGGAGGGCGGAGAGGGTTCGCTGGTCATCTCGGCAATCAAACTGTGGTCACGGACCGCTTCATGCCAGGGCTCGGTATGCGGTCCTCCGGCAATCGTGAATTGCGAAAAAGCGATTCTTACATTTGGCATATTGCGATGCCACAAGAATTATTGGTCCCGATGGCATAGACTGAAATGCGAATCGCCGTCCATTATTTCGAGATGTTCCCGCTCCATGACTCCTCAACGGTTCGCCACGCCATCCGAGGTGCCGGGTCTTGCGGCGCGGCGGATCGCGGCGGATATTCTCGACGGGGTGCTGCATAAGCGCCGGACGCTCGACGAGCAACTCGACGGCGCCGCCGCGCACCCCGGTGTGAAGGCGCTTTCCGACCGCGATCGGGCCCTGATGCGGCGCCTGGTGGCGACCACTTTGCGGCGGCTCGGCACCTTGGGTCATGTATTGTCGCGGCTGCTCGATCGCGGCATCCCGACCGACGCGCCGCGCGCGCAGAGTGCGCTATTGATCGGTGCCGCGCAGATTCTGTGGATGGACGTGCCCGATCACGCCGCCGTCGACCTGTCGGTGCGGCTGGTGCAGTCGGACCGGCGGGCCGCGAAATATGCCGGACTCGTCAACGCGGTGCTGCGCCGCTGCGCACGCGAGGGCCAACCCTTGATCGACGAGGTCAAATCGCAGTCCCTCGATGTTCCGCCCTGGCTGATGGCGCGCTGGGTCGCCCATTACGGCGCGACGAGGGCGCGGGACATCGCGGTTGCGATCAGCCACGAGCCCTCGCTCGATCTCACCGTGAAGTCCGACCCGGCGCAATGGGCCACCCGCCTGCACGGCGAAACGCTGCCGACCGGGACCGTGCGCACGCTGCTGCAGGGCGCGGTGACGATGTTGCCGGGCTTTGCCGAAGGCTCGTGGTGGGTGCAGGACGCCGCTGCCGCCCTGCCGGCACGCCTGTTCGACAACGTCGGCGGCAAGTCCATCGCCGATCTCTGCGCGGCGCCGGGCGGCAAGGCCGCCCAGCTCGTCCAGGCCGGCGCGCGCGTCACCGCGGTCGACCGCTCTCCCGGTCGCATGGCGCGGCTGCGTGACAATCTCGACCGGCTGCAACTGCAGGCCGAGACCGCGGTCGCCGACGCCGCGGAGTGGCAGGGGACCAAGGGGGGTGAGGGTTTCGACGGTATTTTGGTGGATGCGCCCTGCGCATCCACCGGCACCGTCCGCCGCCATCCCGATGTCGCCTGGCTCCGGCAGGAAGCCGATATCGGCGCGCTGGTGGCGCTGCAGAAGCGCCTGCTGCAACGGGCGGCGGTGCTGCTCAAGCCGGGCGGAACGCTGGTCTATTGTACCTGCTCGCTGGAACCGGAAGAGGGCGAACAGGCCATCTCAGCGCTTCTGGCCACCGAATCCGGCATGCGCCGGGTGCCAATTACGGCTTCCGAGGTCGCTGGGCTCGGCGAACTTTTGACCGCGGAGGGCGATTTGCGCACGCTGCCCTGCCATCTGCCGCATCAGGACCCGCGGCTGGCCGGGCTCGACGGATTCTACGCCGCACGATTGATTAAATCTTGATTTTGCACTGGATTTTCATCCCGCCTGCTTGATTCCCGCGGTTTCAAGATGGTGTCTTGCCCGGCGTTTCCGGATTAAAAGGATTCGCATCGAACCCTCCCAATCCAAGGTAAGACGTGTCCGTCGCCCAACGCAGACGCATCTCGACGCTGATCGTGGGCCGCTTCGCGCGGAACGTGATGTCGCGCGCCAGCGGCGGCTCGATGGCGCTGTCGCGGCTGTGGCCGGGCCGCACCGATCGCCTCACCATCGCCCCGCACGACCTGCGCACCGCCGACGCCACCCGGGCGGCTGAAATCTATGCCGGCCGCTTCGTGTTTGCGGGCAAGATCGTGACCTGCCACGGGCGCTCGATCTTCGATCTCGAGCCGCCGTCGGAAGATTGGGAGGTGGCGCTGCTCGGCTTCGGATGGCTGCGGCATTTGCGCGCCGCCGATACCGCGCTGACCCGCGCCAACGCCCGTTCGCTGGTCGACGACTGGATTTCCTATCCGTCGCGCCGTCGGCCGGCCGGCCGCCGCGCCGACGTGCTGGCGCGCCGCGTCATTTCGCTGTTGTCGCAGGCGCCATTGGTGCTCGGCGACGCCGACAGTAAATTCTATCGGCGCTATTTGCGCGGACTGACGCGTGAAATCCGCACCCTGCGCTACACCATGCTCGACATCCCGGACGGCGTGGCGCGGCTGCAGGTCGTGATCGCGCTGTGTTACGCTTCGCTGTGCCTCGCCAACCAGGCGCGGCACGTCCGCGCCGCCTCGCGCAGGCTCACCGACGAACTGCAGCGGCAAATTCTCCCCGATGGCGGGCACATCTCGCGCAATCCCGGCGCGCTGATCGAATTGTTGATCGACCTGTTGCCGCTGCGCCAGACCTTCGCCGCCCGCAATGTCGCACCGCCGCCGGCGCTTTTGAACGCGATCGACCGCATGATGCCGATGCTGCGATTCTTCCGTCACGGCGACGGCAGCTTCGCGCTGTTCAACGGCATGAGCAGCGCGCCATCCGACCAGCTGGCGACCCTGCTCGCTTATGACGACACCCACGGCACCCCGATGGCGAGCATGCCGCACACCGGTTTCCAGCGTCTCGATGCCGACGCCATGACCGTGATCGTGGATACCGGGGCGCCACCGCCGCCTGGCGTCAGTCAGGAGGCCCACGCCGGCTGCCTGTCGTTTGAATTGTCGTCGGGGACGAGCCGGATCGTCATCAATTGCGGCATGCCGTCGACCGGACGCGACAACTGGCGCGCCTTCGCGCGCAGCACCGCGGCGCATTCGACGCTGACCCTACATGATACGTCCTCCTGCCAGTTCGTCGAACTCTCGGCGATGAAGCGGCTGCTGCAGGGTGCACCGATCGTGAGTGGTCCGGCCCATGTCGAGAATTATCGCGAGGCCGCCGCCGATGGCGAGCACTTGACCGCCTCGCATGACGGTTACCTCGAGCGTTTCGGCGTGGTGCATCGACGGCAGCTGATGGTGGCCCGTGACGGCTCCCGGCTCGACGGCGAAGACACCCTGTCGCCGCCGCCGGGCGCCCGTTCCAGGAGCACCGAGACCGACTACGCGTTACGCTTTCACCTGCACCCCGCGGTGAAGGCGAGCCGCCTCGGCGACGCCCGCGGGGTGATGCTGGTTTTGCCGAACCGGGACGTCTGGACGTTTGAGGCGCTCGACGACAAGGTCGAGCTGGAAGAAAGCGTGTTCCTGGCGGGAAGCGACGGCCCACGCCGTACCGCCCAGATCGTGATCCGGCAGGACCTGCGCTCTGCCCCCAGCATCCGCTGGAGTTTTGTGCGCGCGACAGCCTCGCCCTCGGCGGCAGCGACGAGGCGTGATGCACGCCGCGAGCCGGAATTGCCGCTGTAGGATGCGGACAAAGCAGCCGCATTCCATCCCCCGCAAGGCGTGCCCATTTCCCGCGTGGTCGGGAGCGGGGGTTTCACCACACGTTCGGTGCCAGTTGAGGTAGGGGCCTGCCCCATACGCGCTAGCTTAAGAACTCGTGTCCCGGACGCTGGCCGCGTAGACGGTGGGCTCCCTCTCCCCCCAAGCGAAAGCGTAGCTTTCGCGGGGGCGGGAGAGGGTTGGGGTAGGGTTGGGGTGAGGGGGGCGCCGCATCGGGACCGCCCAAGTGGCCCCCTCACCCCACCCTCTCCCGCGCTAAAGAAGCGGGGAGAGGGAGTGAGAGAGTTGGGGCCACCTGACTGGCGTGCTTAAGCTAGCGCGTATGAGTTGCTACAACTAGCGGAAGCCAGCGGCGCCGGTCGGCCGCGCTGGACCCAGGACCGGCGCCGCGGTGGCCCGGGGCTCAGCCCCCGGGCCGTCTCATCATGAACGGCCCTGAACGCTCATCGGGCGGCGGTACGAATATTTGCCGTCCTGTGCACACCCGGCAGGACCTTGATCCTGCCGGCTCCGGCGAAAAAGCGTGCTGGCAACACGGAAGCCGACATTGTTGTTGCGGTTGTCGGGTTGGTTGTGGTTGCGGTTGGCCGAGCGGAGGTTGTTGGCATTGTTGTTCCAGGAACCCCCGCGCAGAACGCGGGAAGACGGGGCCGTTCAGGCTCCGGGGCGCGAAGCAAGCGAAGCCCGGAGACGGAGGAAACTTCCTCCACATTCAGCGTTTCCGGAATCCAAAGCCCGTGCAAGCCGCCCGAAGAGATTTGCACCGGGAAAAAAAACCGGTCCGCCTCCGGCGGACACCCTTGGACCACGACCCGGCCTCACCGTCCTGCTCATGATGTAAGGATGTAAAGGGGACCAGACGTTAGAGCGTTCTGGCAACACGGAAGCCGACACTGACGTCGCGGTCGTCGGGATGGTCGTGGCTGCGGTAGGCCGAGCGGAGGCCGTCGGCATAGTAAGCCCAGGAACCCCCGCGCAGAACGCGGGAAGACGACCCACCGCTGGCCCATACCGAGCCCTCTTTTGGCGCGCCCGCGTATGTGTCATGGTAAGGATCTTCGACCCACTCCCACACATTGCCGTGCATATCATGAAGACCCCAGCCATTGGGCGCGAATGATCCGACCGGCGCCGTCTGTTTGCCGCTCCACTGGCAGCCGGAATCGCGGCCGTTGGCATGGCCCTCGCCAATCTCATCGCCCCATGGGTATTTCGTCAGCGAGCCGGCGCGGGCGGCATATTCCCATTCGGCCTCGCTCAGCAGCCGGTAGTTCTGTCCCGTTCTCGCCGACAACCAGGCAAGGTATTCATTCGCGTCGTGCCATGAGATGTTGATCACCGGCCGCTTGCCGCGGCCCCAGCGTTGGTCTTCGGGACGGTAGCCCTTGCAACCGCCAGCCGCGGCGCACGCTTCCCATTCGTCAAACGTGACGGCGAGCCTGCCGACGGCGAAGGGCTGCCGGATCACGACCTTGTGCGGCGGCTTTTCGTCTTCGAAATCGTTCGATCCCATCGTGAATTCGCCGGCCGGGATAACCACCATTTCCGGGCCGATCTCGATGTCCTTAAACCATTCGATCTTGCCGGCACCCGGCTTGAACCAGCCTTTTGGGGCGCCATGGAAAATCCCGGCATCGACTTTGATGCGGCCTTCGGCCTTGTAGCCTTGCGCTGCCGCGGCCTGCTCCCGCTCGACGCGCCCCTGCTCCGCTCTTTGACTGGCCTCAGCCTCTCGCGCCTGCTGCTCACGCTCCGCCTGCTGGCGCCGCTCGGCTTCGATCTCGGCGATCCGCGCACGGGCCTGAACGGCAAAGTAGCGGGGCGCCTCGTCCGCGATAGCACGCAGGGCGACCAGGTTGGCACCGTTGCCCTGCTTCTCCCATTGCCGCTCCCAGAAGGCGTAATCGTGTGCTGGATCATTGGCACCGGACGACGCCGCGCCCAAGTCGCGCACGACGACCTCCCGGGGCGGTGCCGCCTCCAGCGGGAAACGTGCCAGCGGCATGGCGCCCATCGCGCGCCAGGTCGCCTCGTATTGGACCAGGTCCCTGTAATCCGTCTGCGGTGCCCGGCCGACCAACCGCTCCAGATCGCCCAGCAATGGATCGAAAGCGTGATCACGCGGTGACCCGGCTGCCGTGGTCAGGTCGATGTTCTGTTCCAGCGTCGAGAACAAAGGCAACTCGCACGGCTCGATCACGAGCGGAA
>NZ_JBEKXH010000276.1:0-8804 GCF_049512235.1 Bradyrhizobium sp.
CCCTGCTCCAACATGCGATTGAGTGATGCCTTCCGCAGGCTGCCCACGACCACGCTCACATTCATCCGCTTTTCCATACTACCCGTTGTTGATGCGGTCTGCCGCGGCGGAAGCACTCTGGCTTTCCTTGGCGGTTCTTTTCGCGGGGTGAACCTGCTGGGATTTGAACCGCGTGCGTGATAATCAGCATCCAACCTTCTTTCAAACGGCGCGCAGGGAGTTCTGAATGATCAAGGGCAGGGAGATTGCGACGGCTGCGTTCACCGCGGTGGCAGTGCTCGCGTGTCTTTGCGCGAGGGCTGATGCCGCGCAGTGCGGCAGCACGGCGGCCGGGTTCGAGGCCTGGAAGGGACAATTCGCCGAGGAGGCCAGGGCAAAAGGCATCGGCGCTTCGGGCGCGGCGGCTTTGATGCAGACGAATTATGCGCCGGCGACTATCGCCGCCGACCGCGGCCAGCGAAGCTTCGGTCTGTCGCTCGAACAGTTTCTCGCCAAGCGCGGGGCCGCGACCATCGTCGCCCGCGGCCGGGGCCTGAAGCAATCCCAGGCGGCGCTGTTCGCATCCATCCAGCAACGCTACGGCGTCCCGCCCGGACCGCTGCTGGCGATCTGGGGGATGGAGACGGGTTTCGGAAGCCAGCGCGGCAATCAGAACATGCTCTCGGCCGTCGCCACGCTCGCCTACGACTGCCGTCGGTCGGAATATTTCACCGAGCAGCTCTATGCCGCTCTGAAGCTGATCGATCGCGGCGCCCTGTCGGCAAGCACGCGCGGCTCCATGCACGGTGAAATCGGCCAGACGCAGTTCTTGCCGAAGAACATCCTGGCTTACGGCACCGGCAATCTCGACGTCGCCGCCAACGCGCTCAGCTCGACCGCGAATTTTCTCAAGGCCCATGGCTGGAGTGCCGGCGCGGGTTACCAACCGGGCGAAGCCAATTTCGCAGCTATCGAGGCATGGAATGCGGCTTCGGTCTACCAGCGCGCCATCGCGCTGATGGGCCGTCAGATCGACGGAGGCGAGGGCTCCGCGGCGCACTGATGCGAGCGTGGTCCGACCGGCCTCGGGCGGGCGAGGATTGGCTCCAGGCCCATCACAACGTAAAATTTCATCTCACGCCAAAAAGCGCATCCTGGCTCAACCAAGTCGGGGGTGATTCCTTTACCATATCCGCATTGTGGGGGCCGTGATTGCGAAAGCCGGCGGGCGCCAATGGAGCCGGCGCCCAATTGCAGCGAAATTTCAGAAATTGGCGCCGTTCCCTGCAAGTACCCAGTCCAAACTTAATCAGCAATTAGGCCGTTGGTGACAACACTGCAAGGCCAGATCGTGCGGGTCTTGCACTCTGGTTGCCAAGCTCTTCACGGTTCCCGAAAACATTGCCAGTTTGTGGGGGAGTTACTCTTGCCCGACCATATGATTCAAGGCACGGCTGTCGAGCTTTCCTGGCGCACGGCGCGGAAGCTGCGTCGATGGTCCCTGCTGGTCGTTACCTCGATGGCCATGATGGTTGTCGGCGCGACGGGAGCATCGATCTGGTTGCAGCGCAACGAGGCCATCGCCGCCCACCCTAAAGCAACAAGCGAGAATGCCGCGAGCAATCTGGATGACGGCACGTCCCAGCAGGCAGTTGAGTCGATCGAAACCGCGGATCGAGTGCTCAACGCGTTCGGGACGGTGCCAAATCCGGTAAACGAGGCGACAACGAACCCGACGGCCAAGCAAGGCTTGACGCAAGCCGCACCCCGCGACGATTGGGCCTTGCAGGTGTTTTTTGTGCTGTTCGGAGCCGTCAGCGTGTTGGCCGCGGTGGCGATGCTGGCGCGCTATGTTGCCGGACAGATCGATCACATGGAACAAGCGAAGCTTACCACGGCGCGCAAGAATGCGGAGCTTGAAACCGCACACCGGCAACTCGACGCTGCCTTGGCCAATATCTCGCTTGGGGTTTGCTTTTTCGATGGCGACAAGAAACTTGTCGTCAGCAACCAGAAATACCGGGAGATCTACAATCTCCCTGCCGAGGTGGCGTTGCCCGGCACGCCCGTGATGGATCTTATGGATCACCTGTTCGCCTCCGACCGGTCGCCTCGCATCCGACGCGACCAGTATATATACTTGCGGGATAAGATGGTGGACAGCGGCAAACCGCACCAGACCGTGGTGGAGTTGATGAGTGGACAGTCCATTTCCGTGAGGCATCAGCCGATGCCGGACGGCGGCTGGATTTCAACGCACGAAGATATCACCGAGCGCCAACAGGCCGATCTTCACATTCGCTTTCTGGCCCACCATGACGGGCTCACCGGCCTGGCCAATCGCGCGTTGTTCATAGAGGAGCTCGACAGCGCTGTGGCTGGCCTGAGCCGCCAGCAACAGACCTTTGCCGTGTTCATGATCGATCTCGATCGATTCAAGAATGTCAACGATACGCTCGGACATCCCGCCGGAGATCAATTACTCCGCGAGGCGGCGCAGCGCTTGAAATCCGCGCTGTGTGAAACCGATGTGCTCGCACGGTTGGGTGGCGACGAGTTTGCGATCATCCAGGCGGGCGAAGACGAACCGCGCGAAAAGGCGGCGGGTCTGGCCGAGCGCATCCTGGCGATCATGCGCGAGCCGTTCGATATCGGCAGCAAGCTGATTTCCGTCGGCGCCAGCATCGGCATCGCGCTGGTTTCGGACATGGCCAAGAGCTCGGACATCCTCAAGATGGCCGATCTGGCGCTGTACGAGGTCAAAGCAAAAGGCAGGAGCGACTTTCGTTTTTTTGAAGCCGCGATGCTCGCAGCGCTCAATGACCGCCGCGTCCTCGAAGATCAGCTGCGCGTTGCCATCGCGCGAGGCGAATTCGAGCTGCACTACCAGGCCATGATCGACGTCAGTACCGGCCGGCAAGCAGGTTTCGAGGCACTGGTGCGCTGGAACCGTCCGGACGGCGGCTGCGTGATGCCCGACCGGTTCATTCCACTGGCCGAGGAGACGGGCCTGATCGTGCCGCTCGGCGAGTGGATCCTGCGTCGAGCCTGCGCGGACGCCGCCCAATGGCCCGCGCATATCAAGGTTTCCGTCAACCTGTCGCCGGTTCAACTGGCTCACCCGGACCTGCTTCGAAGCATCCTGCGCGCGCTGGCGGATTCGTCGCTCTCACCGCAACGACTGGAGCTTGAGATCACCGAGACCGCGCTGTTCAAGAATGACGCGGACTGCACCAAGCTGATCAGCGAGCTCAAAACGCTCGGGATATCGATCGCGCTCGACGATTTCGGCACCGGGTATTCTTCGCTCAGTTATCTGACGATGATCGCTTTCGACAAGATCAAGATAGACCGCTCCTTCACCATGAACATGATCGCACGAGCCGATTGTGCCGCGATCGTCGCCGCGGTCGTAGCCCTCGGGCACAGTCTCAAGACGCAAACGGTAGCGGAGGGCGTGGAAACGGAGCAGCAGCTCGCCATTTTGCGCGAGGCTGGTGTTACCATGGTCCAGGGCTATCTGTTCGGACGGCCATGTCCGGTATCGGCGCTGCTGCCGGACGATCGATCGAACAGTCATTTGTTTGCCAAGGCGGCGTAAGGCGCTGCATCGGGGCTGGCCGCGCGACCGGTGAGCGCTTTAAGGAGCTTTGCGCAGTTTCATGGCGCCGTGACCGAGCGGCAACGCTTGCGCCATCGAGCCGCTCGACGGTTAAAATCATCGCCAGTCGCGCCAGCCGCAGATAGGATGGCAAGACCATTTCGCTGCAGATGGCGCGGAGGTTCGCATGTCCCGGCTTACAATTTTTCTTGCCCGCTATATCGGGCTCTTCACCATCCTGCTCGTGGTCGCGATGTTGGTGCGCGGCAGCGCCGTGATCGAAACCACGGTCGCCGACGGGCCGGTCATGCTGACCTACGCCATCATCAGTCTCGCCGTCGGCACCGCGATGGTCCTCGGCCACAATGTCTGGTCCGGCGGCGCGTTGCCGGTCGTCGTGACACTGGTCGGCTGGTTGATCCTCGCGAAGGGACTGCTGCTCATGCTGCTTCCGCCCGAGGCGCTTCCCGGCCTGTTCGGGCAAATGCGATATGACGAGCATTTTTATCTTTATCTCGCGCCCTCGCTGGTGATCGGGCTCTATCTGGCCTGGGCGGGCTTTGCCGCGCCGTCGCCGAATGGCATCGGGACGTCCCGCGATCTTCGTTAGCTACGGGTTCGGGTGCGGGGCAATCAGCGCGGTCGGTCGTGCGGCGCCGTCGGAAGCTCGATCGCACCAGCCCTGGAAACCGCCGCGGCGGTGATCATCCCGCCGCCATGGACCGGCCAACCGCTTGATGGACCAAAATCCATCAGCAGAAGAACAGCACTACCGACCACCGCTACGATTGCGGATATCAACGCGGGCATCCAGCTGTGCCTGTCTTTTCCGTCGGAATGCATCTGCCGGCATGTCCTTCTGTTCGGTCCGTCGTCTAAAATTTGTGTGGTCGGGATTCGCGGCGCAAGGCTCATCCACGTGGTCGTGAAATTGCGTCACTGACCGTGATATGGCAACGATCTCGCCCGCCGTCGGGCTAGTCAAACACGGGCTAGCCAGACATCGTGAAGATTGGCAAGCAGTCTGCGCGGCGGGATGCCTCGCCATCACACGATCTCATGGCGGCTGCGGCTATCGATTCCGAGGCAGGGGATCAGCGAAGCCGGGTTCATCACCCGGGATACCGAAAGCAATGCCGTGATCGCGCCCTTGATCATGATGCGAAGCGCCACCGGCCGGCGCTTCGGATGACGGCGGGGCAAGTGGGGCGATGGATGACTCAGCGGCAAGCGCACTGATTCGTCCCTTGCCCAGACATCGCTCGCAAGGCGCGGGATAGAGCTTGCGGCCGGGCAGCGTTGGCTGCGCGACCGGCGGAAACCCAGTGCCCTGACAGGCGGGGCAAATGAGTTCTGTCTGTATCTTTTTCAACCTGTGTCGTTTCATAGCGCTGATTTCTCCGCAAATGAGGAAAACGTCTTTCATCGTGCAAAGCGTGGTCACCTTCTCTTCGGCGTGTCGGCTTGACTGGAAGTCAAGTCGTCGGTGCGTTCGCTTTGCAGAACGCAGCCGCACACGCTTTGATCAATCCGCGATTTTGACCGAGGCGGATAACTCGATCAGGACCCTGCCGATCCCACCGCGACTTCCATTCGCCGCTCGGGGCTCTGATTAAGCTCGGTGGCCAATCCCCGCGCCAGGTCGCTCTAGATCGTCAAGGCGTGGCCGCATGCCACACTGCTGTCCGGGAGCTCGGCCATTTCGCCTGGGCCGGTGGAATATTGCCGCGCGGCACGCCAAAATTTGTTTCGGGCATTTTTCGGTGACACCTATAAGGTTACGAAATGTCGTTAATGTAGTTGGCGGCAGCTTCAGAAAGATTTTCTAATTTCTCTTTCGTCTGATCGCAGGCGACCGCAATTCATCCAACTCTTCAGCCTTGGATAGTGAGATAGGATATTCTGGCGCGCGCGAGCATCCGTAGTTGAACGGAAGCGGGCGTGAACTCGCGATTAAGCCTAATCGCGACGCCGTCTCAATTAAGCTTTGAATTCGCAAGCGTGCCCGCATCGAAATCAATCAGTCAAGAACGTCACGCGCGCAGGTTGATAGGATGAAAGCAGAGATCATCAAGAATGAGGCGGCCGATTCCAGGCAGCATTCTCTGCATCCGGAGATATTGCCAAGCGTCCGAAATCATGAAAAGCATTCCTCAGTCGATGTTGCGGAAATTATGACGGCCAAAGTTGGCGGCGGAAAGGTTCGCTATCCCATGAAGGATTTTGCCGGCAAGATCGCTGTCATCACCGGGGGCGGCACGGGCATGGGTCGCGAGCTTGCGCGGCAACTGGTCGCCGAGGGCTGCAATGTCGCCCTGTGCGATCTATCAGCCGATGCGATGGCGGAAACCAAAGGCTTGTGCGAGGTCGAAAAGCTGCCGCAGGGCCTGCGCATCACTACCCATGTCGTCGACGTCTCGATCGAGCACCAGCTCGCGCGCTTCCGCGACGAAATCTGCGACCAGCAGGTCACCGACAAGATCCATTTGCTGTTCAACAACGCCGGCATCGGCGGCGGCGGCAGCCTGTTCACCAATAGCAGGGAGCAGTGGGAGAGGACCTTCAACATCTGCTGGGGCGGGGTCTATCTCGGTGTCCGTACCTTCCTGCCGATGCTCGTGAAGGCCGAGGAAGGCCACATCGTCAATACCTCGAGCGTCAACGGGTTCTGGGCCTCGGTCGGCATGGGCGTCTCGCACACCGCCTACAGCGCCGCCAAATTCGCGGTGAAGGGATTTACCGAAGCGCTGATCAACGATCTCAGGCTGAACGCGCCGCACATCAAATGCTCGGTCGTAATGCCCGGCCATATCGGTACCTCGATCGTTTCCAATTCGCGCAAAGTCCAGAGCGGTACCGACTCCGACCGGCTCAACGACAGCGAAATCGCGCTGACGCGGCGGCGCCTGATGGCTGCCGGCGTCGATGCTGCCAACATGTCGGACGACGACGTGCAGACGCTGGCGGCCGAACGCGCCCGGAGTTTTCGCGAGGATGCGCCGACCACGGCGGCTGCTGCAGCGAAAATCATTCTCGACGGCGTCAGGGCCGAACACTGGCGCATCCTGGTCGGCGACGATGCCCACCGCCTCGATGAACGCGTGCGGGCGACGCCGGAGCGCGCCTATGACGCGGAGTTCTACCAGAGCTTTGCCGAAGAGGTCGGGTGGCGGCTGGGGTGAGCGCGAACAACCGACCCAAGGATGAATGCGCTTAACAGCTCGACGGCGATGGTGACGGCGTTTCCTGGCTTCAACTCGTGGCGTCGTCTGCAAAGCGCGCTCAACCATGCACCGCGGTTTTCGCGATCATGCAATGGATGCCCTTTGAGCCGTTGACGGTCTGCGTCACCCGCAAATCCGCAGCCAGGCTGCATAGCGTGTAGGCATCCTCGCGCGACAGGTTACGCTTTTCGCCTATCAGCACGATCATGTCGCGCAGCGCGCGCACCACGCATTGATCGAGATCGGGATCCATTGCCATCGTCATGTAGTGCGAAGGTGTTTCCGCGCGGGGATAATCGAGCCGCAGATCCGCTCGCAGCGTCAGCCGGAAACGGCCCTGCAGCGCGGTCTCGATCGCGGTGACGCAGACCTCGCCATCACCCTGAACGCCGTGGCCGTCGCCGCAGGAAAACAATGCACCCGGCACAAACACCGGCAGATAAAGCTTTGCGCCCGGCGTCAGTTCCTTGTTGTCCAGATTGCCGCCCATCGCGCGCGGGATCAGCGAGGTGATGCGGCCCCAGGCGGGCGGCGGCGCCACGCCCATCACGCCGAAGAACGGTTTCAGCGGCAGGTCGAGCCCCCAGGGCAGCCGGCCCACCATGCGCTCGCGGTCAAGCGGGATGTTGATCAGGCGGGCTTCGTGGAAATCGTCGGGCAGGGTGCCGGCCAGTGGACGGATCAGGTTATAACCCCAGTCCTGGCGCAGACTAACGTCGAGAATCTCAACCTCCAGCACGTCGCCGGGGATGGCGCCTTCGATCGCCACCGGCCCGGTCAGGATATGGCCCGGCAGCATTCGCTCGCTCTTGGCATGAACTTCCGCAAGCTCGGGTGGAACGTGAAACAGCTTGCGATCGGGCACCACGTCGGGTCCGCCGCTGATGGTGTCGATGGTCACTTCATCGCCGCTGGCAACGGTGAGGACCGGTCGCAATTTGGCTTCGAAGAAGCCCCAGTGGCAGGTCTCCGGACTTGAGTGCAGGTGATGGTGAGTCATAGCGAGATTTCGGGTTGGAGGTGGGGCGCGGCGGCGGTCGGCGGTTGCGGGCACTTGCGCCTGCGTCCGGCCGCTCGCAGCGTCAGCTCGAGAACCGACGCCGCCCCGAGCAGCTCGACGCAGTAAACGGCATTACCGCCCCGCGAAATGCGATAGGCTTTTACCAGTTCAGATCGATCGACGACAGCCTGCTCAGCCAGCCGTGACTCGTCGAACAACGGCGCCGCCTGGCGGCCGCAAGTCAGGGCCACCGCCGGGGGCCCGCGTGCGCCAGCGCCAACAGTAAGAAGTGGAGCGGCCACTTTTTCGCATCGCGAACCAGACTGTCGAACTCGCGCTCCGCGCAACCTCAGCGGCGAGCGGCGGCCTAACTTTGCAAGTCTTTCATAATACGCAAGCCCGTGGCAGGGTCTTCCAGGGTTGCCACGAAGCCCCTCCTTTCGAGCCACAGAAGGCCCATGGCCAATTGCCTCAAGTCGTTCCTGTCGTGACCGACCGGCAGCTTGCGGGCACGGCGCAGCGCGTCGGCCGCGTGTCGCCGAAGGGGCGATGCATCCTCGTTCGATGGGCGGTTCATGGGCTTGACCGTGGGGACTGGGATACGACCACGAGCTGCTTTCAGTCACCGATGGTTGCCAATACGGGGCGGTGATGGTACCAGCATGCCGCACTGAACTGGTGGTCCGCTGGCCAATATTGCTCACATTCCAAAAATTCGGCGAAACACGACTGGGGTCCGAGAATGCGGGGTCGATCAAGCGCCGTGATCGGGTGCGTCGTGCTGGATATTGCTGTGCGAATATGCGAAATGCCGTGAAATGATCTTTCCAATATATTAGGCGAACCGATCAATCACAGTTCGGGCGCCGGCCGCGAACGTGCCTCTGTCACGGCTCTGACACCTGAATTTCGAAGACGCAGACCGAACAGACATGCAGCGCGAGGCCCGCGTATGACTTGCTGCTCAAGCGGCTGCCGGCTTTCCCAGGAGGATCGGCAC
>NZ_JBEKXH010000277.1:0-8762 GCF_049512235.1 Bradyrhizobium sp.
TTCCGGGCCGTCGAGGCTGCACATGATCTCCGGATTGGTATCCATCGACAGGCCGTGCAGGGAATATTCGGGAAATACCACGAGATCCATGGTGGAGAGATTGCGGCGCGCCTTGCCGACCATGCTGACGATGCGCTCGGTCTGGCGCGCCAGATCGGCCCTGGTCACCACAACAGGCAATTGCAACTGGACGAGCCCAATGACGACGCCTTCGGGAGATTTGTTGAGGCCGCCAAGTCCGCTCATATTACACGTCCGTTCATATCGATCTGCTTCGATCAACAATGCGCCGAGGTCCGCCTGATCCGGGGATACCTGCAAACAAACCCGATTTTCCGCGATTGCAAAAGATTATTTTTCGACGGTCTGATTTGAAAGCCTTTCGCTGGCCAAATCCGTTGAACCATCGCTGCAGCCAGCGACAGTAAAGCCGGTTGGCCGGGTAAGGCGGCAATGGCCGTTCGTGGCCCATGGCGCGACCGCTGCAACGGCGGTCACGGGGGAACAAGCGCTCAACGAATAAGCAAATGCACGTCGCAAAAGCTGCGCATAGAGAATAAGCAACCTTCAGCCCGTCGGTCAACAATTTGAAAACACGAGAGATTCCAAAATACGCTGTTGCCTGCGGGCATTGTACACAATGGCACGCCCCTTGCTTCGTTATTTCATAGAGGTCTCTCGCCCGGGGCGCGAACTGTCATGGCGAACTCAAGTCATAATCCCACCGCTAAGACTTCCACCGGCACGGTCGTCGCGGAACCAGAGCCGATCGATTTGGACTGGTCGACCACGGCGCTGGTCATCATCGACATGCAGCGCGATTTCATGGAACCCGGCGGCTTCGGTGAAACGCTAGGCAATGATGTCTCGCAGCTCGATCGCGCGGTGAAGCCGATCGCGGCCGTGCTCGGCGCGGCGCGCGATCTTGGCATGCTGGTCGTGCACACCCGCGAGGGCCATCTGCCCGATCTGTCCGACGCGCCGCCGGCCAAGATCGAGCGCGGCGCGCCAAGCCTGCGGATCGGTGATCCCGGCCCGATGGGACGGATCCTGATCCGCGGCGAGGCCGGCCACGACATCATTCCCGCGCTTTATCCGCTCGACAGCGAAATCGTCATCGACAAGCCCGGCAAAGGCGCGTTCTACGCGACCGAACTCAGCGACGTGCTGCAGAAATACGGCATCGAGAATTTGCTGGTGTGCGGCGTGACCACCGAAGTCTGCGTCAACACCACGGTGCGCGAGGCCAATGACCGCGGCTATCGCTGCGTCGTACTGTCCGATGGCTGCGCATCCTATTTCCCGGAATTCCACGAGATGGGCCTGAAGATGATCAAGGCCCAGGGCGGCATTTTCGGCTGGGTCAGCGACTCGGCTGCGGTTCTCAAGGCGATGACACCAGCAATGACGCCGGAGACTTCAACCACGTAAGCTCAAAGGGAGGATCACGATGAGCGCGAGCGCGAGCACGACGGGGACTGCCGGAAAGTCCGATTTCAAGCCGGTGCTGTGGACCCCGGGCGACTGGAACGCCTTCTTTGGTTTCGGCACCAACATTCTGGTCAATATGCTGGTGCTGACCGGCCTGTTGCGCTTCGTGCTGAAGATGCCGGACTCCCTGGTGTTCGGCCGCATCCTGCCGGCGCTGGGCCTGATGTTGTGCCTCTCGACCTTCTACTATGCCTGGCTAGCCTATCGGCTGGCGCAAAAGACCGGCCGCAGCGACGTCTGCGCGCTGCCTTCGGGCGTCAGCGTGCCGCACATGTTCATCGTCACCTTTGTCATCATGCTGCCGGTCACGATCAGGACCGGCGATCCGATGAAGGGCTGGTCCGCCGGCCTGGTCTGGGTGTTCTTCCAAAGTTTTATCTTGATGATCGGCGGTTTCATCGCGCCTTACATTCGCAGAATCACGCCGCGCGCGGCGCTGCTCGGTACGCTCGCCGGCGTTTCCGTGACCTTCATATCGATGCGCCCGGCGCTCGAAATGTACATGACGCCGCAGATCGGCCTGGTCTGCTTCGCCATCATCCTGGTGAGCTGGTTCGGCGGCGTGAAATATCCCAAGGGAATCCCGGCCGGGCTGGTCGCCATCGCCGTCGGCATGGTCATCGCCTGGGGCTCGAACCTGTTCGGTCTCGGGCTCGGCGGGTTGAGCGTCAAGGGCGTCGGCGACGCGTTCGCGAGCTTCGGCTTCTCGGTGCCGCTGCCCGCGGTCGGCCAGGTGTTTTCGGGCTTCGAATTCCTCGGCGTCATTCTGGTGACGGCGATCCCGTTCGGCATCTACGATCTGGTCGAAGCCATGGACAACGTCGAAAGCGCGGAGGCCGCCGGCGACGAATACCCGACCACGCGCGTCCTGACCGCCGACGGCGTCGTCAGCCTGATCGGCTGCCTGATGGGAAATCCGTTCATCAACGCGGTTTATATCGGCCATCCCGGATGGAAGGCGATGGGCGGCCGGATCGGCTATTCGGCCGCGACCGGGATCATGGTGATCGTGCTGGCGTGGTTCGGTATCATCTCGGTACTGCTGGCGCTGGTGCCGGTGGTGGCGATCTCGCCGATCCTGCTTTACATCGGCATGCTGATCGGCGCGCAGGCGTTCCAGACCACGCCGATCAAGCATGCGCCGGCGATCGTGCTCGCGCTGACGCCGCACCTCGCCGCGTGGGCCAAGCTGCAGATCGACACCATGCTCGGGGCGACCGTCAATGCGGCCCAGAGCGTGGGCGGCCTGGCCGCCGACAAGGTGGGCGAGGTCAAGGCCGCGGCGATCGCGTCGCTGCCGCAGCAGGGCGTGCTCTATCACGGGCTGGAAGTGATGGGCGGTGGCTCGATCCTCGCCGGCCTTGTGCTTGGCGCGATCGGCGTGTTCGTGATCGAGCGCGAATTCGTCAAGGCTTCGGCCTTCGCCTTCTCCGGCGCGGTGCTGACCTATTTCGGCTTCATGCATGGCGAGTCCGTCGGTGTCGGCGGCGGCATGGGCGTGACGCCAAGCGTCGCATTGGCCTATGCGGTGGTCGCGGCCGGGTTCTTCGCGCTCGGCCGCTACGGCGCCAGCACGCACTCGATATCGATGCCGCTGGCTGCGCCGGCCGAATAGGGGGGACGGTTGTGAGCTTGCCGCCATGATCCGGCGGATGCGAAAATCAACCAAACCTATCGGTGCGCGCGCGACAGTCGCGCGCGCCGAAGTCTTGAAACTGAAGTTCGCCTGAGAACTATCCCGCGTGGGGCGCGGTCATCGCGTGGAGTCATGCGGCGCCCTCCCTGACCATGGACCAGAATGGCTCGGTCGCCCAGCGTCGTTCCATTCGATAGACCCTGGCGCGGCGCGCGCAATAAGTCTGCCACGCGTCTTCCATTCGATCTGCATATGAGCCAAGGCCCGCATCGCGGCGCTTGAGAGCAGCGGCGAGCGTCAGGCCGGCTTCTTTGCCGCTGTGCAGCGCGAAGAAAATGCCTTGACCCGAGATGGGATCGAAGGACATCGCGGCGTCGCCACATGCGATCCATTGCTCGCCGCTGAACTGTGCAAGACGCGCGCTGCAGGCGTCCATGGCCTGGATATCATGGTCGAAATCGGCGTGTGGCAGGAGATCGGCCATATGCCGTGTACTCTGGAAGGCCTGCTGCCAAGCCTGCAAATTGCCGGCAAGCCTTCCCGCTTCCTTACGACAGGTATGGAGACCTGCGATAGGTTCCCCGGATGGAAGCCGGGCGGCATACCACCATCCGTTCGCTACCGCCTCAACGATGGTGCGGTTAAGTTGCAGGCGGCAATCGATCCGGCCGATTGCGTAGAGCGCAACCACGCGCAAGTCCTTCAGGCGTCTGATTCCGAGCCGGCGCGTCAGCGCGCTGCGGCGCCCGCTTGCATCGACGATCCATCGTGCAGGTTCCACGCTGCCGTCATCGAACCGAACCGTCCAGGACAGGGATTGGCGCTGAAGATCACACACGCGGGCGCTGCGGCGCGTGGCGCCGGCTTTGAGCGCCGCCGACCTCAGATCGGCATCGAAGCGCGGGCGGTCGAGACGCCAACCGGGACCGGCGGGATCGCTGAGGGAATCTGTAGCGATCAGGATATCGGAACTCCAGGACGAGAGGTTGCCGCCTATGGGATAGTGAGGTCCTCCAGCTTCGGGTACCGGCAGATCAAGCGCGCGCAGCAGGTGTACAGCCGCGCCGGGAAGCGTCTCGCCGATTTTGCCGGCTGACGAGCTGACATCATCGGCGAGCAGTACGCGATGTCCGTTTCGGGCGAGCACAAAGGCGGCCACCGCGCCCGCTGGACCGGCACCGGCGATGATTGCGTCCCACATCGCGGGCTACTCCACGCGGACGCGGATTCTGCGAAACTCCCTGAACTGTTCTTCGCTGGACCAGCCGGCCCGTTCGATGCGGTTGAGTGGTCGCGGTGGAGCGGCAAAAAGCCGGCTGATCCTGACGGACTCGACTTTCAAGTGACTCGCACCAAGGGTTTCAACAAACATCCGCTCGGGAAAATCGGGATCATTAGGCACGCCCGGGCGCGCTTCGACGATGCCCAAGGCACCGAATTCCGCAATCATGCGCATCATGACGTCAGCTATGACCGGCCCGTCGACAGCTCGTAACCAGGGAGCGCGTTGATTGAACGCTGCGACCCTTGTTGCACGCGGAAGCGTCGTATCGATGACGGTCTGATAGTCCTCCTCGGTCAGAACCTGATTGGGCACGCGAGCGGCCCAGAATGTCGGCAAATAGGGATCGTATTGCGGATCATAGCCGGATCGGCAAAATGCGGTATCGCCTTGCCATGGCAAGGCCATCCAGCGCGTGATGCCGCCGGCACCTTGTGAATGAAGCGGACCATCGATCTGCATGACGATCTGCTGATTCAAGCTCGGGCCGTGATCCGGCTCCGGTTGGCTCACCGGCCTGTGACGGATGCGAAATGGTTTGCTGTACATGCTGGCGTGGCGCATCGGCCAGGTCATTTCGCAGCCGGGGTGGAACGTATCGGCCAGGCAATAATGTAAAGCCGCCTTGTCGAGCATGGCAGGCTGGGCGGAAAGATCCACCTGCTCGAACGAGGTTGGCGGCGCTACACTCGGCGGCCAATCTTGCTCGAAGTCGCCGTCGACCCATCGCCTGAGCAGTGCGGTTTGCAGGGCCGTCAGCGTCAGCATGTTGCCAGGCCCGTTGGCGGGGAAGGAGCCGAAAGCGTCGCCATAGATCCAGGGCCAGACGTGCGGCCATACAACCGGCTCACTTACGATCGGCTGTGGCGGACGAAAGCTGTTGGCGATGGCCTGCCTCAGTTCTGCGTAGGGGTCGATGTTGCCAACGGAAGCCGGCTTCTGCGCGAGCTTCCCGATAAAGACCTCATTGTCGAAATCCATGGGGCAGCCCTTGCCGTAGACGGCGGCAAAGCCTTTGTTGACCCATTGAAGGTTTGATAGCCGGCGCAACATTGGGAGAATGTCATTGGCGAACGAAATCTTTTCGGGCAGCGCCATCCAGCCATTTTGAACATAGAGATCAACCAAGAGATCATAGAGCGTCCGCCAGCTGACGATGTCGGGCGCGTAATTCGGCGGTGCGACCACGACCCAGGCCGCCTCGACTGGAATTGAAACGCCGTTGATCGACACGGTCGCTGTCACAGGTCCATCCGACGTGTCGTCATACCAATCGTCGGCATTGTTGAAGGATTTGTCGTCGGCCGGATTGAACACCGGCGCGCCCGAAGGCGAGGCGGATTTGCCGGTGCCGCCGAGCACAAGCAATCGTCCGGTCGCGTCAGTGCGGATTTCGCCGAGCGGCACCGTGACGGTGCCCTTGAAAGTACCGGTGTCGAAGGCATGCTCGGGCCCCCCGGCGGCCGATTTTCCCGCGATGTGGCGCGGGCCGGGGTCAATCGCAAGTATCTTGCGATCGGCAACCCTGGGATTTCGGCGCGTTACGGTGAGGTTGACGGCTTCCGGAATATCCAGTGCCGCCTGAAATTGATACCATTGCGCCTTTTTATTTGCGAGATGCACGCTCCACTCGATGTTTGCATTGTCCGGCGTCAGCTCGCCGACGACGCGGCCTTCTTCATTATAGCCATAGATATGGAAGCGGGCCGCCTGTCGCTTCAAAGCGCCCGATGCATCGCGATAGAATTCGGGCTTCTCGGGAAGCGCATCGGTGACCTCCGGTCCGATGAAGAATTCATTGGGGCTATCGCCGATACGCGCGATGCCGATGGCCGGATGGATGGCGGCTCTTACGATCCTGGCATCCACGCACGGCGCCGGGTTCAGTGCCGGCTTCGGGGAAGAGGGCTCACCGGTTGGGACGCCGTTCACATTGCGACGCTGTTCGGCGGAGGCGGCGTAAACCGCCCGGCGCGCCTCGGCGATGGAGCCCGCCGGCTTATGTTCCTCGGTAACCCGCCAGATATTCCAGGAAAGATTTTCACCGTACGCCGCCTGGCCTCGCGCCTCGATGTCCTGCTGCGGCAGGATCAGATCGGCGACGTGAATGGGGGGGCTGAGGGACTCCTCCCAACGAACCGTCGCCTTGTCGAGCGGCATCCGTTCGGGATCGGTGCGAAATTGGACGCAAAACCGGAAACGCGCCTCGGCGCTCTTGAGGCGGCTTTGCAGATCGGCCGCAAGGTAGGTGGGATCGGCTGGCGGATCGGTGATGGCAGGCACAGCGATGACGGGTTCGAGTTTATATTTGACGAAACGGTTGGTGCCGAAGGCGAACGGAAGGCAGCTCCAATAGGCTGTCGCCAGCGTGCTTGCGACCGGCTTGGACATTTCGTCGAGCAATCGCGCAGTATCTGGATGTGAGGCGAGATAGGGCCCGTAGTCACCATCGACAACACCCGCCTTGGTGAAGGCGCACATGTCGCCGGCGGTGTCGACGAAGAACACGTCGAAATTCTGCAAGATGATATCGAGTGTCCTGTCCTGGGGCTCGCCAAAGAGTTTTGCGCCCGGCACGCCAAAAAGCTTGATGCCGGTTCCGATGGTCGTCTTGAAGTCGTTGAGTGTCGGCAGCGTATCGGATGAAAAGCGCACCCATGCCGGGTACTCGACGCCGGCGAACAATCCGACCTTCAAGTCATCGGGCAAATCAGGCAGAACTCGAAAAACCCCATGGGCCACCCCGTGGGCCTTCAGAAAGACCGGTCGCAAGGCCGGACACTGACCCCTCGCAATACGACCGCTTTGAACCATGCCGACAAACATCTCCACGAGCGATTGAATGGGATCGGCGGCGCAGTCGATCGCCGGGGTGCCAGCCCTGTCCTGTGCCTCGAAATGCTTCATGTTTGCCTCCCTCTTTGGTCTCGTCAGGCGGCCGCGATGGGCACGCTCTGCGCATGATGAAACACGTTGGCGGGATCATAGGCCTGCTTCACCACACTGAGCCGGCCGAGATTTGCGCCCCAATAGGCATTTGGCCAGTTCGGCAAATCGAGGTCGCAATAATTCACGTAGGAGGCACCGCTCATATAAGGACGCATCGCGGCAAATACGCCGGCGAGCTGTTTCAGATGGGCGGGGCTATCGGCTGGGCGGGTCCAACTCGAGTAGTATTGAATGCAATATTGCGTGCCATTGCGCCGGGCAAAGGCGGTATCGCCCGCCGCGAGATCCGATATGCGGCCGCCATAGGAGTCGCACAGCACGGCGATCCCGCCGAGCGGGACGGCTGCGACGGCGCTGAGCAGCGTCTTTATGGCATCGGCACCAAGCGGCGTGAGGACATAGTCGGACTTGGCCTTCATGTAGACCTGCTCGTAGTCCAACGAGCCCGCAAAATGCTTCACGGCGTCCAAAAAGCCCAGCGAGCGCACCGCCAGAGGCGATGAAGGCGCTTCCAGACCGATGATGGTTCGCAGTTCATTGCGCAGTTCCGACTCGGTGCCGACCGACTGGCCGATGCAGCGCAAGGCAATCATGCCCTGTCCTGCCGGACCAACTTTCATGATCGACGTGATGGTGTCGGCAGCCGCCGGCGCCCAGGCCTGCCACGCCGCAAAAATGCGGGCCGCGTGCGGCTCGGACAGTTTCCAGGACACGCCGAAAACCCTGACATTCGCCAACGGGAACACGCGCATGGTGAATTGCGTGGCAATGCCGAAGCTGCCGCCGCCACCGCCCCTGCAGGCCCAATAAAGATCGGCATTGGATGTCGCGGATGCCCGCAGGACTCGGGCTTCGCTGTCGACCATCGTCAATTGGGCAAGGCTGTCGCAGGTCAGGCCATGTGACCTGGCCAGCAGTCCATGACCGCCGCCCATGACATGGCCGGAGATGCCCACGGTTGGACAGCTCCCCGCAGCCAAGGCAAAACCACCCGCGCTCAATGCTTGATAGATCTGGTACAGCGAAACACCGGCCCCCACGGTCACAAGACCGGACGTCGCGTCGAGTTTGATGCCGTTCAAGCCTCTGACATCGATCACGACATTATTCGACTGCGAGAAGCCTTCGTAGCAGTGCCCGCCACATCGCACCGCAAAGCTGAGGTCATGGGTTCGGACCCAATCGACCATCGCCGCTACGGCATTTTCGGTTTTGCAAACCGCGCGCAGGGCAGGGCTCAGCTGCGCGCGCTTGTTGGAGGCGGGAAGATAATCGGCGTAGTGCGGATCGGAGGGCTGGAGCAACAGGGCGTCGCTCGCCGGCAGGTTTGGCAAAGGCGGCAGCGCCGGCGGCTTCAATTCCAGGAGTCGGGTATCGGGCTCAGCAGGGGCGGGCGCGGCGGAG
>NZ_JBEKXH010000278.1:0-17340 GCF_049512235.1 Bradyrhizobium sp.
GTTCCGCCGGCCGAGATTCAGGGTCCTCTTTTCCCGGGATGCTTCGTCATTATATCTGGCTGCGACACTTTGAGATCCCAGACATGCCCGCACCCCTGGTTGTTTCCATTCCGCATCATCTTGGCCGCGACGAAGCCATGCGACGTCTCAAGGCCGGATTGACGCGTGCCGCTTCCAGCATCCCCGTGCTGCAAGTCGAGGAGGAGAGATGGGAGGAGAGCCGCATGATCTTTCGGGTCCGCGCGCTGGGGCAGGCCGCGTCCGGCCATCTCGACGTGGCGGACGATCATGTGCGCCTGGAAGTCACGCTGCCATGGCTGTTGCAGCGATTTGCCGAGATAGCCCAGGCCGCGATCCAAAATCGGGGCCGGCTGCTGTTGACCAAGCGCGGCTGAATCAGCCGCGATCGATATCGCTGTGCAGCAAATATCCTCAGGCCCGGATCAGCTTTCGCGCGGGATTCGCGGCACCTTCTACCCTGGCCTTCAACACCGCCACCGGCAGATGCCTGAACAGGGCGGAGAGAGGCAACTGCCTGGGCCCGGCCTCGCCGCTGATGCCGTCGACCCCATAGCCATCGAGCCGGAGGGTCCCGTCAAAGCTTTCTGCACGGGGCCAGACCCGGCCGCTCCGGGTAAATGCCGCAAACGATTTCGCGACCGCGATGACCGCGGCGTCGCGGCGATGGCGGCGCGCGAAGGCGATGACATGATCGCGATGCGCACCGGTCACCTCCAGCGGCTCGTAACTGCCATGGGTAAACACGTCGGCCAGTTCGGCACGCAGCTCCAGGAGACGCCGGGTCCAGGCCAGTTTCAGGTGACCGTCCGGCCAGCGCTGCGCCAGGCCGGCCCAATCCGGAGGTTGCGTCGACGCCAGCACATCAGCGCGTTCGGCAAAATCCACCGCGCGCCGGTTATCCGGATCGACCAGCGACAGATCCCAGAACTCCGTTCCCTGGTAGAAATCGGGCACCCCGGGCATCGTCACCTTCAACGTCGTCTGGCTGAGCGAGTTCAGCGCCCCCAACAGCGCGACACGCTGCGCCAGCGTCTGCAGTGCATTCAGAAACTCGGCCGAAAGCCTGGGATCGAGAATTCGTCCGATAAAGGCATGCAACCCGCTCTCATAGGCCTGGTTGGGATTGAGCCAGCTGGTCTCCTCTTTGCCCTCGCGCGCCGCCTTCAAGGCATAGGCCTGCATGCGCTGCACAAACGTCTCGTCGATGCCGTCACTCGGCCACGCCCCCACCAGCGCCTGATAGAGCATGTATTCAAAGGTCGCCGACGGCGCGCGCGTCTCGCCGTCGAGCACGAGATGCGGCGCGTTCTGGATTTTCCAACGCGCCACGGCGCTCGCCCATTCGCCGGGAAGCTCGGTCAGTGCGATCAATCGCGCCCGCGCATCCTCGCCGCGTTTGGTGTCGTGGGTCGCGGTCGCCGTCATGCCGTGCGGCCACTCGCTGGCGCGAATGCGCATCGCCTGGTGAAAGGCATCGACGGAGAGCGCCGGGGCCGAGGGATCGCCGCCGACCTCGTTCAGCGCCAGCAGGCGGTGGTAGCGATAGAAGGTGGTGTCCTCAAGCGACTTGGCCATCACGGGACCGGTCAATTGCTGGACCTTCAATGCAAAACGCCGCACCCGGGGAATACTGTGCGTGGCCCGGCCCGGCTTGATCAGGTCCATGGTCAGCGTGTCCTGCAGAAAGTCGAAGATGCCCTCGTCGGCGGCGAACCATTGCGCGCGCGCCTTTTTGATGGTCTCGAAGATCAGCGCGCGATCGTGGTCGGTCGGCCCGGCCGCGGTCAGATAGGTGCGGTAGACGGGAAAATGCAGGATGTAGAGTTCGAGCGCCTGTCGCAGGCTGTCGGCCGAATAGTCGCGGGTGGAATAATGCCCGGCCGCGATCCGCGCCAGCTGGCGCCGCAGCACGGTGAACTCAGATGTCAGCAAGGTCTCGAGCACCCGGCGCTTGGCCTGCTTCAACACGGGCTCCAGAAGCCGCGGCTGATTGCTGATCTGCCGCCACACTTCATCCAGCGGATCGAGACCCCTGCCGTCGACCAGGACCTGGCTGATGGCATTCAGCCACTCGTAACCCGTGGTGCCGTGAACGCCCGAAAAGGCGTTCAGCTTTTCACCTTCGCCGAGAATTTTTTCGATCACCATGTAGAACGGACCGGCGCCCTTGCCTCTGACATTGCCGATCAGGCGGCGCAGGCGCTGGAAATATTGCGCGGGATCGCGCAACCCGTCGATGTGATCGAGCCGCAGGCCCTGCAGTTTGCCTTGGGCGCTCAGCGCTTTGACCAGGCGATGGATGGCGTCGAAGGTGCCGGCATCCTCGACCCGCAATCCGGCCAGCGTATTGACGTCGAAAAAGCGCCGATAGTTGATGTCGCTGGAGGCGAGCCGCCAGTGCCCGAGCCGGTAATGCTGGCGCTCCATCAGCGAATGCAGCGCCTGGGTCTGCGCGGCGCGATCCGCACCGGCCCGGTAGGCGCCGAGCCCGCGCGCGATAATTTCCGCACCGCCGTCGACGCCTCTCAGCTCGGCCTTGTAAGCCGGCGCTTCCTTGCGGTTGGGATGACGCAATCCGCGATATCGCGACGTCAACTCGAGCAGGCGTCGGCCCGCCGCGCTGTCTTCGGCCGCGGCTTCCTTGACGACGGTACGCAGGATCTCGCCGTATCGCTCGGGTGTGATCGGCAGACGATGCTCGAAATACCAGGCCGAAAAACTGCCTTCGTCGCGATCATAGCGCAGCTCGATCTCGCCATTTTCCAGCGCTTCGCCATAGGACGAACCGAGGATCGGCAGCAGCACGCCGCCGCGGGCCCGAAACGGCAACAGCTCCCAGTCGATGTCGAACGACACCGCATGCGGCGAGGCCGGTCCCCATTCCAGCACGTCGAGCCACCACGGATTGTCGGCGAAATGCACGCCGACATGGTTGGGTACGAAATCGAGAATAAGACCAAGGTCGTGCCGTTTCAGCGCCTGGCTCAACCGCTCGAAGCCGGCTTCGCCGCCGAGCTCCGGATTGAGCCTGGCGTGATCGACGACGTCATAGCCGTGGGTGCTGCCCCGGCGCGCCTTCATGAAGGGCGACGCATAGAGATGGCTGATGCCCAGCGCTTTCAGATACGGGATCACGGCCGCAGCGGCGTCGAAATCGAAGCTTGCCGTCAGCTGCAGCCGGTAGGTGGCGATCGGTATCGCCGGCGGCATCAGCGCGCGTCCAGACGCCAGACCACCGACCATGGCGGGATCGGGCCATCGGACCAGCCGCCCCAGAGGCGCGTGCCGGTCAGATCGTATTCGCCGGTCGATGCACCGGTCGAGAGATTGGCGAGCAGCTTGAGTGTGGCGCCATCGCCCATGCGCCAGTGCGCCGTAAGGAGGCCTTGGTCCGACGTGCGCGCATCGCCGAAGGCCGCGCCTGCGAGCCGCGGAACGATCTCCCGCATGCGGATGGCAAGAAGCTGCCGCACCAAGGCCAGACGTTTTTGGCCGGTCTCTTCGTTGCGCGCTTCCCAGTCCAGTACCGCAGATTGCAAGGTCGATGCATCCAGGGGATCCGGCACCTCGTCGCCATAGGCCGCGTAGGCATAGGCATATTCCCGGCGCCGCCCCTGGCGCACGGCTTGCGCGAGATCGCCCTGAAAATCGCAGAAGAACGGGAACGGCGTTTTCGAGCCCCACTCTTCGCCCATGAACAGCATGGGGATCGCCGGCGCCAATAATGTGATCGCCAGTGCGGCTTCGATCGCTTCAGGGCTTGCCAAGCTTTCGAGCCGGTCGCCGAGCGCACGGTTGCCGATCTGGTCGTGGTTCTGCAGGAAATTGACGAAGGCCGTCGGGGCAAGCTTGCCGCTGGGTTCACCGCGCAATTGCCCGCCGCGGTGCGCGGAAGGCTGTCCCTGATAGGCAAACCCGGATCCCAGTACGCGGGCGATATCGCGCCGTGGCGAATGCCGATAGTCGCCGTAATAGCCCTGGGTCTCGCCGGTCAAAAGGACGTGCCAGGCGTGATGATAATCGTCGTTCCACTGCGCGCGGTATTTGCCCTGCGCCGGATCTTGTTCGGCATCCAATATGCTGGCGCGGTTGGCGTCGTTTTCGAGCACCAGATGGATGTGACGGCCGGTCTCCGCGGCCAGCCCACCCACGGCATGGCTGAGATCGCGCAGCATCGAAACTTCGCCGAACTCGGCGATGGTGTGGACGGCGTCAAGCCGCAGCCCGTCGAAACGATACTCGCGCAGCCAATACAGCGCATTCTCGATGGCGAAGCTGCGCACCTGCGGCACCCGGTAGTCGATTGCGCTGCCCCAGGGCGTCTGCGCCTCGGTGAAGAAGCAAGGCGCATAGCGGGCGAGGTAATTTCCTTCCGGGCCGAAATGGTTGTAGACCACGTCGAGAAAGACCATCAGCCCGCGCAGATGCGCCTCGTCGATCAGGGTCTTGAGGTCGTCGGGGCGCCCATAGACGCTGTCGGGCGCGTACCACAACACGCCGTCATAGCCCCAATTGCGCGAGCCGGCGAAATCCGCCAGCGGCATCAATTCCAGCGCGGTAATGCCGGTCTCGACCAGATGATCGAGCTTGCCGATCATGGCGCGGTAGGTGCCCTCGGGGGTGAAGGCTCCGACGTGGGTCTCGATCACGCAGGTTTGCTGCCACGGGCGCCCGCGCCAATCCGAGGCGCGCCATCGGTAACTGGTGTGATCGATCACTTCGCTGGGGCCGGAGAGATCTCCAGGCTGAAATGCCGACGCCGGATCGGGGAGGTCGATCTCGCCGTCGATCCGGAATTGGTAGCGCGCGCCGGCTCTCGGGCCAGATATATCGGCGCAGAACCAGCCATCTCCGCCGCGCCGCAACGGATAGGACTTTTCCAGCAGCAGATCGACACGTTTTGCCGCCGGCGCCCAAAGTCGAAAGGACACGCCGTCCGCGGTCAGCGTTGCTCCGAATTGCCACCGATTCATGCCAGACCTGCAAAGGCAAGGACCGAGCGGGGAGGCGCCCTGGTTTCGCTTCCTGACGCGAAGTCCGCGAACGAATATTGGCTGTCCGCCGTGTTCAATACAAGCTGCCAGGTCTTGTATTCCGGTAGCCTGGGCATCCTGAATAGGATCTCCTCAGGCGCCGCGTTCAGTACAATAAAGATTGGCGCCCCGCCCGGTTCCACAGGTCCGAGCACGTAGGCGAGAAACCGGCCTTCCGGGAATTTCCAGTCTTGTTCCTTCATGTCCTCGGCGGCCGGCGTCAGCCAGAGCACGCCGTAAGATCCGTCCGCGCGCCGTCCATCGAGCCAGCGATGTGAAAGGATTTGCGGAAATCGCCGGCGCAGCTCGGTCATGTGACCGATGAAATCGATCAGGTCACAGCCTTCGTGGCCGATACCACCCCAGTCGACCCAGCCGGTTTCATTATCTTGGCAATAGGCGTTGTTGTTGCCTGCTTGCGAGTTGCCGACTTCATCGCCCGCCAGAATCAGCGGCAGGCCCTGCGCCAGCAGCAGACAAGCGAGCTGGTTCTTGCGGAGCTGGCGGCGCAGCGCTGTGATATTAGGGTCATCGGTCGGGCCCTCAGAGCCGCAATTGTTGCTGTGGTTGTCGCTGGAGCCGTCGCGATTGTCCTCGCCGTTGGCCTCGTTGTGCTTGTGGTTGTAGCTGAACAAATCCGCCAGCGTGAAGCCGTCATGCACGGTGACGTGATTGATGCTGGCGCGCGGCCTGCGGCCGTCGCGATTATACAGGTCCGACGAGCCGGTCATGCGGCGGGAAACTTCGCCGATCAGGCTGCCTACACCGCTCCAGTAGCGCCGCATCGCGCTGCGGTAGCGGTCGTTCCACTCCGACCATTGCGATGGAAAGCCGCCGACCTGATAGCCGCCCATGCCGAGGTCCCAGGGTTCGGCGACCAGCTTCACCGACGACAGCACCGGGTCCTGCCGGATCGCGGTGAGGAAGGCGCTGTTGCGGTCGAAGCCGTTCGGCCCGCGCGCCAGCGTGGTGGCGAGATCGAAGCGGAAACCGTCGACATGGCAGACCTCGACCCAGTAGCGCAGCGAATCCATCACCATCTGCAGGACCCGCGGATGGGTGAGGTTGACCGAGCTGCCGCACCCGGTGAAGTCATCGTAGAAGCGCGGATTTTCAGGCTTCAGCCAATAATAGGAGGCGTTGTCGATGCCGCGGAACGACAGCGTCGGGCCCATATGGTTGCCCTCGGCGGTATGGTTGTAAACGACGTCGAGCATCACCTCAATGCCGGCGTCGTGCAACCGTGCCACCGTGGTGCGGAAGCTGTCGAGCGGGTTGTCCTGCGCGTAGCGCGGCTCCGGCGCAAAAAACGACAGCGTGTTGTAGCCCCAGTAATTGACCAGCTTCTTTTCGACCAGCGTTCGGTCGTCGACGAAGGCGTGAACGGGCAAGAGTTCGATGGTGGTGACACCAAGGCGCTTGAAATGCTCGATCATGGCGGCCGAGGACAGGCCGCCATAGGTGCCGCGCAGATATGGCTGCACGTCTTCGCGCTTCTGGGTCAGGCCCTTGACGTGCGCTTCATAGATGATGGTGTCTTCCCAGGGGATGTTGGGGCGCATCTCGCGGCGGCCCCAATTGAAGGTTTCGTCGACCACCACGGCCTTCGGCATGCCGCGGGCGTTGTCGCGCCGGTCGAACGAGAGGTCCTCACGCGCGCTGCCGGTACGATAGGCAAAATGGGCATCGCTCCACACCAGCCGCCCGGCAAGCCGCCTTGCATAGGGATCAAGCAGCAGTTTGTTGGGGTTGAAACGGTGGCCGTGCTCGGGCTCGTAGGGCCCATGCACGCGATAGCCATAGAGCTGGCCAGGGGAAACGTCGTTCAGATAGCCGTGCCAGACGTCCTCGGTATGTTCGGGCAACTCGATGCGTTCGAGCTCGCGACGTCCCTGACTGTCGAACAGGCAAAGCTCGACCTTGTGCGCGTTGGCCGAGAACAAGGCAAAATTGGTGCCGCGGCCGTCCCAGCTTGCACCGAGACGCGAGAACGTTCCGGCAGACAGACGCATGGTTAGCTTTCCGGTACCAGAAAAATAGCGGCCAAAGGCGGGATGGTAAGATCGAGGACGGGCACCGTGCCATCCAGCGCCATGACCTCGCCGACGTTGCCGACATTGCTGCCGCCGTAATGCGCGGAATCCGAATTCAGCACCTCGCGCCACTTGCCGCTGAGCGGTACCCGGACGCGGTAGTTGTGATATACGTTGGGTGAAAAATTCACCACCACGAGGCAGCGCGCGCCGGCATCATTGCCCTTGCGGATCCAGCCGAACACGTTGCCGCCGGCATCGTCGGTCACCACCCATTCAAAGCCGGCGGGATCGCAATCCAGTTCATGCAGCGCCGGCACCGCGCCATAGAGCCTGTTGAGATCGCGGATCAGGCTTTGGATGCCAGCATGCTTCTCCTGCTCGAGCAGGTGCCAGTCGAGCGAGCGGTCATGGTTCCATTCGCGCTCCTGGGCGAACTCGCAGCCCATGAACATCAGCTTCTTGCCGGGATGGCCGAACATGAAGGCGTAGTAAGCGCGCAGATTGGCGAAGCGTTGCCAGGCGTCACCAGGCATCCGGCCGATGATCGAGCGTTTGCCGTGGACGACCTCGTCGTGCGACAGCGGCAGGATGAAGTTTTCCGAAAAAGCGTAGTGCAGGCCGAACAGGATATCGCCGTGGTGATGCTTGCGGTGGATCGGATCCTTGGCAATGTAATTCAGCGTGTCATGCATCCAGCCCATGTTCCATTTGTAGCCGAAGCCCAATCCGCCATATTCGACCGGGCGCGATACCTGCGGCCATGCGGTCGACTCCTCCGCGGCGGTGGTGGCCTGCGGAAATCGGGCGAAAACCTCGGTGTTGAAGCGGCGGAGGAAATTGACGGCTTCGAGATTTTCCCGTCCGCCATATTTGTTCGGAATCCAGGCTCCCGCGGGCCGGCTGTAGTCGAGATAGAGCATGGAGGCGACCGCATCGACACGCAGGCCGTCGATGGCATAACGCTCCAGCCAGAACAGTGCATTCGAGACCAGGAAGTTCACCACTTCGGTGCGGCCGTAATTGTAGATCAGCGTGCCCCAGTCGAGGTGGCGGCCTTGAAGCGGGTTGGCGTGCTCGTAGAGCGCGGTGCCATCAAATTGGCCGAGGCCGTGCGGATCGTCGGGAAAATGCCCGGGCACCCAGTCCAGCATCACGCCCAATCCCTCGCGATGGCAGGCATCGACCAGGGCGCAGAAATCCTGCGGTGGGCCGAACCGGCTGGTGGGCGCGAACAGCCCGGTCGGCTGATAGCCCCAGGAACCGTCGAACGGATGTTCATTGACGGGAAGAAATTCGACATGGGTGAAGCCGAGATCGCGCACATAGCGCGGTAGCTGGTCCGCCAGGTCGCGATAGCTCAGCCATTCGTTGTGGCCCTTGCGCCGCCAGGAGCCCAGATGGACCTCGTAGATCGACATCGGCGCGCCGAGCGCGTTGATGCCTGCGGGCGCCGGGCGCGGATGCGGCAGCCTGGTCTCGTCGAACACAATGGAGGCGGTGCTCGGGCGCATTTCCGCGGCAAAGGCCAGCGGATCGGACTTCAGCGGCAAGTGCTGGCCCTGCGCGCCGATAATATCGAATTTATAATGGTCGCCGACGGCTGCGTGCGGCACGAACAGCTCCCAGTAGCAGGCCACCCCGTCGACGCCGTCGAGGGTCATCGGATGGGCGCCAAGCTTGTCGTAGATAAGTTGATGGGTGCCTTCGCCCAAAAGATACAGATCGAAGTCGGTCAAGACAGGCGGAAAGCGATAGGGATCGTCGAGATTGACTACCCTGTCGCCGTAGCGGGCGCGCAGTTGATATCGCTTCGAGCCGTTTGGCAGCGCGCCCGCGAACAGCCCGGCGTCGTGAATGCGCTCCAGCGAAGCCGTTTCGCCATGCTCGCCGATTGCCTCGACATCGGATGCCTCCGGCAGGAACGCGCGCACCACGGTCTGGCCGTCCTCGGTGTGAAGGCCGAGATAGTGAAAAGGATCGGAATGGCGGCCTTCGACGATGGCCCAGGCCTCCGCGGAAAGTTTGGTCATGGGGCCTCATTGGTCGGCTGAGACATGATGCGAAGCATTCCCGACAGCGGAACGCGGAGCCAATCAGGCCGGTGGGCCAGCTCATACTCGATCTCGCAGAACACCTTTTCAAGCAAGAAGAAATTCAGTGCCTGCCCGGCGGTCCAGGGATCGGCCGGCCACAGGCGCCGATTGGTCATGATGGCGCGATAGGCTGCCAGAAACGCCGCCGCCGAGCGATCCCGCCATTCCCTGAGAACAGCGGCAAGCTTGCCGTGTTCGTCGGGCGCCACCTTCAACGCCCGCTCCATCGCGGCCGCGGCCGAATAATCGATCGAGCGGATCAGGCCGGCGACATCGCGCGCCGCGGGGGCCTTGCGCCGGCGCTCGGCCAGCGGCTGGCGCGGGTCGCCGCCGAAACCGATGATGAATATATCGTCCTTGACGATCAGGATCCGGCCGAGATTGAAGTCGCCATGGTGGCGGATGTTGAGGCTGTCGACATCCGGCGCGAGCAGTGCGCTCAGGCGGTCATGCAAGGCCGGGTGTTGCGCCAGCGCCTGATCGACGAGTTGACGGTCAGCCTCCCTGACCGTGTCGCGCCGTTGCCTCAAGGCATCAAAGACGCGCTTGGCACGGACAACCGCATCCTCGATCCAGCGCGCCACATCCTCAGGTAGGGTCGGTTCTGGCGCAAAATCGGCAAATTCCTCGTTTCCGGCGAGCGCGACGTGCATCTCCGCGAGGCGTCTTCCGGTTTGCGACATGTGGCGCAGATAGGGAATCTGCTCCTCGTTCTCGCCAGGATGTTCGCTCGCCGCCAGCAAGCGCTGCTCATCTACAAAGCGATCGAGATAGGCCGTGGTCACGGTCCATGCATCACCCTGGTTTTCGACGAAGGCATGAACGCCCGCGATGGCGCTTATCTGGTCGCCTTCGACCAGCTCGACGCTGCCGAGCAGCGCGGGCGCATTGGCAAAGTCTGCGACGTCGGTGAGATACCGGCCGATCTCGATCTCGGGATTAATGCCGGATTCGAGCTGACGATAAACCTTGACCACAAATTCATGATCGACCAGCGCCATGCTGTTGGATTGTTCGGTTTCGACGGCACGGACATGCTCGGGCTGCTTGATTGGCCGGTCCGAAAACCGGCTGGTCGGCCTGAATTCCAGGCGCAGCCCGTTTTCTTCGACGGTCAGGTTCTCGCGCAGATTCCGCAACAATAGCGCGATGAAGATATGGTCGGTCGCCACATCCAGCAGCGTGCCTTCACGCGCGCCCTGACGCACGGCTGCGAGGGCGTGGGGATTGTAGTGTTCGCGATCGAAGCGCACCCATTCGATCTGCACCGGCAACACGTAGTGCGTCGTCACGCCGCGCTGCGTCGCCTTGAAAAACGCCAGCCAGGGGCGGTTGTCGCCGATATCGCAGAACGGGATGGCCGATGTCAGGTTGGGATGAATAGCCTCCGCCGAACGCTCCGGATACCAGCGGGCTCGTGCCAGAAATCCCGGCAAGACGTCGCATTCGAACACGCCGCGGGTGCGGGCCAGCGACACCCAAGTCGCACCGACTGGTACCACCAGGGTTTCGAATTCGGGAACCACGCTGGGCGAGGTGCGCTCCGATTTGTCGCGCTCTCGAAGCTGAAACCAGTAGAAGCCATAGGGCCCCAGCGTGATCATGTAGGGTAGTTCCCCAATCGCCGGAAAACTGCTGCGGCCGAGCATTTCCAGTGGCACGCGGTCCTTCCACGGCGAAAGATCGAGTTCGGTCGCCTGCGCCGATCGCGACAGGTTGGCGATGCAGAGAATCACCTCATCGCGGTATTGCCTGATATAGGCGAGCACCGAGCGATTGGCCGGGCGGATGAACGTCATGCTGCCGCGGCCGAACGCCAGCGTCGACTTGCGTACCGAAATCAGCCGCTTGGTGGCGCTGAGCAGCGACGACAGGCTGCGCGACTGCGCCTCGACGTTGACAGCCTCATAGCCGTAGACCGGATCCATGATGGTCGGCGCGTAAAGCCGCGCCGGGTCGGCGCGGGAAAAACCACCATTGCGGTCCGGCGACCACTGCATCGGCGTACGCACGCCGTCGCGGTCGCCGAGATAGATATTGTCGCCCATGCCGATCTCGTCGCCGTAATAGATGATCGGGGTGCCCGGAAACGACAGCAGCAGCGAGTTCATCAACTCGATCTTGCGGCGGTCATTGTCCATCAGCGGCGCCAGCCGGCGGCGGATGCCGACATTGATGCGGGCACGGGGATCGTTGGCGTAGGTCGACCACAGATAGTCGCGCTCGACGTCGGTGACCATTTCCAGCGTAAGCTCGTCATGGTTGCGCAGAAACAGCGCCCACTGGCAGTTGGCGGGGATATCCGGCGTCTGGCGCAGGATGTCGGTGATCGGAAAGCGGTCCTCCTGAGCGATCGCCATGTAGATCCGCGGCATCAGCGGGAAATGATAGGCCATGTGGCATTCATCGCCCTTGCCGAAATATTCCTGGACATCCTCGGGCCATTGATTGGCTTCCGCCAGCAGCACCTTGCCCTTGGCATAGGCGTCGAGTTCGCCGCGCAGCCTCCTGATAATGGCGTGGGTTTCCGGCAGGTTCTCGTTGTTGGTGCCATCGCGCTCGCACAGATAGGGTATCGCATCGAGCCGGAAACCGTCGACGCCGGTATCGAGCCAGCGCTTCATGACCTGAACGATCGCGCTGACCACGCGTGGATTGTCGAAATTGAGATCGGGCTGGTGCGAAAAGAAGCGGTGCCAGTAGAATTGGCCGGCTTCCGGGTCCCAGGTCCAGTTCGACTTAACGGTGTCGGTGAAGATGATCAGCGTTCCCGCATATTTCTGGTCGGTGTCGCTCCATACATACCAGTTGCGCGCGCTCGACTTGGGATCGCTGCGGCGGGCGCGCTTGAACCAGTCGTGCTGGTCGGAGGTATGATTGATCACGAGTTCGGTGATGACCCGCATGCCGCGCCGCTTGGCTTCGACGATGAAGCGATTGAAATCCTTCATGGTCCCGAAATCGGGATTGATGGCACCGTAGTCGGCGATGTCGTAGCCGTCGTCGCGGCCAGGCGAGGGATAAAACGGCAACAGCCACAGCGCGGTGATGCCGAGATCCTGCAGGTAATCGAGCTTTTCGGTCAGGCCGGCGAAATCGCCGATGCCGTCATTGTTGCTGTCGGCGAAGGCCTTGACGTGAAGCTGATAGATGATGGCGTCTTTATACCAGAGCCTGTCGCCGTCGAGATCGGTGACCGGTAATTCCTTGGCATTGATCGATGACATCAGGTTCATGGACCGCTCACGCCAGACAGCGAAACAGCATGGCCGGATCGCGCATCGGATCAATTCGCAGGCGGATGCCACCCCACTCCACGGGGGATCGTTCACCGGTCATCAGATTTTCAAGGGCGGCGATGTTGCGGCGATCGCCGGACATGCCGACCTGGACGTCGGTGAGCGGCAGCCAGAATTCGCGCACCTCGCGCGATAGCGCGATCGCGACCACGACGCAGTTGGTCCGATTGACCGATTCCTTGACAAAGCTGACGATGTTACGATCATCGACCTGAATGAAGCGCAGATTGCTGGTCTGCTGCAGCGCCGTGTTTTCCCGGCGAACGCGGTTGAGTTCGCGGATGTAAGGCTTGATATTGCCGGGCTTGTCCCAGTCCCGCACTCTGATCTCGTACTTTTCGGAATGGAGATGTTCTTCCCTGCCGGGTAAGGGTTCGTGTTCCCTGAGCTCGAAGCCGTTGTAGATGCCGTAGCTGCCCGATAGCGTGGCGGCCAGCGCGACGCGGGATTTGAACATCCAGGCCTCACCGCTTTGCAGATGGTAGGGCAGGATATCGGAGGTATTGACGAAAAAATTCGGGCGATGGAAATCGCGCTCCGGATAGGCCGTCAGCTCGTTCAGGTACTGCTCCAGCTCCCACTTCTGGGTCCGCCAGGTGAAGTAGGTATAGGACTGCGTGAAGCCGAGCTTGGCGAGGCCCCGCATCAGTTTCGGTCGCGTAATGGCTTCGGCGATAAAGATGACATCGGGACGACGAAGCTGAACATCATGGATCAGCCATTCCCAGAACCGGAATGGCTTGGTGTGGGGGCTGTCGACCCGGAACACCGTGACGCCCTGCTCGATCCAGAACAGCACTATATCGCGTAAGGCATTCCACAGCGAGCCGGCGTCCTCAGAGGAAAAATCGGGGATGACGACAGCATCGGACCTCCCGGGTGGATTTTCCGTGTAGCGCATCGACCCATCGGGCCGGCGGTCGAACCATTGCGGATGCTGCGTGAGCCAGGGATGATCGGGCGAGCATTGAATGGCAAAGTCGAGCGCCACTTCGATGTCGAGCTGCCTGCAGGCTGCAACGAAGTTGCGGAAATCCTCCAGCGTGCCCAATTCGGGCTGCACCGCATCGTGGCCGCCTTGAGCTGAGCCGATGACGTAGGGGTTTCCGGGATCGCCTTGCGCTGATGCCACCGCGTTGTTGCGGCCCTTACGGTTACCGGATCCGATCGGGTGAATCGGCGTGAGCGAGACCACGTCGAAGCCCATCGCCGCGATATCGGGCAAGCGCGCGATGCAATCCTTCAAGGTGCCGTACTGGCCCGGGGTCCGGCCCTGGCTGCGCGGCACCAGTTCATACCATGCGCCGTTGCGCGCCCGCAGCCGGTCCACGACCAACGGAAATAGTGGCGATCGGGTCAGATCCGGCCGCGACTGGCTGTCGGCCATGGCGTCTTTCAACTCCTCGGTCAAGAGCGGTGTGGCCTCGCCGGTTTGCAGAAAGTACTCGCATTGCCGCAGGATCACGCCAGCCGCGGCCTCCGCGCCGGCATGAGCCTTGGTGAGCATGCCCGCGCCCTCGATCGCATCCACCGGCAGGTCGGCGCCGTTTTTCTGCTTGCGTTCAAATTCGTGCCGCCAGGTGGCAAATTCGTCGGTCCAGGCCTCGATCGCATAGACATAGCGTCCAGGCTGGTCCGGAAGGAACGATCCGGCCCAACGGTCGTTGCTGTGCTGGCTCATCGCGGCGCGGCGCCACTCCCGGTCCCGCTCGCGGCGCCAGACTAGCGCCGCGGCCACGATACCATGGCCGTCGCGATAGATGTCCGCCCAAACCTCGACCCGCTCGCCGACTAGACGTTTCACGGCAAAGCGGCCTCCGTCGACCAGCGGATAAACATCTTCAATATGGAAAGCGGCGCCAGCTGCGGCGCTCTCGACAGTTTGAGTTGTCTTGTTCACGGTGATGCCATTGACATGGAAACGACGAGATGGAAACGACGTCCCGCTTGGATTGAGGGAAAGGAGAGGCTCCCGGTACTTAGAAAGCCGCTGGCCGGGCATTGGTTCCCGGGGACAGCCAAGGAGGCCACAGGGTTAGACACGGCTATCCTCTTACTGTATCAATAGAATTTCGCGACCTCCCTCACCGTTGCGAGCAAACCGCGTGCCGAATGGACCTTATCACCAAAGCTAAAAAGCTGGGAATCCAGACCGATTTTATCGACGGTCAGGGTCGCCGGCGTGTGACGGACGCTGCAGCGCTGAGAATCATCGTCGACGCCCTGCCGGTTCGGGTCCCGCATCGGTTCCTGGTCGGGCCGGTCGTGGTCCGTTCCGGACGACCCGCGCGGACCGAGCTGAGCCGGGCCACCAGGTTTCCGCTGCGCTGGAAAATCGTTGCGGACCTTAAGGTTATCGCGCAGGGCTTGGCCCAGGGCCGCCGCGTCATAGACTGGCCGCAGGATTTGCCCGTAGGGTCGTACCGGCTGCATCTGACGGACGCCTCCTCCTTTAGCGAAGAGGCACCGTTGATTGTTGCGCCGGCGCAGGCTTTCGCCGGCGATTTCGAGCGTTGCTGGCTGGCGGCGGTTCAGCTTTATGGCGTGCGCTCGGCGCGCAATTGGGGCATCGGGGATTTTACCGACCTCGAAGGCTTAATCGAACTCGCCGCCGGTCTGGGAGCGGATGGCGTTGGACTAAATCCGCTGCACGCGTTGTTCGACGACCGGCCGGCCGATTGCAGCCCCTATTCCCCGAACAGCCGGCTGTTCTTGAATGCGCTCTATATCGACGTCGAAAAGCTTCCGGAATTTCAAGCCGGGGCTTTTACCGGGGCCAGCGGTCTTGCCCGGTTAAGAGCCTGCGGCCTGGTCGATTATGTCGCCGTCGCCGAGCTGAAATGGCGCGCGCTGCGATCAGCGTTCGAGAATTTCAAGGCCAATCCGGCCATCGGCCGCCGACAGGACTTCGACACATTTCGCACCGAACGCGCGCCCCAGCTGTCGCGGTTCGCCTGTTTCGAGGTGCTGCGGCACAAATTCAACACGCCGTGGTGGGAATGGCCGAAGCCCTGGCGGCAGCCTGATGATGTCAGATGCGCCGAGCTGCGGGCGGGGGCAGATCGCGCCGAAATTGAATTCGTCGAATTCGTGCAATGGATCGCAGACCGGCAGTTGCGGGCCTGTGGGGATCACGCGACCCGGCTCGGAATGAAAGTCGGTCTCTACCTCGATGTCGCGGTCGGCGTGCAATCCGATGGCTTCGATGCCTGGAACGAACAGGTTGCGATTTCCCGCCATCTCGGCGTCGGCGCGCCGCCGGACCCGTTGAACACATTGGGCCAGAGCTGGGGCCTCGCCGGTTTCAATGCTGCCGGTCTGGAGATCCGGTCGTTCGAGCCGTACCGGGAGATGCTTGGGGCCTCGATGCGTTACGCCGGCGCGATCCGGCTCGATCATGTGCTGGGCTTGAAGCGACTCTATCTGGTGCCGCACGGCTTTGCCGCCGATAACGGCGCCTATGTGCAGATGCCGTTCGAGGCGCTGCTGGCGGCGACCGCGCAGGAAAGCGTGGCGCATCGGTGCGTGGTGATCGGCGAAGATCTCGGCACCGTGCCGGAAGGCTTTCGCGAGCAGATGGCCGATTGGGGCATCTGGTCCTATCAGGTGATGATGTTCGAGCGCGACAATGCCGGCCGCTTTTGTGACATCGAGCATTATACGTCCAATGCGCTGGTCACCTTCAATACCCACGATCTCTCGACCTATGCAGGCTGGCGCTCTTTCAGCGACCTCAAGCTGAAACGCGCGCTCGGGATCGACCCCGGCGAAAGCGACGATGCGCGCTGGCACGCGCTATCGATGCTCAGCGACGTGCTGCGTCATCACGCCATCGATCATCATGATCTCTATGCGGTCGCGGGCTTCATGTCGCGAACCAAATCCCGCCTGCTTGCGATCTCGCTTGAGGATTTATTGGGCGTGACCGACCAGCCTAATATTCCCGGCACCATCAACGAGCATCCGAACTGGCGACAGCGGCTGCCGGTTGCGGTGGACGATATCGCATCCGCGATCGACGTTACCGCGCTCAAAAGCGCGATGGCGCCGCGAGCGCGGACCGCGACCTGACCTGCCAACATTTTCCGCGGTGATAACAATTTGTCTTCTGCAATCGAAGACTATGGATTGATCGGCGATTGCGAGACCGCGGCCCTGGTCGGCCGCGACGGGTCGATCGACTGGCTGTGCTGGCCGGCGTTCGATTCCGATGCCTGCTTTGCAGCGCTGCTGGGTACGCGCCAAAATGGCCGCTGGCTGATCGCGCCGGCCGAGGCGGTCAAAAGCCGCTCGCGCCGCTACTGGGATGATAGCCTGATCCTGGATGCGACCGCTGGCGGCGTCGTCGCGCTGATCGATTTCATGCCGCCGCGCGGCGGCGCCTCCGACATCGTCCGGCTGGTGCGCGGCGTGACGGGCAGGGTAAAGCTCAAGATGGAACTGGTGATCCGCTTTGGCTTCGGCGCCGACATCCCCTGGGTCAGGCGAACCGAGGACGGCGCGCTGCTGGCGATTGGTGGGCCGGATATGGCCGTGCTGCGAACACCGGTCGAGACCCGCGGCGTGGACCTGACCACGGTCGCCGAGTTCGACGTCTGCGAGGGCGACAGCATTCCCTTCGTGCTCACCTACGGGCCTTCGCATCTGCCGCTGCCCCGACCGATCGATCCGGCCCGGGCGCAACGGGACACCGAGGATTTCTGGACTGAATGGTGCAGCCATTGCTCCTATGAGGGCGCTCACCGCGATCTGGTGTTGCGCTCGCTGATCACGCTGAAGGCGCTCACCTATGAACCGAGCGGCGGCATTGTCGCGGCGCCCACGACCTCGCTACCGGAAAGCTCGGGGGTGCGCGAAA
>NZ_JBEKXH010000279.1:0-8747 GCF_049512235.1 Bradyrhizobium sp.
TGATCGTTTGGGATGGATATCGCACGCTCGCCTGCCAGCAGGGGATGTGGGACTTCTTCTATCGCGAGGCGGTTCGAACGATGCCTGATGGAGCGCCGGCGATTTGGCGCGCGCAGGCGCTCAGGCATGCCGTCGATCCCGGCGATTTCAGGGAGGATGATCCGGCGACCTGGCCGACCCATGCCACCGGCGCGGCCGTCGACCTGTCGCTGCGCGACCTCCAATCCGGGGACTACTGCGAGCTGGGCGGCCGTTTCGAGGACATCAACGACATCGCCGCCACGGACTATTTCGAACGAAAACTCGCGAGCGGAGAGATCGCTCTTGACGACGCACGGCTGAAGTATTGGCGCCTGCTCCATTGGGCAACGAGCAGCGTAGGCTTCGAGAACGGTCCGTTCACGTTCTGGCCTATGACTGGGGCAGCCAACTATATGTGAAGATGACGCGTGCGCTGCGTGCCGATCCATGCGTCGGCAACCATTGCACGTCGCTCATTCGGTCGACTCGAAATCGTGCTCCTTGGCCGCTAGCATCCCGGCAATTGTGCGCAGGCCAGTATCGAGCTGCTCCATGGTTGGAGCCGCCAACGCCAGTCTTACCGCGTTTGGCGCATGGCCAGGCGAAACGGCGAAGGTGGTCGAGGGCGTCAATGCAATATCGCGTCTGGCCGCGGCCGCGACGAAAGTCTGCGAGCGCCAATGCGCCGGCAGCGTCAGCCAGAGATGGTAGCATTTTTCGTTGGCCTGGATGTCGAAACCCGAAAGACGATCGGCCGCCAGTTTCTGGCGCGCGCGCGCATCGAGGCGTTTCAATCTGGCGAGCTCGGTAACGGTGCCATCTTCGATCATCCGCTGCGCTGCCGCAAACGCAAATCCAGATGCAGTCCATCCTCCCGAACGCACCGAGGCCATCACGCTTTCACGGAGCCGGTGCGGTGTCACGATGAAGCCCAGCGTGAGGCCGGGCGCGGCCTTCTTGGAGAGACTGTCGATGACGATGCAGGAGTCCGGCGCGAGCGCAGCAAGCGGCGGCTCATTGTCGAGGAAGCCGTAGACGTTGTCCTCGAGGATCGGAAGGTGGAGCTTTTCGACGACGTGGACGAGATCGGCCCGGCGCGCTCCGTTCATCGTCATACCCAACGGATTCTGGATCACCGGCTGAATGTAGATGGCCGCAAGATGGGCGTCACGGTGCGCCTTTTGCACCGAGTCAGGCCGAACGCCGCCATCGTCCATCGCCAGCGGCACCAGCGCAATGCCGAGCCTTGCGGCGATGCCCTTGATAAAGGGGTAGGTTAAAGCCTCCACGCCGCAGCGGCCGCCCGTGGGCACGACCGCGGCGAGTGCGGCGGCAATGCTCTGCCGTCCGTTGCCGGTGAATACGATCTGCTCGGCGGCAGGAGACCATGCGCCCTGCGACAGGTACGCGGCCGCGACGCTTCGGATCGCCGGCGTTCCGACACTGGTCGCCTGTCTCAACGCGGCATCGAGCGCCGCAGGTTTCTCGAGGCCATCCAGGCTTCTGGCGATGAGCGCCGTTTGATCGGGAAGTATCGGGTAATTGAACTCGAAGTCGATCCGGATGCCGCGCGGCTCGCTTGGCGCTGCCACGCCGCGCCTGGCATCGCCCGAGATGAAGGTGCCCCTGCCTACTTCGCCGACGACCAGCCCGCGGCGCAAGAGCTCGGCGTAGACCCGACCTGCCGTCGAAACCGCGATCTTGCGGTCGTAGGCGAAATTGCGCTGAGGCGGCAGGCGATCGCCCGGCTTGAAGGTGCCGTCGGCTATTTCCGCGGCAATCGCGTCGGCGAGCTTCAGATATTCGGACTTCGACATTATTGCCCCGAGTTCAATGTTTGTATTGCACCGAGATTTGTATCGGAACATGATGTCTGTATCAACCCGATTGTACCGGGGAATGCGAAAACTTCCTCAATTAGCGCGGGGCCCGCTCGATGAGCGGTTGCCCCGACGGCGTCGCATTGCCCGGAGCAACCAATGGAGGTCTGCCATGGAGCTGACGGTCACCACGATCCTGGTCGCCTTTGCCGGCGTATTCCTGATCTGTTTCATGAAGGGAGCTTTCGGTGGCGGATTTTCCATCGTCGGCATTCCGCTGTTGTCGATGGTGATGGACCCGGTCACCGCCGGCGGTCTGCTCGCGCCCTTGTTCATCGCGATGGATCTCTTCGCGCTGCGCTACTGGAAGCCTTCGAGCTGGTCGAAGCCTGACCTTGTGCCGCTGTTGCCGGGACTCGTGATCGGCATCGGGTTTGGCTACCTGGTGTTCCGCTTCCTCGACCACCGCGCGATCGCCATCGCCATGGCGGCGGTCACTCTGATCTTTGTCGGCCTATGGCTGGTTGCAGGCGCGGAGGTTGCTGCACGTCCGCGGTCGACGCCGAAGGCGATCACGGCCGGTCTTGCCTCGGGAATAACCACCATGGTGGCGCACTCGGGCGGACCGCCCCTTGCAATGTATCTGCTGCCGCTTGGTCTCAGCAAGGAAATCTACGCCGGAACGACGAGCCTGTTCTTCACGGTCGGCAACGCGACCAAGGCGGTGCCATGGCTGCTGCTGGTCAAACCGACCGCCGGCGTCTGGGCATTGATGGCGATATGTCTGTTCGCCATTCCCGGCGGCGTATGGCTGGGTTGGCGACTTCACGGCTCGCTGGACCAGCGGCAGATCTATCGGGTCTGCTACGGGTTGCTGGTCGTGACGGCAGTGAAGTTACTGTGGGACGGCGTTTCCGGCTATCTCGCATGAGTGAGCGGGACCTGCAACAGCCGTGAAGCACGTGAGCGCTGGAGGATGACTCGGCTTTGATCGACTACGTCTTGTGGAAACAGAGAAAGGATAGCACCAATGGACTTCACCTACTTAGATGCCGTCATGGCGTTCTTCGGCCTTGCGTCCATCGTGATCGGCTCGTTCGCCGATCGCCTTGCGAAGCATATGCTCCGAGAGCCGCAGGCTACATCAACCGAACGTCCGCGCCGACAAACACGGCAAATGATGACGAAGTGACGACAATCCCAGCAAAGCAACGGCCGGTGAGATTCATGAACCACTCCGCACCATTCTGGGTTCGACATGCCGCCCTCGTCTTCGCGACGAAGACATTTGCAGCAGCAATGCTGGCGCTCTCCATCGCGCTCTGGCTCGATATGCCACGCCCATATTGGGCGATGGCTTCCGTCTTTATCGCTTCTAACCAACTGACTGGCGCAACCTGGTCGAAGGCGGTCTATCGGATGCTGGGAACGCTGATCGGCGCGGCAGCGGTGATCGCGCTGATCCCCAATTTCGTGAATGCACCCGAGCTGCTCAGCTTCGCGATCGCGCTTTGGGTGGGAATTTGTCTGTATTTATCGCTGATCGACGGCACCCCGCGCAGCTACATGTTCATGCTGTCCGGCTACACTGTCGCGCTGCTCGGCTTTCCCGTGCTCTCGATGCCCGAATTGACTTTCGACGTCGTCGTCGCCCGGGTGCAGGAAATCATGCTCGGTATCATCTGCGCGAGCGTCGTTTCGATGCTGGTGCTGCCACGCAGCGTCGCCTCCGCAATTGCAGCACAAGCGACCGTCTGGCTCGCCGGTGCGCGCCAACTTGGCGTGGATGTCCTGACTGGCCGTGGCAGCGACCGGGAGCGTGACGATGAACGCATCCGCCTTGCCGCCGCGGCCTCCGAAATCGACCAGCTTCGCTGGCATCTCGACTATGAGACCGCTACTTCTGCAAATATCGCGCGAGGCCTGCGGCGCCTCCGACAACACATGCTGTCGTTGCTTCCGCTGCTTGCATCGATCGAGGACCGGGGGATCGCGCTGAATTCTCATGAGGGCGCGCCGGCAAATATTGCGGCGATCAGCACCAGAGCTGCGCGTTGGCTCGCCGATGGCAGTCAGGAGGAGCAGGAAGCAGATGGGTTGCGCGCTGCCCTCAATGAAGTCCAGCCGCAACCTGGCGCCGATGCCACCTGGAACGAGATCATGATCGCCGGATTCGTTGTCCGGCTGGGCAATCTCATAGACGTCACGCGGGATTGCCAACTCTTGCGCGAGGCGATCTCCGATGGTCGCGATCCGGACTCGCTTGCCCTCGCCTTCACACCTGACACGTTGACGCCCGCCGTCCCTCATCGCGACCACGGGCTCGCGCTGTGGACCGCCGCGGCAACGGCGCTGTCGGTCCTTGCCTGCTGTGCGTTCTGGATCGTCGCCGGCTGGCCCGATGGCGCAACTGCTCCGATATTCGCCGCAATCCTCGGCAGCTTGCTCGCCAGCGTAGATGATCCGCTTCCGGCATTCCGCGGCTACTACGGGGTGTTCCTCGCCGTCATCGCGACGGACGGAATCTACACGTTTGGAGTGTTGCCGCGGATCACGACCCTGGAGATGTTGATTGTCGCGCTGATGCCGGCCTTCCTGCTGTTCGGCTGGTTGGCTGCGCGGCCCGCGACCGCGCGCGTCGGCTCAATGCTTGCTATCTACACCTCAGTGCAACTGGCGCTGAATTCGTCATACTCGGCCGATTTCGTTTCGTTCGCCAACTCCAGCGTAGCGCTGATGCTGGGCGTTGGGTTGACGGGCGTCATCAGCGGCATCGTTCGCTTGTTTGGCGCCGGCTGGATTGCAGAGCGGCTGTTGCACAGCAATTGGAAAACCCTGGCTGCGGTCGCCGACGGCAAGACGCCGCACGATCGCGTCGCGATTGCCAGTCTCATGCAGCATCGTCTGGCCCTGCTTGCCGCGCGGATCACCGTGGTCCCGGGAGAGGCACGGAGCAACGCCGCCAATCTTCGCCAGCTTCGAGCGGCCCTTAGTCTCGTCGATCTCAGGCAGGCGAGCCTCGGCCTGTCGCGCCGCACAAGAGCGGTGATTGACGCTTTCGTCACTCACCTTGCTTCGGTTTACCGGACTCACGCGGTCGGCCGACTTCCGCACGCGCTGGTCGGACGGCTCGACGGCACGATCGCATCGACATTGCAAGAGCCGGCGAGCGAGGCGCGCAATGAGGCCCTTTTCAGCCTTGCCGGGATTCGCACAGGGCTTTTCCCGGAAGCGCCGACCTATCAGCCGCTGCAATTGGAACCAGAGGAGATGGCCGCATGAAATACCAACTTGACCTGTTCGGCGTGCTGGTTCCGAGCCTGCTGCTCTGGAACGTGGTTGCCTTCGTGCTTGCACGCATCGTTAGCAAGCTGATCGCGCGGGCTGGACTGTATCGCCGAATCTGGCATCCCGCGTTGTTCGATTTTGCGCTTTTCGTCTGTCTCGTCACCGGTCTCGTCTTCGTTTCCAAGGATTTTATGTCATGAAAACGGTTCTCAACTCGTTGCGTCGCTTCTCGCTCACCGGTCTCGTGGTTCTGGCCGCACTCTGGTCCGGCTACAAGCTGTGGGACTACTACATGGACGAGCCTTGGACTCGCGATGGCCACGTTCGCGCCGATGTGGTTCCGGTTGCTCCTGACGTCTCGGGCTTCGTCACCGAGGTGCTGGTCCGGGATAACCAGCAGGTCCGGCTTGGGGACGTGCTGTTCCGGATCGACCGGGCGCGGTATGAGATCGCGCTGAAGCAGGCCGAGGCGGTGCTGGAGGGCAGACGCGCCCTGCTCGACGAGGCCAATGCCGACCTGAAGCGCTATCGTGCGCTGACGCCCGACGTCGTGGTTTCCAAGCAAAGGATGGACCAGGTCGTCGCCGCCCAAGGCTCGGCGCAGGCAGCCTATGACCAGGCAGTTGCAGACGTTGGTCTTGCCAAGCTCAATCTCGCGCGCAGCGAGGTGCGTGCCTCGGTCAACGGCGTTGTCACCAACATGGATTTGCGCCCGGGGACCTATCTCACTCCCGGGAAGGGAGTGATGGCGCTGCTCGATTCGGACACGCTCCACGTCGAGGGCTATTTCGAGGAAACCAAGCTACCGCGCATCCATGTCGGCAATGCCGCCAACGTGCGGCTGCTTGGCGGCGCCCACGCGCTGCGCGGAAGGGTGGAAAGCGTCGCGGCGGGCATCGAAGACCGGGATCGTAGCGCCGGCACAACCCTTCTTGCCAGCGTCAATCCAACTTTCAACTGGGTCCGCCTGGCGCAACGTGTTCCGGTCAGAATCGCTCTCAGCCGCGCAAATCAAAATGAACTCGTTGCCGGAACGACCGCTACTGTCGATCTTCGACAATAACGCGCAGCCTTGCAGATTGGCGCCGCCGGATCTTGCACGTCAACGACGACATTAGTGAGGATTTTTTAACGTAACCCAGGGTCCAGCGACATGACGACGAAACATGAACACGACAGCCCGATTCTCGTGACCGGAGCGGCCGGCGCCGTGGACGGCATCGGCCGCAACCTCACCGAGTTCCTGCTCGCGAGGGGGCACAAGGTGCGCGCCTTGGTTCGACGCGAAGACGAGCGCGCCGAATCCCTGCGGCGGCTCGGCGCCGAGGTCGTACAGGGCGACCTGACGGACCTCGCCGCGATGCACCGCGCCATTGCAGGTTGCGGGCGCATCTATTTTGGAATGTCCGTATCGGCGGCATACCTGGAAGCCACGATCAACACCGCCGCGGTGGCGCGCCACCATGGCGTCGAGGCTTTCGTGAATATGTCACAGATGACGGTCTCGCAGATGAGCATCAACGAGAGCACCGACAGCCCGCAGCATAAGCTGCACTGGCTGGCGGAGCAGGCTCTGTCCTGGTCCGGACTGCCGGTCGTCACGGTTCGACCGACGGTCTTTCTCGAGGGCTTCTTTCTTCTGCTCGCCGCCGCCGGCGTTCGGGCCTCCGACGAGCTGGCGCTGCCGATGGGCAGCGGCAAGACCTCACCGGTCTCGGCGGTCGATGTGGCGCGCGCGGTAGCGGCGATCCTCGACGACCCCGCACCGCATATCGGACAGATCTACGATCTGACGGGACCGGAGTCCGCCGATCTGGAGCACTATGCGCGCACGTTCTCCGAGGCGCTCGGCAGACCTATCCGATATCGTGACGTCCCACTGCCGGCGTGGAGTGAGGGCCTTCGAAAAGCGGGATTTCCCGAGCACGTCGTCAGCCATCTCTCGGCCATGACCGAGCTGAACAGGCTGGGGCGTTACGACCGCATGACGGACGTTGTGCGGAGGCTCACCGGCGAAGCACCTACGAGCATGCGCGACTTCGTGAAGCTCCATGCCGCTGAGTTCAAGCAGCGTGGCCCGGCGCCAGCGGGCGGATAAAGACCGAACGCTATCGAGCCAGTCAGCCGCTTGATCCGAGCCATCCCGCCCTATGTCAGGGCTCCAAGGACACCGCGGGTCGCCTTGTCGATTTCTTCGACGTAGCGCCGCCGAGCAAAGGACTCGCTGAGGAAACCGATGACCTTGCGGCTGTCCGATTGGATCACGGCAAGCACCTCCGCTTCCGCGTCGTCGAACATTTTCATCGCGGTTTTGATATTCATTTGCGGCAGCAATACCACATCGGTATATTTGGCGAGCTCGACCACCTGGATCTCGTCGGCGATCGTATCCAGATCCCCGGAAAACAGTTCGGGAAGCAGCACCAGCCCGCAATAATCGTCCTGGTCCTTGACCACGACCACGGCTTGAAGCGAACCCAACGCGAACTCGCGACGGCACGCGGCAATCGTGGCGGTCGAGGAAACCTTGCCGACATCGGTGCGCATCATGCGCTCGACGGTAAGATTGCGCAGCCATCCGACATCATTGGCGCTGCGAATGGTTTCGCCGCGGAGATGAAGCCGCCAGGTCGAGAACGAGTGACCGAACAGGGACCGGACGCAGACACTGGTAACGATACATGCCGCAAGAACGACCGCGGTAACGTCGACGTTCCGCGTCATTTCAAGGACAAGGAACGCCATGGTGAGCGGCCCTCCCACGATAGCGACGCCGAGCGTCGCCATTCCGGTCAGCATGCTGACCAGGGGATCGGCTGCCAGGTCCGGGGCCAACCATAGCAGGATGGCTGCATAGAACTTTCCGATCAGGCTTCCGACGAACAGGGATGCGAAGAAAAGGCCGCCACGAAATCCTGAGCCCAGCGAAATCAGACAGGCCATCAGCTTCAAGGCGATGATCATGGCGATCAGGCCAGTGGCTATCTCGTGATGCAGATCCAGCAGCATGGCCCCGTGACCCGCCGCCAGGACCTGCGGCGTCACGATCGCCATGCTTCCGACGCACAGACCTCCAATCGCGGGCCTGATCCAGACCGGTATCCAGGCCTGCGTGAAAAGCCGTTCGATGACCGGCGAACTCCGCATCACCGCGATGCCGACCGCGCCGGCGATCAGGGCCAGCAAGACCAGCGCTAGATACTGCTCCACGCCGACGCTACCGACCCGGGGCACTTCCAGCGAATAAGGGGCGCCACCAAGCCATTGCGCGGTAATCGCGCCGGCCAGGGAGGCGGCAAGGATCGGCGCCGCGCTGCCGACCGAATAGACGCCGACGATCAGCTCGCAGGCGTAGAAGGCGCCGGTGATTGGGGCACCGAAAGCTGCGGCAATGGCACTGGCCGAACCGCAACCGACGATCAGGCGCAGGTCGTTGCGCCTTAAGTGGAGGAATTGCCCGATCAGCGATGCCGCGCCGGAGCCGATCTGGGTATAGCCTGCCTCGAGGCCAACGGATGCGCCGCAGCCGTTGGAGATCAGCGTCTGGCTGCTCACCACCATGCTGTCGCGCAGCGAAAGCAGACCTCCGCGAAGGGCGTTCGCCTCGATCGGGTCGAC
>NZ_JBEKXH010000280.1:0-15934 GCF_049512235.1 Bradyrhizobium sp.
AATGCGTCGGGCCGATCTTCCTTGTAGTAAGGAAGCCGCGGGTTGGATGGAGTACCGATATTGCTGGCGGTGAAGTCAGTAAACAGCGGGTCTTCGCCGGGGCCGCCGTCACGGTGACACTCGTTGCAGCGCGCTTTGCCTCGAAACAGATCGTATCCCGCCTGCTGCTGCGCCGTGAACTCTGCCTTTTTCGCAAGCACCGCGTCGTATCTGGAGGTGAACGACGTCACCTCGGCTGACGCCTCATAGCCGGCGATGGATTGCGCCATCTGATCAAAGGTCGTGCCAACCCGGCCGCGGTCGACCGGGCTCAGATGAACCGGCAACGGATCGCCGGCGGGCGCTGGCCCGGGCCGGTCGCAGACCTGCTCGACGTCGCTCGGCCATGCAATCGCGAACGCTTGCTGTCCCCACATGTTCTCGAACAGGACGCGATAGGGGCGCTGCGAGGCGCGAAAGACCGCACAGGCGATATCGGATAGGCCCATCTCCACCGGGTTGGTCGGCGGCCCCTCCGCCTGTTCGGCGGCAGGGTTGCCGAGCCGGCGTCCCGTCGCACGCATGTCCCAGAAATTGCCGCCGACAAGGTCGCCCTGTCCGGGATTGTAGTGCAGCACCGGCGCGAGCGGCGCGTAGGCGTGCGTCTGCGGCTTGCGATCGCTGAATCGCGTGCGCACCGATCCGGGATAGGCGCCGGTCGTGCGATTCAGCTCGGATACCGGACCGGTAAAGCCGGTCTCGGGCATGTGGCAGAAGGCGCAAGCCTCGTTGCGGTAGACCGACAAATTCTTGTCGTACAGCATCGACTTACCCAGCAACTCGATCTGCTGGGTCTGATTGTCCGGCGGTGCTGCAAGTCGCTCGAGCGTTTGCGCTTCGATGCGGTCGATCTCGGCCTCGATCAGCGCAATTTCCTGCAGCGCCTGAGGCGAGAGATTCGAGCTCGTTTCCTCCGCGTCCGGCGCCTCCGCGCCAAGCGTCGAGACGAATATCGCCGCTGCGATCGACAAAAGCGTGCGGTGTGTCCTCACCCCGGATCCCCTGCGAGCAAGTGTTGATCGGTACCGATGACATAGCACCATGGCCCGATCGCTTGAAGACGACACCCCCGGCGCAATACAATATTCTGTTTTACGATTTGGCCACGCTAGCCGGCCTTGGTAGCGGCAATATGGTCCGGACCGGCGATTTCGACCACGCAACCGGAACCTGGATGGATCGTCAAACGAAACCCGTGAAGCTTGACGATTGCCGCCACCAGGTTGAGGCCGAGCCCAAACCCGGGTGCGTTCCTCAGCTTTTCCGATCGATAGAATCGCTTCAATACGGCATCACGTTCGGCCTCGCTGATACCCGCGCCGGTGTCCTTGACGCGGATGATGCTTTCGGCGTTGCCGCGCAGCAACGAGATTTCCACCCGGCCTCCGGCCGGCGTAAATTTGACCGCGTTGTCGACGAGGTTGACGACGGCCTCCATCAACAGGTCGCGATCGCCGTCGACGACAGGTGCATGCGCGAGATCGACGTGCAGGGCGACATTCTTGCCTTCCGCGATCGGCTCGTACAGTTCGCCGATCTCGTGCACGAGGTCTGCGAGCGCGACTTTGCCGAAGGCCGCCGACCGGCGGCTATTTTCGATTTCGACAAGTCGCAGCAGGGCCGTGGTCATGGCCAGCGACTGATCGATTCCGGCGACGGCCTTGTCGGCGACCAGCCGAAACTGCTCCAGCGTTTGGGCGTTGGTCCGACCGCGTTCGAGCATCAGCCGCACGCGGGTGAGCGGTGTGCGCAGATCATGCGCGATGTCGGTACCGATCCCGGCAATAGCGTGAACGAGGTTCTCGATCTCATCGAGCATCCCGTTGACGATACCTGCAAGCTTGGCGAAGGGATCGTCCCCCTTTAGCTCGGGAAGCCGTTCGCGCAAATCCCCGCCGACGATGCGCTGGACGCGCTGATTGACATCGGCGATTCGTCGCTCGGCCCGCATGCTCAAGAGCGCACCAACCGCAAGGCAAAGCACCAGCGCGGGAATCAGACCCAATGCCAGCGCCTGGCCGACGAACCAGGATATTTCGACCGCCTCGTCAACGTCGCGACCGAGAACGAGTACGTCGCCACCGGGCAGGTGTTGTCCGATCGCGCGAACGACGCGGGTCTCGACGCTGCCATTTGCGCCTGTCCGTTTTACCTGAGCGCTCTGCACCGAACCATCGAGCCTGAGGTCGGGCGGCGGACCGTCGAGATTGCCCGCCATCCGGGTCCCATCGGGGCGGAACAGTCCAGCGAACTGCACCCCGCGCGGATCCTCGCTCAAATGATAGGCGATTATATCCGCTTGTCGCTCAGGCGGCATTGCTGACATCTCTCTCAATTGCGAGGCGATGACGTGGTCGGAGCGCGCGATCAAATAGCGGTCGGTATTCCAGTAAATAAAGCCGAACAGCACCAGCACGAAGATGGCGAAGGCGCCGGCAGCGACGGCAGCCGAGCGAAAGGTGGTTGTGCGTGCAAATTCCGGGAGGCCCATGACGTGGCCGGCTACATGCGTTACTTTTCAGTAGCCAGCTTAGCTCATTCTCGATTTCGGTGCGAATCCGCCCGTTGCAACCGGGCTGCAATCCCGCCTCAAGCATTAGTGAGGCCCGTAAGTTGGGACGCGCCAGTGGCACCGGCGGCCATCCCATGCCTATGCATGCATCGCGACCAGCGCGCCGCGTTCCCGGATAGATCGTTTGGCGGCGGCCTGCACCTTCTCGAAAGCCTGTGCTTCGAGTTGTCGAATTCGCTCACGAGACACCTTGAACTGGATCGCGAGGTCTTCCAATGTCCGTGGCTCATCGGCGAGATGGCGCGCCTCGAAGATGCGCCGCTCGCGATCGTCGAGGACGCCGATGGCGCCGAGCAGCGCTTCGCGCTGCTGATCCATCTCGTCGAGCTCGACCACGATGGCTTCCGGCGACGGGCTCTCGTCGACCAGTTGCTCGAGCCATTCGCCTGAGTTTTCCTCGTCACGGATCGATGCGTTCAGTGATACATCTCCACCAAGGCGGCGGTTCATGTCCACGACGTCATGGTCATTCACGCCGAGCGTCGTCGCGATCGCCGTGACCTGATCGGGGCGCAATTCGGCGTTTTCGAGCGCCGAGATCTTGGCCTTGGCCGAGCGAAGCTTGAAGAACAGCTTCTTCTGGCTGGCGGTGGTGCCGATCTTCACAAGCGACCACGACCGCAAGATATAGTCTTGGATCGAAGCCCGGATCCACCAGATCGCATAGGTCGCGAAGCGAAATCCTCGATCGGGCTCGAAACGATTGATGGCCTGCATCAAGCCGATGGCGCCTTCGGAGATGATTTCCGATATTGGCAGGCCATAGCCGCGGTAGTTCTTTGCGATCTTGGCAGCAAGACGTAGATGGCTGGTGACGATCTGGTCCGCGGCCTTGCGATCTCCGTGCTCGCGCCAGCGCTTGGCGAGCCGGTACTCCAGCTCTTTCTCAAGGATGGAGAAACGCCGGATATCGCCGAGGTAGCCTGAATCTGGGTTCCTCGCCGCGGATGCCGGCCGGCGGCCGGCGGTCGAAAACGATATGCGGGCAGGCAGTCCGGAAGGAGTTATGCTGGTACCGTCGACGTTCATCTTGGTCGCTCCGTCATGAAACCTGGCGCCTTGTGTCGCTCGGATCGTCGATGCATCGAAGGCGATATCCAGAAGATAACGGAACGACGTGCGGCAGCCATTAAATTGACCTTTAGGACACTAAATTCGCGTTGAGAGTCTGCTGCTCAAGTGGATGGGAAAGGGCAGATGATCTCGGCCACGCAGCCTGTGGCAGTATTGAGCGCCAGTCGGAAGCCATGCAGCTTCATGATGGCCGAGACGAGGCTCAAGCCCAGACCTGCGCCCTGCGTATTCCGGCTCTTGTCGGATCGGTAGAAGCGCCTCATGACCACGTCGCGTTCGTTCTCTCTGATCCCCGGTCCGGTGTCGCGGATCCGAATGATGTTTTCACCTTCGCCGTGGATTGCGGAAATGTTGATGCATCCGCCCGCGGGCGTGAATTTGACGGCGTTGTCGACCAGATTCATCACCGCTTCGAACAGCAGGTCACGGTCGCCATAGACTGTTGCGTTAGCCTCGGACGCCACCTGCAACGTGAGCTGCTTGTCTTCCGCGATCGGGTCGTAGAGATCGCCGACTTCCTGCACGAGTTCCGCAAGTGGAACCTGACTGAAATTCGCTCTGCCTCGGCTGTTCTCGATCTCGGTGATCCGCAACAGCGCGGTCATGATGGTCAGCGATTGATCGAGCGCGCCGATCGCGCGGTCGGTGACGCCTTGCAGCTCTGCAAGCGTCGTGGCATTGGCGCGACCGCGTTCGAGACAGACTCTCGCGCGGGTGAGCGGCGTACGCAGATCGTGCGCTATCTCGTTGCCGACTCCGGCCATCTCGGTGACAAGAACCTGGATTTCGTCGAGCATGCCATTTGCGACTGCGGCAAGCTTGTCGAACGGATGATCGAGCCCCGGGAGCGGGATCCGCTCGCTCAGATTGCCCGCCATGATGCGCCTGACCAGCGCGTTCAGGCCTGCGACGCGCCGCTGCACGCGAACGCTCAGAATGGCGCCGATCGCAAGACTGAGGCCAGCGGCGAAGGGAAGGGCGAGCAGCAGCGCGCGCGCCACTACTTCGGCGAGCTCTTTGAGCTCGCCGTTGTGACGGGCAATCACCAGTACATTGCCGTCAGGGAGGGCCCGCGCAACGGCCCGCACGGTCATCGCCTCGTGCCCGCGCGGGTCGACCCTGACCACGTGCACGGTCTGGACGGTGGCGTTGAGGGGGAGTCCTTGTGGCAAGCTCTGCAGATTTCCGGCGATCCGGTGCCCGTCGGTGCCGAACAGGCCGGCGAGCTTGACGCGGCGCGGATCTTCACTTAGCCGATCCTCGATCGCTGCCAGCTGCCGGTCCGGCGTGTCAGCCGCGACGGCTAGGTTCTCCTCGGATATGGCGGCATCCATCTTCGCCACCATATAGTTCGCGGCCTGCCAATAGACGAAGGCCGAGAACAGCAAAATGCAAACCGCGAACGCAATGGAAGTCCAGCGGAAGGTTGTGGTTCGGACAAAATCAGGAAGGTTCACGGAGAATAAATCCAGAGCCGCGGACATTGTGGATCATGGGCGGGTCATTCGGCCCGTCCACCTTGTGCCGCAACCGGCCCATATGGACGTCCACCAGATTGGTTGCAGGAACGAACTTATAGTTCCAGACTTCCTCGAGCAGCATGGCGCGCGTCAGCAGTTGGTCGCTTCGCTGCATCATGTATTCGAGCAGGCGGAATTCCCGTGGCAGCAATTCGATCGCGCGGTCGCCGCGCTTGGCCGTCCGTGCGATGAGGTCGAGCTCAAGCGGTCCCACGCGCAGCATCGTTTCCCGCGACTCGGCCGGTCGCCGCAACAGCGCTTCGATCCTCGCAACCAGCTCCACGATCGCGAATGGTTTGGTGAGGTAGTCGTCGCCGCCCGAGCGCAGCCCGCGAACGCGCTCGTCGATCGCCCCAAGCGCACTCAGGATCAGAACGGGCGTGCGGACCCGTTCCTGCCTTAACGCCTCGATGATCGTCAAGCCATCCATCCCGGGCAACATGCGATCAACGATCAGCGCATCGGGACGACAAGATCGAGCCTTGTCCAGGCCCTCGATTCCGCTGCCAGCCCTCTCGATTTCGAAACCGCGCTGAACCAGTTCGTCAGCGATTTCTTCGGCGGTTTCGCTATCGTCCTCGATCAGAAGAATCTTAGTCATCGGCAATTTCCCGATAGAAGCGGCCGAGGCGACGATATCACATTGCCGGCCCGGTGTTAGCGAGTTGCGCGGAGCGCTGTTGCCCAGAGCGATGGTCATATCCTGCACCTTGCTTCAGTCGAGCCCCTTGCACCTTGGGTGAGAGGCCGGATCGGGCGCACCATTTTGGTCGAAAACAAGCGTTGCGTGGCGCGTCTTCGGCGGCATCTTCAGCTGGGTCGTGCATCGCGAAGATATGTGCCCGGCCACCACTGCAATTTAGGACATCGGGTCCGGGGTTGCCATTAAATAGCGTTTCAGAATCGAGGCTTGGCAACTGCAGCACGGCTGGCAAGGCCGCCGGGGGACAGCTTAAATTTGTTTTTATTGTAAAGAGCCGGCTCGATCTGCGAAGGTTGGCATGCTGACCGGTCCCACCGGTCGTGGCCTTGTTGCTGAGCTGGGCGCTGGCGCCCGCCAGCAGGGCGCGACTGAGCGCGCCATAGCGCTGCCGCACGCGAGAGTCCGCGGCAAGAGGCTATGACCAGATATCGGCCGGCAGGTTGACGACGATGGGCATGGCGGTACTTCGAACCACAACCCAACAGAACGGCTCGAGTTTCGACGGGTTGATCTCCATGTGAGGCAGAAACGCCGGAACATGGATGAAGTCGCCCGCCTTGGCGCTCGCGGAATATTCTCCCTTCGCACCCCAGCGGACCTCGCTGATGCCGGAGAGGACATAGGCGACCGTCTGCTGTTCGCCATGATGATGAATCCCGGTGCGCGCGCCTGGCTCGACCTTGAATAGTCCGCTCCAAAGCACAGCATCCACACCAAGCTGCGGCGACACCGCCGCCAGCCGTTCGGAACCTGGCGTCTGGGCCGTTCCCGCGTCGAATTCTTCGGGACTGACGATACGGATTGTAGCGGGTTCACTCATGACATCGCGGCTCAATTTGAGGGTCGATGTCATGAAGTTAGGTAGACGTAGATCGTAGCGCGACTAAATTTGGATTTAAAGAACTCACTTGGTAGTGAGGCGTGCGCCTGAACGCGCCCGCGCTTCGTTCGCCTCGATCATTCGGCGGGCATCGGCTTGGCGTGAGCGGAGGCCGCGTGCTGCGTTTCTCGGAACAGCCAACTCTGCAGACGATCGAGATAGATATAGATCACGGGCGTCGTATAGAGCGTGAGGAGCTGCGACAGCGCGAGGCCGCCGACGATGGCATAGCCGAGCGGCTGACGAAGCTCCGAACCGACACCGGTACCGAGCATCATCGGAACGCCGCCAAGCAGCGCCGCCATCGTGGTCATCAGGATCGGCCGAAAGCGCATGATGCATGCCTGATAAATGGACTCTTCGGCCGTCAAGCCCTGCTCGTGCTCGACGTGCTGGGCAAAATCGACCAGCATGATGCCGTTCTTCTTGACGATGCCGATCAGCAAGATGATGCCGACGATCGCGATCACGCTCAGATCATAGTGGACCGCCATCAGCAGCAGCAGCGCACCGAGGCCGGCCGACGGCAGGGTCGAGATGATGGTGATCGGGTGGATCAGGCTCTCATAGGCGACGATCAGGATCGGCGTCGTCGACAGCGACTGTCCGAATGCCTGGGCGTTGCCCTGGAAGCTGGTCTGCAGCGAGAGCGGTTTGCCGAGCTGTTTTTCGATCTTCTGGATGGCGCTTGTCGCCTGACCGATCGCGGTGCCCGGCAGCAGGTTGAACGAAATCGTGACCGAAGGGAACTGGCCCTGGTGGTTGACCACGAGCGGCGCAACCTTCACCACGGTATCGACCAGCGTGGATAACGGCACTTCCTGCCCGCTTGAGGATTTGACATAGATGCCATTGAGCGCTTCGGGCGAGTACTGGAACTTGGGGTTGACCTCCATGACGACATGGTACTGGTTCAGCGTCGTGTACATGGTCGAGACGATGCGCTGGCCGAAGGCGTCATCAAGCGTATTGTCTATCGTGTAGGGCAGGATGCCGTAGCTTGAGGCGACCTCGCGCTTGATGGTGATGTCGAGCATCGGTCCGGCATTGAGCTGGTCCGTTGCAACATCGGTGATTCCGGGGACGGTTTTAATCCTATCGAGAAACAGCGCGGCCCAGTGATTAAGTTCTCCGGGATCGGCGTCGTTCAGCGTGTACTGATACATCGTTTTGGAGACGCGGCCGCCGATGGTGATGTCCTGCGCGGCCTGCATATAAAGCGTGATGCCCTGGATCTTGGCGAGGTTGGTCCGTAGCCGCTCGAGCACCTCGGCCATGCTGCCCCGCTCGCTCTTCGGCTTGAGCGCGATGTAGACGCGGCCGTCATTGACCGTGGTATTGCCGCCACCGGCGCCGACCGCCGCACCGACCGAGGCCACGGCCGGATCCCGCATCAGAGCGTCGAGCAGGGCTTGCTGGCGTTCGGCCATGGCCTGAAAGGAGATATCCTGCGCCGCTTCGGAGAGGCCGATGATCAACCCGGTGTCCTGTTCGGGGAAGAAGCCCTTGGGAATGACCATGTAGAGATATCCGGTCAACGCAATGGTGCCGAACATCGTCAGCAGCGTGATGAAGCGATGGCGCAGCACGATCTTGAGTCCCGCTTCATAGATGTTCCGCAGGCCATCGAAGCCGCGTTCGAAAAGCGGGTAGAGCCGCCCGTGCTGCCTGGTCTCCGGCTTGAGCAGCCGGGCGCACATCATCGGGGTCAAGGTCAGTGAGATCAGGAGCGACAGCACCAGCGCAACACTGACGGTAATCGCAAATTCGCGGAATAGCAGGCCGACATATCCACCCATCAGGAACAACGGAATGAACACCGCGATCAGCGATAGCGTGATCGACACGATGGTGAAGCCGATTTCGCCGGCGCCCTTCAGGGCTGCTTCGAATGGCGCTAAGCCTTCCTCCATGTGCCGCACGATGTTCTCGATCACGACGACGGCGTCGTCCACCACGAAGCCGACCGCGATCGACAGCGCCATCAGCGAGAGGTTGTCGAGACTGTAGCCGAGTTCGTAGAGCACAGCGAAGGTGCCGATCAGCGACAGTGGCACGGTGACCGCTGGAATAACGGTCGCCCAGAAATTGCGCAGGAATATGAAGATCACCATCACCACCAGCGCGACGGTCAGCATCAAGGTGAACTGCACGTCGCTGACCGAGGCACGGATGGTCTCGGTGCGGTCGGAGATGATATTGACCTTGACGGCCGGCGGGATCGAGGCCTGAAGCACCGGCATCATCGCCTTGATTCGGTTCACGGTCTCGATGACGTTGGCGCCGGGCTGGCGCTGGATCGCAAGGATGACCGCCCGCTTCTGGTTGAACCAGCCCGCGATCAGATCGTTCTCGGGCGCGCTGATGGCCTGGCCGACGTCGCGGATACGGACCGGCGCGCCGTTGCGATAGGCGATCACCAGGTTGGCGTAGTCGTCGGCCTTCAGCAACTGATCGTTGGTGTTGAGCGTGTAGGTCTGGCGCGGGCTGTTGAGCGTGCCTTTGGCCAAGTCGACATTGGCCTGGCCGAGCGCGGTCCGCACGTCCTCGAGATTGATGCCGCGGGCTGCGAGAGCCTGCGGATCGAGCTGCACGCGAACGGCCGGCTTCTGCTGACCGCCGATGCCCACGAGACCGACGCCGGATATCTGGGATATTTTTTGCAGCAGAATATTTTCTGCATAGGCGTCGACGGTAGTCAGCGGCAGCGTGTCCGAGGTCAAGCCGAGCACCAGGATCGGCGTGTCGGCCGGATTGACCTTCCGGATCGTCGGCGGATACGGCATGCCGGTCGGCAAATACGGGGTCGCGGCATTGATCGCCGACAGCGTGTCGCTGACCGTTCCGTCGATCTGCCGGTTGAGGTCGAACTGCAGCGTGATCTGGGTGTAGCCCAGTGCGCTTGCCGACGTCATCTGGGCGAGACCCGGGATCTCGCCGAACTGCAATTCGAGCGGCGTCGCCACCGAAGATGCCATGGTCTGCGGATCGGCTCCGGGCAGTTGAGCCGTAATCTGAAGGGTCGGATAGTTGACGTTCGGCAGCGCCGCCACCGGCAAGAGCGGATAGGCGACCAGGCCGCCCACCAGCAAGCCTACCATCAACAAAGCGGTGGCGATCGGCCGTCGGATGAAGGGTGCGGAAATGTTCATGGGATTGGCGCCTGCTGCGCGGTTTGGGCAATGGCTTCCTGGGCCGCCTGACCGTGCAGCATCGTGACCCGCGTGCCCGGCTGCAGCTTGTATTGTCCGTCGACCACGACCGTGTCGTTGGCCTTGAGGCCGGAATCGATCAGCGCCTGACCATCACTGATTTGCGCCACCTTCAGGGGGCGGATGGCTACGGTGTTGTCGGGATTGACCACGTATGCATAAGCTCCCGTCGGCCCCTGTTGCACCACGGAAGCCGGAACTGTCAGGCCGTTATGCCGTGTGTCGAGCAGCAGCCGTGCATTCACGAGCTCCCCTGGCCAGAGCCGGTGCGAGCTGTTGGGAAAATTCGCCTTGAGCTGGATCGAGCCCGTCGTCTGCAGGATCTCGTTGTTGACGAGACCGAGCACGCCCTGGCCGAGCTCGATCGTATCATCCTGATTGTAGGCCATGACCTTCAGCGCTGTTTTGGTCTTCTGCTGCTGCTGCTGGATTCTCGGCAGATCCGTCTCCGGCAGCGTGAATATCAGCGAGATCGGGTTGAGCTGGGTGACGACGACGAGGCCGTTGGTCGTGGACGGGCTGATGATATTGCCGACGTCGATCTGACGAATCCCGGCCACGCCATCGATCGGCGAGGTCAGGCGCGTGAAGCTCAGTTCCACCTTGGCGGCGTCGATCTGCGCCTGGTCGGTCTTGATTGCCGCCTGCAACTCGCCGACTTGCGCCTTCTGGGTCTCGACCAATTGCGGCGTGGCCCAGCCTTGAACCCCCAATTTGTTGTAGCGGGTGAGGTTGGCCTCGGCATTGGTGAGCTGGGCCTGATCGCGTTCCAGATTGCCGGTGTACTGCTCGATCAACGCCTGGTAGGGACGCGGGTCGATCTGGGCGAGCAGGTCGCCGGCATGCACGGCTTGGCCTTCGGTGAAGTTGATGCTGATGATTTGTCCCTGAATCTGGGCGCGCACGACATCGGTGTTGTACGCAATCACCGTGCCGACACCGCTGAGATAGATCGGCACGTCATGCTGGGCGACCACTCCGGCGACGATCGGTACCGTCGGTGGGGGCGCGGGCGCGATCGCGGCCGCAACCTTCTCCATCGGGTAGGTGTGCGTGAGGTACAGGAGACCGCCGGCCGCGACTGCGGACAGTAAAACAGCGGGAATAACGAATTTCTTTTTCATGGTCGCTCTCGCTTCCGGTCAGGAATTTTGTACTAGCCACCTGGAGTGACTGACGTTGCGTTGCTCCCGGACGTCGTAGTGGGCATCGCTGAAGTCCCGATACTGCTCGTTGTCGGCAAGACGCTGATCGTGGGCACCGCCGCGGCGGAACTGACGCCGGGATTGCCGATCTCGGTGGAACCCAAGGGAATTCCGGTTCGATCAACGCCGCCCGGTGCCGTGGGCGATGTTGCCGTCGGGGTCGAGGAGGAGGCGATGCTGCTCGAGCCGGAGCCGCACATTCCCGACAATCCCGATGTCTCCACCATCGGCGAGGTTGTCGACATTCCCGATATCGATGAGGTGCTCGACACCGACATGGCCCCGGTCGCGGGCGTCGTGCTTCCTACCGCCATTCCGCCGCCATCGTAGCTCGAAGGCGAGCCGTACATTCCCGACGGCGAACTCCCCAACGTCGAGCAGGCCGTTCCGCTCATCGTGGCGGTCGTGGGCGCCGGACTGACGCCGGGGGAGGCGATCTCCGTGGCGCCGAACGGGATTCCGGTTTCGCCGACTGATGTTGTCGGGCCGATGCCAAGCGGAGAAGTGGGGCTCAGCGTTGGCGTCGTTGGCATCGTGCCGATCTGGGCCAACGCCGGGCTCAATCCGGAAATCGACAGAACGAACGCGATCATCACAGCTTGTTTCATGGGTGCCTTCCAGACTTGAGTGGCGTAGCGGCTCAGGCGGCAAGCCGGTCAGGAGGAGCCATGAACTCCGGGCCCACCGGATCCTCGACGGTACGCTTGAGAATCTGATCGATCTCGGCCATCGCGGTCCCGTCGATACGCCATCCCGCGACCTCGCGGATTGGTGCGAGTTGCTCGGGCCGCCTGGCGCCCCACAATGCGATGTTCTTGTTGTTGCGGTCGAGCACCCAGCGCGCAGCGAGATGGATGACACGCTTGCCGTAGTGCGCCGAAGCGAACGCATCGAGTTGTGCGACCGCATCGAGGTATTGCTCAAAGCGAGGCGGCCGAAATTTCGGATCGTTCCTGCGCAGGTCGTCGCCGCTAAACCGGGTCCTGTCCGTCATGCTTCCGGAGAGGAGGCCGCGGCAAAGCGAGCCATAGGCGAGCAGTGCGATGTTGTGATCGCGGCAATAGGGCAGCACATCCTGCTCGATGCCGCGCTCGAACAGATTGTAGGGCGGTTGCGCGGTGTGCAGCGGCGCTACGGCACGGAACTCGTCCATCTGTGCCGGGCTGAAATTGCTGACCCCGATGGCGCGGATTTTTCCGGACCTGTAGAGCGCAGCCATCGCGTCCGCGACTTCGGCGATCGGCGTCTTCGGGTCCGGCCAGTGCACCTGGTAGAGGTCGATAACGTCAGTCTGCAGACGCCGCAATGATCGCTCGGCTTCACAGACAATCCGCGCTCTGCTGGCATTGCGAAATGGCTTGCCATCGGCCCAATCGAGTCCGACCTTGGTGGCGATGACCGTATCTTTGCGCCGGCCCCCAATGGCAAGCGCCTTGCCGACGATCTCCTCCGAACGCCCGAAACCGTATACCGGCGCCGTGTCGATCAGGTTGACTCCGCGGTCGAGCGCTGCGTGAATGGTGCGAATGGCATCCTTCTCGTCGCTTCCGCCCCACATCCAGCCGCCTATCGCCCAGGTGCCCAGCGCAACGCGGGAGACCCGAATTGAGGTTTGCGGAATTTCGACGAATTCCATTTCGGTTTGGCTCTGTTCGGTGTGTGGCATCACTCAGTTCCTGTTCGGAGTTTGTGTCTCGCCTCGACGCCGCGGACGAACCCCGCGGCAGGCGCGATGACAGCGCGATAGTTCATGCCCTGCCGCTTCCGACATAATGCGCGCCGAACAAGATTTCGATTAAATAAGCGTTTATTGCCCGACGCTGGCGGTGATTGCCTGAACTCGGAATAAGCAGGGAGCACGCAAACGCTGCGTACGTAGTTACTGCAAGCGCGCGGCCGCAGCGGCACGATTGCGCCCTGCTGATGGATTATGACTCTCGCCGTGCTTGACTGAAATGCGCCTCCAAGGGCGCTTGACGAATTCGATCGTCTCGTGTCTCGCCGCTCGCAGGTCGGTGGCCGGTGGCCGGTGGCCGGGGGCCGAAGGAGCTGGTAGCCACAGACGGCCTCTTCAACAGCCCCGGCAGATCGAGTCTATCATCTTGTCGACTTTCGCTTCTTCGCGGTCGATGGCGGGATTGGTGCCGAGCAGTGGCCCCTTCATCGGGCCGGCGCCGACCCCGGATGACGAAAGCGCCGTGCCCAGAGAGTTAGTGCCGGGCGCGGCGGCGCTGGTGCCGTAGGCGCCGCCAGACATGGGCATATGATGTGATCCCATGCCGCCGCGGCCGAATGCGACCGTGGTCGAAAAGCCAATGCTAATGACGATGCAAAAAACCGAAAGCGCTTTCATGCCGAAAACTCCCTGTCGCAAATGAAATAGCCGGTTGCGGCGCTTAGGTCGCCGGCCGGCCTGCCGGCGGCCCAGACGGAATCTCGATTGCGCCGGCTCTGGCCACCGCCGCGGCCGTGATCATCCTCGCCCCGCCATTACCAATGGAACCGCTGCCTGGGTCGAAATCGATGAGGAGGATGACAGCTGTACAAACGACTGCGACAATTGCGGTTATGACCGCGGGCATCAGGTCTCCGCGCCTGTTCATTCTTTGAGCATCCATCTGCCTGTTCTCCAGAGCCGTGGCCCCGATGCACTTGCATCGGGGTGCCGTTGATCAAGCCACATCATCCAATCGCGCCGCGAGGAGAGGGATCGAGCGCAATCAACGTGACAGTCGATTGGCGATGCGCACAAAACTAATCTAGGTTCGCAACGCGCCGCCACCACTAAATTCGGTTTTATTCGTTGCGTGTATGCGTCCACCATCCCGGCGATTTGACCGTCCGTGCGGCCGATACGGGTCTGGGGCCATGGTTGGCACGGAGGTAGCGGGTACCCTGGTTGGGGCCGCGGCTGCTCGCGGCGCGGGAAGCCAATTTCGGGAATAGCCGAGCCGGACGGGTATTCTGGGGTTTGCGGGTCGTGCCGTTTGAGTTAAAAGATCGCTCCGTGTGTCGAGATCGATGCCAGTTAGCTCGCTGCGGCAGCTTCGGTGCTTTAGTCGAAACCAGTCGCCGGCTGCGGGTCGTGGTAGCTGTATCGAACTCGCTCGGCACGTAGAAGCCAATTCTGGCGAGAACGTCGATCGCCGGTGCCTTCGAACTGGTTGCTCTCGATGGTTCGCCGCGCAGGCGCGCGGCTCGGATGTGTGAGATGGTAGCGTGACTCAGCGCAATTCGTCAGTGAAGGCCGTTGACGGCAGGGATCGATGCGTTGTTTTCGTCGTGGACGACGATGACTCTACGCGTCGTGCGCTGGCGAGACTTTTCCATTCGGTGCAGTTGCGGGCCGAAGTGTTTGCCTCGGCACAGGAGTTCCTGCGTAGCGAGCGCGCTGACGTACCTAGCTGCCTGGTACTCGATGTTCGCCTTCCTGGATTGAGCGGTCTCGATTTCCAGGCCGAGTTGGCAAAGGCGGACATCCGGATTCCCGTCGTGTTCATCTCGGGGCATGGCGACATCCCCATGACGGTGCGGGCCATGAAAGCAGGCGCCATCGACTTCCTTGTCAAGCCGTTTCGCGACCAAGATCTTCTGGATGCCGTCGCAACCGCGATCCAGCGTGATGAGAAGCGGCGTGAACACGAGCTTATGATCACCGAGCTGAAGGCGCATTTTCAATTGCTTACCCCCCGCGAGCGCGAAATCATGGCTTTCGTCGCGAGCGGGCTCATGAGCAAACAGATCGCAGCAAAATTCGAGCTTAGTGAGATCACGGTGAAGGTGCATCGCAGTCACCTGATGAAGAAAATGGGCGCGAGATCGGTGGCTGATCTGGTCAGAATGGCGGAAGCGCTCGGCGTCACGCCGGCCCCAGCGCTGAGCCAAAAGCGATAGGGCGTGATGTTCGCTCAAATCCATCTCCCATTGGGCTTGGCGATCAGCCGGCACGATGCATCGGCATGCTCCCAGCAACGCAACCTAAGTATAGTTCCGGACTTGCCCGGCCAGTGTTACCTCAAGCGAGAGGCGGCACCGTGTCGGGGCGAGACCGTGATCAGGTCCGTACTCGAAAGAGGGTTGCCGGCGTGGAAATCCCGATAGTCTCAATCGTTGATGATGACGCTTCGCAGCGCACTGCGACCGCACGGCTGTTGAGGTCAATGGGATTTGCGACTTACGCGTTTGCTTCGGCGCGTGAGTTCTTGTTTTCGCCGCGATTGCGCGACACCTGCTGCCTCATTGCCGACGTCGAGATGCCCGGTATGAGCGGCGTCAAGTTGCAAGAGCACTTGATCGCCCAGGGCACCAACACGCCGATGATTTTCATTACCGCGTTTCCCGAGGACCGGATTCGGGAGCAGGCGTTGAGGGCTGGGGCGATCGGCTTTTTGGCCAAGCCTTTCGACGAGACGCAATTGCTCGAGTGCGTTGAGCGGGCCCTGGCGATGCACCGCAAAGGGCAGGATGACACGTAATCAGGTGGGGCGGCGAGCCGCGCCTGGAGAAACCCGATCCCGCCGCGTCGGATAACAAAAAGTATCGGAGGGCCAGGTTTACGGCGTTTCGCGTTTTAGTTCCGTTCGAGAACGTTGGACATCAGAAGCGAGCTGCGACTTTGAAGAGTGCCAAAACAACCGCTTCTGTGAAGATTTGGATGCCGGCCCCCGGTGTGCGCGGCGCCACCTTCATGGCGCCGGCATCCGAAGACTTCGAAATTGCTGTCATTGGC
>NZ_JBEKXH010000281.1:0-8732 GCF_049512235.1 Bradyrhizobium sp.
CCGGGGAGAGTCTCGATAGAAAATCCATCTCCAACTCGCCTTCATAAGTTTCGGCGCCGACCTTCAATGCTTCGGCCACGCGCGCCTGCGTCACCTCGCTAGCGACACTCAAATCGGACTCATGGGCTTCCACCAGAAGCCCCTCCGCCAAGGAGCCAAATGCTCCCAGATCCACGGCCGCCTTGACGTGAGCGACGGTATGCGCAGGAAACGAGGCGATACGGTGGGCCAGTCTCTCGACAAAGGGCGTCAACTCGTCCGCTGGCAACGCTCGATTGATATAGCCGTAGCGTTCTGCCAGTTCTGCGGAGAAATCATCGCAACCCAGGAGCACCTCCAAGGCGCGTCCCCGCCCGATGAGTCGTGGCAATCGTTGCGTGGAGCCACCGCCCGGAACAAGCCCGACCGCTGCCTCCGGCTGGCCGAAGATCGCCTTGCCCACGGCAGCAAAACACATGTCCATGGCCAGCGCGATCTCATTGCCTCCGCCCCGGGCTCGCCCCTCGATCTTGGCAATGGTCACCTTGGGCATGTTCCTGAACCGCTCGCCGATCATCTGCGTAAGACGAAAGCTGCGCGTATGGGACACCCTTTTGGAGGCGGCCCCAACCCGGCCCAATCCAGAGTGGGCTATAAAGAAATCAGGAAGAGCGCTCTGTAAGACTACAACCCGGACGCTCTCATCGGTTTCGAGCTGCCTGCCGAGCTTGTCGAATTCCTGCGACAGAACATCATCGAGAAGATTTATCGGCGGGTGATTGATGCTGACGAATGCGACTCCGGAATCGAACCCGAACCGGAAACATTTGTAGTCGGAATATCGCATGGGAGTGGCTCCATTTTGCTGATCGGTTTGGCGTGGCCTCATTTCAGCAAAACGCCTCGATGAGCCAGAGGTCATCCGTTAGCCCGCCTCCGGACGACTCAATTCCTCGAGCAGGAAAATAAACGACTCATACGGTCGCCCGGTCGCGTGACGAAGGCCCATCTCACAGGTTCGGTTCGCCGAAATGTAGGCCTCGGCCGGGCGAGCATCCAGAACGGCTCTGACCTCGCGGGTCGCCGAGACGACGAGTTCGGGATGTAGGAGGCCTCTATCCCCGGCCGTACCGCAGCAGGTCGTGCCGATTGGCACCTCGACCTCATCGGCCAAATGCGTCGCGATCTGCCTGAGCGTCTTGGCCAATCCCAAATGCGTGATGGAGCAGGTCGGGTGCACGGCGATCCGCCCGAGTTTCCGCCGGATCGTCAAGATCGGAAGCAGGTCGCGACACCACGCAATCGAGTCGATGATGGTCAGACTCTCGTACCTGGCCTTGGTCTCGGCGTCGAGTAGTGAAGCAATATCCTGGCTGAGACCGAGAGTGCACGATGCCGCATCAACGATGATCGGGATCTTACCGGCGTCGCTCCACCGCAGCATGGCGTCGGCGATGGATTTGGCCATGAACTCGTGGCCTTTGGGATAACCTTTCGACTTCCACGGGGTGGAGCAACATAGACCTGCGACATCGGGCGGAATCCACAACGGCTTTCCGGCTCGTTCGGATAGTGTGACGAACGCCTCCGGCAAGGACGGCGAAGCCGGGCGGTCCGGATCGCGGCCAAACATCCGGTTGATGCAGGCGGGAAAGTAGACGGCTGCGGCACCGTTCTTTTCGGTTGACCGCAGAGCCCGGGCTGCCCGAGGCATCGGCCCCGGTACACTGGGTATCAGATCGGGACTCGCGACTGTTCGCGCAATCCCGGTCAAGGCCGTCAGCGGCTTGACTCCGAATAGAGCGGAGAAGGCATGCGTGGCGGACAGGCTCGCTCGGGATACCTTCTCGACCGCGCTCCAGTTCTTTGCGAGCCGTAGCGCGACCTTGTCAGCCGTCGGAGTGGTCTCGATCGCACGCAATTCGCGGATCAGAGCACCGGTGTTGATTCCGATCGGGCAGGGAATCGCGCATGTGCCATCGCCGGCGCAGGTCTCGATTCCATCGTACTGGTACTCCTCCTGCAGCCGGGCAAGCATTGGTGATCCCGGCGATTGGCGGGACATTTCACGCCTGAGCACGATCCGTTGCCTTGGCGTCATAGTGACGTTACGGCTGGGACAAACCGGTTCGCAAAATCCGCACTCGATGCATTGCGAAGAATCCGTAACGCTCTCGATCTGCGGCACCGATTTCAAATTCTCCAGGTGGAGTTTGGCATTGCGGGTCAGGATCACGTTCGGTCCTAAAATACCTTTTGGGTCGGCGAGCTCTTTGATTCGCCACATCATGGCGGTGGCCTTTGCACCCCATTCCGACTCGAGGAAAGGCGCCATGTTGAGACCGGTACCGTGCTCGGCCTTTAGCGAGCCGTCGTGCTTGCGGACGACGAGATCGACGAGTTCTTTCATGAAAGCCGCGTACCGTTCGTGGCCCTCTGGATCGCCGAAGTCCGCGACCAGCGTGAAGTGAAGATTTCCGTGGGCTGCGTGGCCGGCGACTCCGGGGATGAAGCCGTGCTTGCTGAGCAATTCCTGGATGTCCCTAGCCCCCTGCGCCAGGCGTCCTGGCGGAAAGCACACATCCTCGGTTATCAGCGTCGAGCCCTTGGGGCGCAGTTTGCCGATCAGTCCGAGCAGCCCTTCGCGGACGTGCCACGCGAGCTCGATAGCTTCCTCCACGCTCGTGAAGTCTACTGGATGGATTAGATTGGCGTTCGAGGTCAACTCGATGACCTTGTTCTGCAAAACCTCGAGCGCTCGCATGTCTTTGGCGCCGAACTCCACCAGCAGGGCCGCAGCTTTCGGATCGAGCGTTTTCCAATAGGCAGGGGTGTGCGCGAAGGCTTGGCCGGCGGCAGTGAGAGCGGGGGCGACCATCAACTCGACGGCGCTGGCTCCGAGACCGACGAGGCCGGGGACAAGGCCGACCGCTTCGTCGATGGTTGGCACCGGTATCCAAGCGACGCCGGTCACGCTAGGAGCAGAAACGGTGTCGATCACGGCCTCGGCGACGAACGCCAGCGTTCCCTCGGATCCCACGAGAAGACGACGAAAGATTTCAAGTGGCGTCTCGCCGTCGAGCAGAGCGCAGAGCCGGTAGCCATGAGTGTTCCGTATCGCATACTTTTGTCGCACACGGTCGACCAGTTCCCGATCGGCGAGCAGCTGTCCGCGGAGTTCCAGCAGCCCGATCGCAAGATCAGGTTCGGCTCGTTCGAATGCCGCCTCCGCGTCGGATGCCGAGGTGTCGATGACGGCGCCGGACGGCGTTACGAACGTCATCGCCGAGACGGTCTGATAAGCGTCGGTTTTGACGCTGCAGCGCATGCCGCCGGAGTTGTTGGCTATCACGCCACCGATGGTGCATGCGCTCGAACTTGCGGGATCCGGTCCGAGCCGTCGGCGGTATCGCCCGAGCATTGCGTTGACGTGCCCTAGGATCATTCCTGGACGCGCGCGCACTCGGCAGCCATCGTCCTCCACTTTCGCCCCGTACCAATGACGGCGCACGTCGATGAGTATATCGTCCGATTGGGATTGACCGTTCAGGCTGGTTCCCGCGGCGCGGAGCGTGGCGTGCCTTCCGTTCTCTCGGCAATAGCGGAAGAGCTTGACGATGTCATCGGTGCTTCGGGGCTGCACAACGACTTGGGGGACGAGCCGATACGGGCTCGCATCGGAGGCAAACCGTACGAGATCAATCGCTCTGTGGAGGACGTTCCCTTTTCCCAGGAGCGCGATGAGGTCGGCTCTCAGGCCACCTGGTGTCCCGTCGATCAGAGAGGCGGGGACTGCATCGCTCTTTGGTGGCCCATCGCACCGTGGTATGCGCGCAGGGTTCGCGGAAAACAGCTTTCTGATCAACGCGGCACCTCCTCTTGTGACTCGAGATGGACGGAGTTGCTCAAGGCACCCATCCCCTCGATCTCCACTTCGAAGACATCGCCCGGCTGCATGAAAACAGGAGGCTTGCGCGCCGCCCCAACGCCGCCGGGTGTTCCGGTGATGATCACATCACCCGGTTCTAGACTGATCGCGACGCTGATCATTTCGATCAGGGTGGGGACGTTGAAGATGAGCCGGTCGGTAGACGCATCCTGCATCACTCGGCCGTTCAAGCGGCCCTGGATGCGCAACCCGTGAGCCCCAGGCGGCAGGGCATCAGGCGTCACCAGCCAGGGACCGAACGCCCCTGTGGCGTCGAAATTCTTGCCCATCGTCCATTGCGGCGTGCGCAGTTGAAAATCGCGAATCGTGGCATCGTTGAACAGGGAGTAGCCCGCAACGTGATCGAGGGCCCTGTCGCGGCTGATGCGTCGTCCGCTCCGGCCGATCACCACGGCGAGCTCGGCCTCATAGTCCAGCGTGAACGATTCGCGTGGCTGCCGGATCGGTTCACCGTGAGCGATCAGACTCGTCGCGAACCGCGCGAAAATTTCGGGATAGACCGGCTTTTTGAGTCCGCTTTCCTCGAGGTGATCATCGTAGTTGAGACCGACACAGAGGATTTTCGGTGGCTTGGGCACCGGAGGCAGTATCCGAATTCCGTTCAGGTCGAGTGCCCGCATGGGCAGAAGGTCTCTGCCCGTGCGCAACAGATCTGCACCTTGCGCAATCAGTTCGGGAAGAGTGCCAGGAAATCCGCTTTCGCGCTCCGTAAGTCCATGCCAGCCCGAGCCGTCATCCGCCGCAATTCCGGGACTACCCCCCTCCTCGAAATGGAGAATGCGCATGGGTTTCTCCTTCAGCGGTCTGCGGACACGTGCCTCAGCGCGATAGATTCGTTCTGGCCAGGTCGCGATCTGTTGCCTGGGAGGGGATCCAAAATAAGGGCTGTCGCGTTCCGTTCGAAATGCCGTCAGTACGGGCATTCAATATGCGGCCCAACTTCCGCCGCGATTGAACGCGGCTGCTCAATTTAGGCTAATCATGCTCTAACTGTCAGCTGATGAGTTCAGATCTGACGAGGGACTCACACACGCACGTTGCGTCGACGGCAGTGACGGCGGCAGGAGGGGTGACATTGAGGGGTGCGCGGGCTTTCGCGATGTTCTCCGCGCGGTTGGCGTTGGCGAAGAGCCCGTAGTGGCGGATGCGGTGGAAGCCCTTGGGCAGCACGTGCATCAGGAAGCGCCTGATGAAGATGATACGCATGCCGTGGGGCCGAATTGCCTTTCATTCGGGTAAGGCGAGGTCGTTGGCTCTGGGCGGTTGAATCACGTCCAAACCAGTGTTGCGACTGAAACAGTGCAAGCTACTCGATCTCGACACCGGAGATTTTCCCGCAGATATCGAGCAACCTGTTCTGGAGAGCGCTATCTCGGCTCTGCGGATTCGGCTCGCGAGGCTTGAGGTGATAGAAATAGCCCGCAGTCGTCTGAGCATTGGGATCGTCGCTCGCCGCAAGCCATGCCTGGGTGAGATGCGCCTGATCCATATCGTCGGGCGCGCCTGGACCGCCCATCTTGGTGGGTACCCAGCCGGGCTCCAGAGCATTAGACAGCACATCGGGCCACAGGCGGGCGACCGCGAAGGCCAGCATGGCATCATGCAATTTGCTCTCGGCATAGGCTGTCGATCCGTTCCAGCGCCGCTTTCGCCAGAGGATGTCGTCCAGATGGGCGTCCGCATGGTGATGCATGCCGGAGCTCAGATAGACCAACCGCTTCGGCCTTTCGATCAATGCCGTGAGGATATAGGCGGCGAGCGTGTTGATCGCGAAGACGTGCGGCAGACCGTCGACTGTGATGTGGTGGCCTTCCCGGTAGCCGACGGCGGCATTATGAATGACCGCGTCGAAGCGGCCGACCGCGTTGACTTGCGCAGCGACGTCCCTGGCGCCAGCGATCGTCTCCAGATCGCCTGTTACGATCGCTTGGGCGGCAGGCAGCGTGCGCCTGGCATCATCGGCCCGGGCAGCGTTACGAGCGTGAAGGACGACCTGATGACCTTGATTGATGAGCAGTTCGCCTGCGGCGAGGCCGAGTCCGATTGACGAGCCGGAAATAAAGATGCGTGACATCGTATTTCTCCTTTGGGCAGGCCGGCGGACCGTGTCCGTGGCAGCACAATTTATCTTCAGGGTTGGGGACTGCGGGCGGTGACCACAAGCGCGGCACCAAGGAGCGCGCTGGCGGCACCAAACAGATAAACGGCGGCGTAACCGAACTGCCCCGCGATCACGCCCGCCGCGGGGCCGGACAGGCCATAGGCGATGTCGAGGAACGCAACGAATGCTCCCATCGCGCTGCCGCGATTGGCCGGCAGTACGCGTTTCAGGGCCTCCACCCCGAGGGCCGGGAAGACCAGCGCGCAGCCGAGGCCCGTGACCAGCGCGCCGGCAAGCGCGACGATCTCATGCGGTGCGCCCCACAGCATCGTCTGGCCGATCGCCTCGACGACCAGCGACCACCGCGCGACGCGATAACCGTTCATCCGGTCGGGTAGAGACCCGAGAACCACGCGAACGAAGATGAAACCGATACCGAAGGCGGTCATGACGAGACCTGCGTGATCCCAGTTCCGCGCCGCGAAGTAGAGCGAGGCGAACGCGGTCAGGCCCGACAGTCCGACGCCCTGCAGCATCAGGCCGAGACCCTCCCGCCAGATCTGGCCGATCACCGCGGAGAATGGCAGACGTCGGCCCGCCGGGCTGGTGTAGGACACTTCGCGGAAGGCGATGACCCCGGCAATGAGCGGCGCGACGATGCAGGCGACCATGGCAGCCTTGAGCCCGTGGGTCTGATAGAGCGCCATACCGATCGGCGCGCCGATGGCGAGCGCCGCGAACATGGCAATGCCGGTCCAGGACATCGACATGCCGACGCGTTTCGGGCCGACCGAGGCGATCGACCAGGAGACACAACCGGTGACGAACTGGCTCTCGCCGAAACCGGCGACCAAACGGCCGACGACAACGATGACGAGGCTGATCGTCGGGGACAACGCTGGCATGGCCGCGACGAGATAGAGCAGTCCTCCGATCACGCAGACCGCCGCGCCCTGAAGCGCCGAGCGCTTGCCGCCATGATGGTCGGTGAGGCTGCCCGCATAGCCACGCGTCAGCACGGTCGCGAGGAACTGGATGCCGATCACCAGCCCGACGATCAGATTGCTGAAGCCCAGTTTGTCGTGGACGAACAGCGGTATCACCGGCAGCGGCAGGCCGACGGCGAGATAGCCGCAGAAAAGCGCCGCGATGATGCCCGGCGCCGGCCGAGAAAGATGAGCCGGTGCGGCCTCCGATTGACTCACACCCGCTGCAGCAAGTGCTGACATGACAGCCTCCATGAAATTCGGTTGAGGAGATGACGTCGCCGCCCATTCTTCGGGCCGCGACGTTGGGTCAGGCCGCGGTCTTCGCGGCCGTAGATGCGCCGAACAGGTCCGGGCGATAGCCGCTCGCCTCGAGCAGATAGTCGCGCGAGGCGGTCACGTCGGCCGCGAGCTTGCCAACATCGACGCCGACCAGCTTGCCGGCACGCTTGCGGATCTCGCCTGCAACCATCACCGTGTCCACATCGGAGCGCTCGACCGCCTGGACGATCGTGCCGATGGCATTGGTCACCGGGAACACCGCGACACCATTGGTGCGGACCATGATGATGTCGGCCTGCTTGCCGGGGCTCAGGGTAGCGATCTCGCTTTCGAGGCCGGCCGCGCGGGCACCGTTGACGGTCGCGGCCCTGAGCACCGCCTCCACCGAGATCGGCGCAGGCACATTCTTCTCGCCTCGGAAGCGGCGGTAGCGCATCGCGGAGCGCTGCTGCCCGAACAAGGCGTGCATTTCCCCGAACAGGTCGCTGCCGAAGGCCGTGTCGAGGTCGATGCCGAGCGCCGGGGTCAGGCCGTGGTCGATCGCCTGCTGGTAGGCGAAGCTCTCATCGTCGAAGCCGAACAGCGCGTCCGAGCGCGGGTTGACGGTGACGTTGACGCCCGCGTCCGCAAACAGCTTCCAGGTCTCCCGCGGCACCCGGGTGCAGTGGTTGAAGATATTGTGCGGCCCGAGCACGCCGGGTTCGGCGAATTCCGGCCCAAGCTTGGCAAGGTCGCCGATGAACTCGGTCAGAATACGCATGTCGAGGCCGCGCGCGACCCTCCACCAGTCGAGATTGAGCTGGCCGAACAGGCCGACCCGAACCAGGCCGTCGCCATGGTTCCAGTTATCGGCGAGACGCTTGAGGTCCGCCGGCAAATGGGCCGCCGAGGCCTTCTTGTCCATCGCCGCGCCGACCATGTGCAACGCGCGGATGCCAGCGGCGTCGAGCGCGTCGAGCGCCGCATCGGTATGTCCGGGACTGCGCGATGAGTGGCAGGCGTCGATGATCGTGGTGATGCCGGCATCAAGCGAAGCGACCGCTGTCAGCTTCGTGCTCAGATACATGTCGAGCGGGCGGTAGTGCGCGCCCAGCGTCTCGGCCACGACGTCGATATAGGCGAAGAGATCGTCGACATCGGGCATCATGCGGCGCATCACGCCGAGCCACATGTGATGGTGGGCATCGACAAGGCCCGGCATGACGATGCTGCCGGTGGCATCGATCACCTCAGCGCCATCCACCTTAAGGTTCGCGCCGACCGCGGCGATCCGGCCGCCGTCGACCAGCACGTCGCCCGTCGAGAGATTGGAAATCTGGGGATCCATCGTCACGATGGTGCCTCTCTTGAAGAGGGTACGGTTCTTTTGGTTGCTCATTGGTCAAATCCTTTCAGTACGTTGCGAATTGGCTGCAGCCTTTATCGCTCCGAAAGA
>NZ_JBEKXH010000282.1:0-8718 GCF_049512235.1 Bradyrhizobium sp.
TCGAGATTGGTGGCCTTGGTGAGGCCGGTGATGGCGTGCTTGGTCGAGGTATAGGGCGCGGAGAACGGCCGCGGCGCGTGCGCCGAGATCGAGCCGTTGTTGATGATGCGGCCGCCGCGCGGGGTCTGGTCCTTCATGATGCGGAAGGCATGCTGCGTGCACAGGAAGGCCGCGGTAAGGTTGGTGGACACCACCGCCTGCCACTGTGCGAGGCTCAAATCCTCAAACGGCATGGCGGGTGTTCCCATGCCGGCATTGTTGAACAACAGATCCAGCCGGCCATAGGTCTCCATCACCTTGGCAAACAGTGCTGCGATCGCACCCGCATCCGTCATGTCGGCGGAGAAGGCAAGGCTCTTGCCGGCCACGCCGAGCTTGGCGGTTTCTTCCAGTTTCTCCAGGCGCCGCCCGGCGAGCACGACGGTGAAGCCAGCATTCATCAGCGCCAAGGAGGCCGCGCGTCCGACGCCGGTTCCGGCTCCGGTGACGATCGCGATCTTGTTTTTGGGCTCGCTCATTTGCTTCCTGCCTTTTTTCGGTTTTACGTCTCGTCGTATTTTTTATGTTTTCGTTGTTTCGGTCTTGTAGGGCGGCCGCGGGATGTTCTGATGCGCCGCGCGCAACGCCGCCGACCAGCGCGAGCGCAAATCGTGGAAATAGGGCTCGCCGGCCTCGATGCGGTGGTTGAGATCGGCATCGCACACATCCGAACGCGCCACCAAAACGTCGATCGGAAGGCCGACGCCGATGTTGGAGCGCATGGTCGAATCCATCGAGATCAGGCTGGTCTTGAGCGCCTCGTAAAGCTCGACGTCGTAGTGCATGGCGCGGTCCAGCACCGGTTTGCCGTATTTGTGTTCGCCGATCTGCAAATAGGGCGTATCGGTGGTGCATTCGATGAAATTGCCGGCCGGATAGACCATGAACAGCCGCATCCGCGAGCCCTTGATCTGGCCGCCGAACAGGAACGAGACGTCGAAAGAGACGTCTTCCGAACGCAGCGCTTCGCCCTCGGTCGCGTGCACGCTGCGGATCGCTCGGCCGATGCGCTGCGCCGCCTGGAACATGGTCGGCGCATTCATCAGGGTTTCGATCTCGCCGGTGTGCGGGTCTTCCAACCCCTCGGTCAGGGTCGACAGCACCGACTGGCTGATCGCCAGATTGCCGGCGCTGGCGATCGCCATGATACGTTCGGCCGGCTCCGAGAAGATATGCAGTTTGCGAAAGGTCGAGACGTTATCGAGGCCGGCGTTGGTCCGGGTGTCCGCGATCATGACCAGGCCGTCCCGCACCAGCACTCCGCAGCAATAGGTCATCAGCAATCCCCGCAAGTATCAGAGGGCGTGAATTAGTAGCCAATTTCGCGGGATGCTCCAACCCTATTCGGGCTCCTTGCCGGGTCATTCCGGGGCGCCAGTGATCCTCGGGCCGCGCGGAGCCTTGTCATCGGGCGTGCATTCGCGCAGACCCGTTGGCGCAGACCCCATGGGCTGCGCGCCGGCATGACGAGTCCTGGTTCATCTCACGACTGGCTCTGGCTCTGCGACTGTCCCTGCCGTCCGCCGACCTGCTCGACCTTGACCGCCACCGTCAGCGTTTCCATGCCGCCGCCGTAACGGGTGCCCCGCACCGGGGCGGCGCCGAGATAATCGAGCCCGATGGCAACGCGGGCGTGAGCGTCGGTGGTGCAGATGCCGTTGGCCGGATCGAACCCGACCCAGCCGAGGTCCGGCACGAACGCCTCGGCCCAGGCGTGGCCGGCCTGCTGGTTGACCATGCCGTCGGAACGCAGGAAATGGCCGGCGACGAAGCGCGCCGGTACGCCGCCGGAGCGCGCGCAGGCGATGAAGATATGCGCGTAGTCCTGGCACACCCCGCGCTTCAAGCCGAAGGCTTCCACCGCCGAAGTGCCGCTGTTGGTGGGGTCCTCGTCGAAGGTCATGTGCTCGTTGATCTGCATCATCAGGGCATGCAGGAAGCCGAGCACGTCGTGTTCCGATTCGGCGCGCAGCTCGCGCGAAAAGTTCGCCATCGCCGGGTTGACTTCGGTCAGCGATGTCGAGCGCAGGAACAGGCTCGGCGGAAAGCGTTCATCGGTTCCCCGCAGCACGCCGCCGGTATCGTGGGTCTCGACCATGCCCTCGACCGATATGGTGAGATCGGCCAGCGGGCCGTGAGTCAAAACATGCGTGACGTTGCCGAAGGCATCCTGGTGGGTGTCGAGCCGTGAATCGGTGGAAACGTCGATCTGCCATTCGGCGACGTATTGCCCGTCATGGCTGCCGGGCGTCATCCGCAGGATTTGAATGACGCCGGTGGCCGGCGGCTCGTAGCGGTAGGTGGTGGAATGGGCAATTCGCAGGCGCATGAGCTAACGGGACCAAGCTGGAGTTTCTGACGCAGACCGGATCAAGGAGATCGTCATGCCCGGGCTAAAGCGCGAAGCGCGTCTTCGCGCAGATGTCCCGGGCATCCACGTCTTTCTTCCTTGACCAATCGCAGGAAAGACGTGGATGGCCGGGACGAGCCCGGCCATGACGGCATTATACCAGATATTGCTTGGTGATGATTTCGCCGAGCCTCGAATTGTCCGCGATGAATTCCTGGATGAATTCATGCACGCCGTGCTGGAAGATATCGTCCATATGGCTGTGTTCCAGGCGGTTGCGGACGCCGCGGGCGTGGCGCTGGGCGGCGCCCTGGCGGCCATAGGCGACGCCGATCTGGTCGAGGTTGCGCACCAGATTGCCGTAACAGCTCGCCAGCGAACGCGGCAGCGAATCGTTCAGGATCAGAAGATCCGCGATCAGCCATGGTTTCAAGGTTTCGCGATAGACCCAGTGATAGGCGGTCAGCGCCGACACCGAGCGCAGGATCGAGGTCCATTGATAGTAGTCGAGCGGTCCGCCGACATGCTCCTCCTCGGGGAGCAGGACGTGATACTTGACGTCGAGGATGCGGGCGGTGTTGTCGGCGCGCTCCAGATGCAAGCCGAGCCGCGAGAACCAGTAGGCATCGTTGCGCAGCATGGTGCGGTAGGCCGAGCCGTCGAATCGCAGCGAGGTTTCCTGCACGAAGCGCAGGAATTTTGTCAGTTCTTCGCGGGTCTTGGTGCCCTTGCCCCAGACTTCCTGCAGGTCGATCCAGGCGCTGTTGATGGTGTCCCACATCTCGCTGGTCAACGCGGTCCGTACCGAGCGCGAATTGAGCCGCGCATTCTCGATGCAGCTCTTGATCGAGGACGGATTGGACGGCGCGAACGACAGATATTCGACGACGTTGCGCTCGTCGGCATCCTTGTAGACTTCGTAGAAGCTGGCGCTGACGCCGGCGGTCAACAGCGCCGAATCCCATTCATTGGTCTTGCCGATATAGGTGTTCGGCAGCGCGGTGACGCGCAGCGTCGCGTCGATGGTGCGCGCGAGATACTCCGCGCGCTCGACATAGCGGGCCAGCCAGTACAGGTTTTCGGCGGTGCGCGACAGCATGCGGGGATCAGCCTCTTTTCCCTGCCCCTGAGGGGGAAGGTTCGGGAAGGGTCAGCGGCGATAATGGGTGTGATCGTAACGACATCGCATTCGTCCACGCGCTCATTCGTCCAGGATCCATGTATCCTTGGTGCCGCCGCCCTGGCTTGAATTCACCACCAGCGAGCCTTCCTTCAGCGCCACGCGGGTCAGCCCGCCCGGCACGATGGTGACGTTCTTGCTGCCCGTCAGCACGAACGGCCTGAGATCGACATGGCGCGGCGCAAGGCCGGATGCGGTGCAGGTCGGGCAGGTCGACAGCGCCAGCGTCGGCTGGGCGATGAAGCCTTCCGGTTCGCGCTTGAGCTTGTCGCGGAAGGCCTCGATCGTTGCCTTGGTCGCGGCAGGACCGATCAGCATGCCGTAGCCCCCGGAGCCATGCACTTCCTTGACCACCAATTCACCGAGATTGTCGAGCACGTAAGCCAGATCCTTGGGCTCGCGGCAGCGATAGGTCGGCACGTTCTTCAGGACCGGTTCTTCGCCGAGATAGAACTTCACGATCGCGGGCATATAGGAATAGACCGCCTTGTCGTCGGCGATACCGGTCCCGACCGCATTGGCCAGCGTGATATTGCCGGCCGCATAGGCCGACATCAGCCCGGGCACGCCGAGCGCCGAATCCGGCCGGAAGGTGAGCGGATCGAGGAAGTCGTCGTCGACCCGGCGGTAGATGACATCGACGCGCTTGAGGCCCTCGGTGGTGCGCATGAACACTTCATCGTTTTTGACGACGAGGTCGCGGCCCTCGACCAGCTCGATGCCAAGCTTGTCGGCCAGGAAGGAATGTTCATAATAGGCGGAATTGTAGACGCCGGGCGTCATCAGCGCCACCGTGGGCTCGGCCGCGGCGCTCTGCGGCGCCACCGATCGCAGCGCCGATAACAGTGCGTCCGGATAGCGTTCCACCGGCGCGACGCGGTGGCGGGCGAACAGGTCCGGAAACAGCCGCATCATGATTTCGCGGTTTTCCAGCATGTAGGACACGCCGGAGGGGGTGCGCGCATTGTCTTCCAGCACGTAGAATTCTTCCGGATTGATGCGGACGATGTCGATGCCGGCGATGTGGACGTAGACATCGTGCGGCACGTCCTGGCCGTTCATTTCCGGCCGGAATACCGGATTCTGGAAGATCAGGTCGTCGGGGACGATATTGGCGCGCAGGATGTCGCGGCCGTGGTAGACGTCGCGCAGGAACATGTTGAGCGCGCGCACCCGCTGCTTCAGGCCTTTTTCGAGGATCGCCCATTCCCTGGCCGACATGATCCGCGGGATCACATCGAAGGGAATCAGCCGTTCCTGGGCTTCGGCATCGCCATAGACGGCAAAGGTGATGCCGATCCGGCGGAACAAAAGCTCCGCTTCCTGGCGGCGATATTCCAGGGCGTCCGGCGGCGTCTCCTTCAGCCAGCGGGAAAGCTCCTGGTAGGCCGGACGGAGAGCGCCGTCGGGCCCGTTCATTTCGTCGAACGCAACTGCCATGTATCCTGTCTGCTTTTAGGGGCCAGCATTTAAGGCCATGTAGCACAGTGCATGACTCCATGGGATCGTAGCAAGGGCCGGGCCAGCGCGATATGCAATAGCGCGGGCATTTGGGTAGGGATGGCTTTCGGGCATGCCTGAAAAAATGGCTGGCGGGTGCTTATTTCGGCGGCAAAACTCCGTGACTCCCGGGCTTGGCTTGAGCAAAGTGACCGTCATGCAGGGCAAGGAGAACTCATGAGCGACATCGTCACCGCCGGGATATTGGTGATCGGCGACGAGATCCTGTCCGGCCGGACCAAGGACAAGAACATCGGCTTTATTGCCGAATACCTGACCAATATCGGCATCGATCTCCGGGAGGTTCGGGTCGTCGCCGACGACGAGGCCGACATTATCGCAGCGCTTGACGCGCTGCGCCGTCGCTACACTTACGTCTTCACCACTGGCGGCATTGGGCCGACCCATGATGACATCACCGCCGACAGCGTCGCCAAAGCGTTCGGGGTCGGCATCGATCACCATCCGGAGGTGGTGGCGCGGTTTCGCGAGCGCTTCCAGAATCCCGGCGAATTGAACGAGGCGCGGCTGCGCATGGCGCGGATTCCCGACGGCGCCGAATTGATCCAGAGCGCGACCATCCTGGCGCCAGGCTTCAAGATCGGCAATGTCATCGTGATGGCCGGCGTGCCTTCGATCATGCAGGCCATGATGGATATCGTCGCGCCGAAGCTGAAGTCGGGGTTGAGGATGCTTTCGGACACGGTCCGCGCCAATGCCAGGGAAGGCGATATCGGCGGTCCGTTGCGCGAGATCGCCAACGCGCATCCCGATACCATCATCGGCAGCTATCCTTTTATCGACGAGGACAAGAAGCCGAACACCAATCTCGTCGTTCGCTCGCGCGCCCCCGAAAAGCTCGCCGCCGCGATGGCCGCGGTCAAGGAAATGCTGGCGGGATTGAACGTGGTCCGCTAGCGCAGATCATCCGAAGCGATGTAGGAGGATAATGATGGCAGAGCATCCGGAACTGAGCCCACAGGAGCGGGCGGGCAAGGCCTTTCCGGTCTCATGGGACCAGTTTCACCGCGATTGCCGGGCGCTGACCTGGCGGCTCAATGAAGTCGGGCCGTTTCGTGCGGTCATCGCGATCACCCGCGGCGGGCTGGTGCCGGCGGCGATCGTGGCGCGCGAACTCGGCGTCCGCGTCATCGATACCGTTTGCATCGCGAGCTATGATCACACCAAGCAGGGCGAGCTGCAGGTGCTGAAGGCCATTTCGGCCGACACTGCGAAACTCGGCGGCGGCACCGGCAAGGGACTTCTGATCGTCGATGACCTCGTCGACACCGGCAAGACCGGGCGGCTGGTGCGCGAGATGCTGCCCGAAGCGCATTTCGCAACGGTGTATGCCAAACCGATGGGACGGCCGCTGGTCGACACTTTCATTACCGAAGTATCGCAGGACACCTGGATCTTCTTTCCCTGGGATACCGCGCTGTCGTTCCAGCCGCCGATCCGCGACGGCGCGGCGTGAGTCTTCCTTGCATCTCCCCGCTTGTGGCGTTCTAGCCTCTCCCCGCCTGCGGGGAGAGGCCGTCCGGCGAAGCCGGGCGGGTGAGGGGGACTCTCAACGAGTCGAACTCGTGGAAGCAGCCCCTCACCCCAACCCTCTCCGCGCAAGTGCGGGGCGAGGGCGCAGACCGCGTCCTGCGCTGCCTTCTTCGCAAAGTAGCGGGCGGGAGTAACCCATGCCGCTGCAGAACCGCGTCACCCCCACAGGCGACATCATCGCCATCCCGCACCGCGGATTGTTCACCGGCAATCGCGGCATCATCCATGATCCCAGGACAAAAACCCTGCTGGTACGGCGCTGGGCCAGCCAGGCCTGGCTCGCTTGCGTCTGCGAGTTCAGGGGGCGGCGGCGCGAGGTGATGGCCAGGCGCAGCTGGACCGAATTGTTCTTTCTCGACGAGGCGACCGCGCTTTCGGCGGGCCATCGCCCGTGCTTCTTCTGCCGCCGCGAAGACGCGTTGCGCTTTCGCGCGGCGTGGGAAGAGGGCAATCGCGTCACCAAGGTGCGCGCGGCCGAGATCGACGCCGTGCTGCACAGGGAGCGGCTGTCAGGCGGCAAGAAGCGGCTGCATCCTCTACCCCTGCCGTGGCGAGATCTGCCCGACGGCGCGATGCTGCAGCAGGACGGCGAGAGCTTTCTCGTGATGCAGCGCCAGGCGCTGCAATGGTCGCCGGCCGGCTATCTCGAGACAGAAAACGCGATCGACAACGCCATGCTGCTGACGCCGCCCTCGACGCTGCGGGCGCTGTCGGCCGGATATAAACCGGTGCTGCATCCGAGCGCGTTGGAGGGAAGGGCGGGTCGGTAGCCGGCTTGTCCGCCATAGCTCGCAGAGCCAAGGCGGAAGCCATAACCCGCCATCCCGGCGTTGAGATCGTGGCCATGCAGTCGCAGGCGCGTTCGTCACCCCAACCGCTGCCTTGCCAGTTTCGCCCCCGCGCCGAGCGCCATCAGCTTTGCTTCGGCGATGTCGCGGTGCATCGGCGCCATGCCGCAATTGGTGGTGGCGACGATGTTGCTCTTCGGCACGAATTTTGCGACCTTCTCGATCACCTCAACGACATCCTCCGCGGTCTCCACGGTGTCGCTGGCGACATCGATGACGCCGGCCTGCACCACCTTGCCGGTGAGCAGGCCGAGCAGTTCCAGCGGCACCTTCGAATTGCGGCATTCGACCGCGACCTCTCGGATCGGGCTTTTGGCGATCGCCGGAAAGATATCCTCGTACTGCCGCCACTCGCTGCCCAGCGTGGCTTTCCAGTCCGTATTGGCCTTGATGCCGTAGCCGTAACAGATGTGCACGGCGGTGACGCAGGTCAGTCCCTCGGCGGCGCGCTCCAGCGCCCTGATGCCCCAGTCAGAGACTTCGTCCATGTAGACATTGAAGGCGGGCTCATCGAACTGGATGACGTCGACGCCGTCGGCCTGCAGGGCGCGGGCTTCGGCGTTGAGCAGTTCGGCAAAGGCGAACGCCATCTTGACGCGGTCGCCGTAATACTGGTCGGCGATGGTATCGATGATGGTCATCGGTCCCGGCAGGGTGAATTTCAGCTGGTGCGTGGTGTGGGTGCGGGCGACGCGGGCCTCATCCGCGTGGACGCGGCCCTTGAGCCGCAGCGGCGCGACCACCTGCGGCACCATCGCCTTGTAGCGGTCTTTCCGGATTCCCATCTCGACCTTGTGGGCGAAATCGATGCCGTCGACTTTTTCCAGGAAGCCGTGGACGAAATGTTGCCGCGCCTGCTCGCCCTCAGTGACGATATCGATGCCGGCGTCTTCCTGAACCTTCACCGCGAGCATGGTCGCATCGCGCTTGGCGCGGGCGAGCTCATCGCCCTGCGACTTCCACGGCGCCCACAGCTTGTTCGGTTCAGCCAGCCATTCGGGCTTGGGCAGGGAGCCGGCGATCGTGGTCGGAAACAGCATGTTGGGCGTGTCCTCTGGAGTTTCGTGACGTGTTGGGCCTCTCAATGCCATGTCCCGGGGAGGAGGTACATGGGATTTCGAATGGTGGAATGCGACCAAAGCAGGGGGTAGGATGACGCCTAAGCCCCAACAGGACGCCTCCATGATCGACCTCTATTACGCGCCGACGCCGAACGGCTGGAAAATCTCGATCATGCTCGAGGAATT
>NZ_JBEKXH010000283.1:0-8672 GCF_049512235.1 Bradyrhizobium sp.
GCATGATCTGGGCCTCGGCGAGATATGGCGTCCGGAAACTGATGGCGAACGCGCTCGCGGCCGGGAGGTTGTGATGTGCCTCTGGCGCCGGGCCGCCGTCGCTTGTTACGGCACGCGCTGGAGAGCCGCAACGCAGATCTCCATAAATTGGAAGTCTGACGACTGCAACGCATCATTCGTTACTGGCAACGCGGGCAGGCCCATCAGCGCCGCAGCCGGCCCGCCAGAGCCGCGACAAGGCGGTCGGCATCTTCCTCGTCGTTATAGACGTGCGGCGAGATGCGCAGGTGGCGAAGACGCGCCGCCACGTAGATGCCCTCGGTTGCGAGGCCCTCGACCAGGCCCGCCGGCATCCCATCCTTGAAACTGAGGCTCAGGATATGCGGTGCCCGCATGCGAGGCTCCGGCACACTGACGCCGACCTCGCGAAACCCCGCCGCAATCCGCGTCGTCAGCATCGATAGACGTTGCGCAACTTGCGCCGTGCCCCATTCGGCCATCATTTCCATGCCGATCGAGGCCATCTCCATCGAAATGAAATGGTCGCGCTCGCCCATGTCGAAGCGCCGCGCATCGGCAAGGTAGCGCGTATCCGTAAAATAGACCGCATTCTCGGCGCGCACGTCACGGCGGCCGTACGCGGTCTGCTCGAGCGGGATGCCGCCCTGATGGCGCCTGGCGATATAGAGAAAGGCGCGGCCGTAGGGCCCGAGCAGCCATTTATAGGTCGGGAAGATGACAAAATCCGGGTCGAGGCGCCGCACGTCCGTCGGCACGACACCCGCGCCTTGGGTGGCGTCGATCAGGAAGCTGGCACCGCGCTGCCGCAGCGCGGCGCCGACTTGTTCGGCGTCGATCAGCCCGCCATCCGACCAGTGCACGGAAGAGATCGAGGCGAGGCTGACCGGCGGAGCACCTGATCGCTCGATGCAAGCAAGAACGGCAGATGTCCAGTCGCCGTCGCCAGGCCGGCGAATTGTTTCGACGGCAAACGCCTGGGCCTCGGCGCGCGCGTGCCATTCGAGCACCGGCGAGGAATGATCGTCTTCCAGCACGAGGACGCGCGAGCCGCGCTCGATCGGGAGCCCCTTCGCCGCCGTGGCGACACCGTAACCGACCGAGGGGATCAGCGCGATATCGCACGCGTCGGCATTGACGAGGCGAGCCGCCGCGGCGCGGGCGCGTTCGTGCTGGCGATTGGCGAACGCTGCGTCAAATGTCCAGGGCGTGCCCTTGCGCAAAACCGCGGCGCGTCCGGCTTCCAGGGTTCGCAGCGGCAGCGGGCTATAGGAGGCCGCATTCAGGTAGCAGACATCGCGCGGCATTTGGAATAAGGCGCGCTGCGAGGGAAGCATTTCGGACGATCTCTCGGGCGAGCCATGGTCCAGCAGCGGCGATTGCCACGTTTCAGCGCGCCTTCATGGGAAGGACAAAGATCTGGCCGGGATAAATACGATTTGGATCTCGGATCCGGCCTCGGTTCGCATTGTAAACGACCGCGTATCGCGTGCCATCGCCATAGGTGACACGGCTGATGTGCCACAGGCTGTCGCCCCGCGATACGACTCGGGTCGCAATCCTGGACTCGACCGCGGCCGATGACGAGCCGCCATTTGGCAGATCGATGGCGGCAGTCGCATGCCGCGGCTGTGAAACAGCAACCTCCTGCCGCAACCGGCTGGCCACCGCTGTCTCCTGAACATTGGACGGCCCTTCAGCGCGCGATAGGAGCGCGCCGGTGGATTGCACATCGTTCAGCGCGACCACCACGCCGTGCTTGGATGTTGCCAGCGTTCCGTCCGGCAATCTGGCCCTCAACGTCAGCTCGTAGTTCCCGGCGGGAAGTCGGGGCGGAACCATTACGAATTGTCCGGATTGATCGGCGACCGCTTGATCATGGCGCTCGCCGTCGCGCAGCAGTTCGACCATCGCGCCCGGCGCAGCCCTGCCGGCGATGACCGCGTCGCCAGTTGGCTCGATGCGGGCAATATCGAAGGCGGGCGCGGACCCATCGGTGACCGGCGAGGGTGGCGATACGGCAAGTTCTGCTGCCAGGGCGTTTGCTTCAGTTTTTGCCGTTGCAAGCGGGGCCGAGTCGCGCGCGGCCAATGCAGGAGGCGAAACCGCTGGCGCGGTGATCGCGGCGCTTGTTTCAGGCGGCGGCTCGCGCCGTAGGTGCGTGATGCCGAAGCCAACGGCCGCACCGCAAGCTGCAATAAGCGCGAGTGCCGGCACAAGTATTCGGCCTATCGATGTAGCGGTCATAATAAGCCCCTGTCCCATTGATGGCTGTCAGCCCTCAGCTGTCGACCCTGCGCTGATTTTTTCCGGTCATCAAGTGCGTCAACGGTAAATTCCATCGTTTAGTCGTGCTGACCGCTGCACCCAGCGCAGCCACTGGACGCCTCGGTGCGTGGGGGGCAGTTTTGGATGGCAACTCTTTGTGGAACGGCACCAGCGCGCCTTTGCGCGCTCCAGGTCGGTCGTCAAAATGCCGCATAGAAATTCGTAAGGTGGAGAGAATCAGCGGGCCGCGCGAATGCGCGCCCGATGACGGGCTCCGCGCGGGCCGATGGCGTGTCTGCGATCTCAACCAAGAGATCGGCACGGCGCGAAGGTCACGCCTTGGCCAACCCTGCGCGCTACTTCAAAACGCGGTGTAGCCGCCGTCGATCACAAAGCAGTCGGCGGTGTGGTAGGATGATGCCTGGCTCATCAGATAGACCGCGATGCCGCCGAAATCAGAGGGATCGCCGAACCGCCGCATCGGGATCCTTGGCATCACGGCGTTCACGAACTTTTCGTTGGCCATGATGCCTGCGGTCATGTCGCTCTTGATCCAGCCCGGCAGGATGGCGTTGGCGGTGACGCCCTGCCGCGCCAGCTCGACCGCGAGCGCGCGGACCAGCGCGTTGATCGCGGCCTTGGTCGCGGCATAGTGTTCGTTGCGCGCGGTGCCGAACAGCGAGGCCAGGCTCGAGGTCGCGACCAGGCGGCCGAAGGGATCGCCCGACGCGGCGCGTTCGGTCATGTGGCGCGCCGCCGCCTGGAACACATGGAAGACGCCGTCCAGATTGGTCGCGAACATGCTGCGCCATTGTTCTTCGGTGCGGTCGATGAAGGCGTGCCGCCCGCCGCCGCCGATGCCGGCATTGGCAAAGCAGCCATCGACCCGGCCGAAGGTATCCAGCGTGGCGGCCATCGCCGATTTGACCGAAGTGGCATCGCTGACATCGCAGACGTGGGTATCGACCTTGCAGGCGCACGCCGCCATGGTCGCGGCGGCGCTTCTGTTCTTGTCGGCGTTACGGCCCCAGATCGAGACGTCGCAGCCGGCGGCCGCGAGCGCCTGCGCGATGCCGAGGCCGATGCCGCCATTGCCGCCGGTGATGACGGCGACGCGGCCGCTGAGGTCGAAAATATGCTGATGCGTTGCCATGGGGCTTTTTCCATTGCGGGTCGGCGCGCGTTGGGCCGTGCGTCCGATGACGGGCAGATGCTCCAAACCCAACCATGGACAAGCCCGGCTTAAAAATCAAATATGGGCTTGAGATCGAACCCCCCTCGCACCGCGGCAGCAATAACGCGGGCCCCCACAGATGAGGAAACAGATGCAGTTCAAACATGTGACGCTCGAATTCGACGGCCCGGTGGCCGTCCTGAAGCTCGATCATCCCGAGGTCATGAACGCGGTCTCCATGGACATGTTGGCCGGTTTGAGGGAAGCGCTCGATGCGATCGAGGATAAGCGGAGCGAAGTGCGCTGCCTGGTCTTGACCGGCGCCGGCCGCGCCTTTTGTGCCGGCGCCAACCTGCAAGGCCGCAACGAAGTGAAGCCGGGAGCCCGGACCAATGCCGGTGCCGTGCTCGAGACCGGCTACCATCCCTTGCTGCGCCGGATCAGGAATTTGCATTGTCCGCTCGTCACCTCGGTCAACGGCGCCGCCGCCGGCGCCGGGATGAGTTTTGCATTGATGGGCGACATGATCCTGTGCGCGCGCTCCGCCTATTTCCTGCAGGCCTTCCGCCGCATCGGCCTGGTGCCGGACTGCGGGTCGACCTGGCTATTGCCGCGGCTGATCGGCAAGGCGCGCTCGGTGGAACTATCGCTGATGGGCGAAAGACTGCCGGCCGAAAAGGCGCTGGAATGGGGCCTCGTCAACCGGGTCTATGACGATGCGGCGCTGATGGAGGAAACCATGAAACTCGCACGTGAGCTGGCGAACGGACCGACCATCGCACTGGCGCTGATCCGCAAATTATACTGGGACAGTTTTGGCAATTCGTTCGAGGAGCAGCTCAACCTCGAATTCGAATCGCAGGGGATCGCGGGCGCGGCGGAAGATTTCAAGGAGGGCGTGACCGCGTTCCTCGAAAAGCGCCCAGCGAAATTCAAGGGCAAATGATGGAGGAAAAGCTCGGGCGCTGCATCGCCTCGTGGTGCCCGGGCGCGACCGGCGTGACCGGTGCCGTCAGGCTCTCCGGCGGCGCCAGCCAGGAAACCTGGTCGTTCGATATCCTCCATCCCGATGGCCCTGTTGGTGCGATCCTGCGGCGCGCGCCGACGGGTTATGGCGCGGCGCCGGAGCGGGCGGCCGGGCTCAACGCCGAGGCGGCCCTGATGCAGCGCGCTTATGCCGCCGGCGTCCCGTCGCCGCTTGTGCTGCATGTGCTCGAGCCGCAGGACGACCTCGGTACCGGTTTTGTCATGGCGCGGGTCGAGGGCGAAACCATCCCGCGCAAGATCCTGCGCGATGCGCAGTTTGCCGCCGCGCGTCCGAAACTGGCGCGCCAGATCGGAGAGATTCTCGCAGCGATCCACGGCCTGGCGCTTTCGCAACTGCCGGAGCTTCGCCTGATGACACCGGCGAAGGAAATTGCCGAGCTGGAGCGCGATTATCGCGGTTTTGACTGGCCGCGGCCGGTGTTCGAACTGGCGCTGCGCTGGCTGCGCGACCGCGACCCCGGTCCGTCCGGACAGCTGACGCTGGTGCATGGTGATTTCCGCCACGGCAATCTCATCATCGGTGCCGATGGCGTGCGTGCAGTGCTGGACTGGGAGCTCGCGCACACCGGCGATCCGATGGAGGACCTCGGCTGGGTCTGCGTCAATTCCTGGCGTTTTGGCGAGATCGACAAGCCGGTCGGCGGATTTGGATCGCGTGAGGAATTGTTCGCAGGCTATGAGGGCGCCGGAGGCCGGGTCGATGTTGACCGGGTGATGTTCTGGGAAGTCATGGGCACGCTGCGCTGGGGCGTGATGTGCTGCGGCATGATGGCGCGCTTTCGCGTTGGCCCTGAGCATTCCGTCGAGCGCGCCATGATCGGCCGTCGCGCCTCGGAAACCGAAATCGATCTGCTGCGATTGCTTGCGTCAAGGGAATGATAAAACATGCAGGATGAGCCGACGCCGGAAGAACTGATAACAGCGGTTGCCGATTTCCTGCGCGGCGATATCGCGCCTGTGGTGACCGGGCATGACGCCTTCAGGCTGAGGGTCGCCATCAACGCGCTCGATCTGGTGACGCGCCAGCTCAGGCTGGCGGCCCGCAGCGATGCCGCCGAAGCCGAGCGGCTGTCGCGATTATTGGGCAAACAGGGCCCACTGGGCGAACTCAATCGCCGGCTTGCCGACGGAATCGCAAAAGGCGAGGTCGACCTGCAGACGCCAGGACTCGCCGACCATCTGTGGCAAACCACGATGGACAAGCTCGCGGTCGATCAGCCGAATTATGCGTCGTACCGGCGGGAGCTGGAGCAGACCGAGCGATAGGGATGCTCTCCGCGTCATTGCGAGGCGCCCTTGCGACGAAGCAATCCATCTGGCCTCTTGTTACGGGGCCGCCATGGATTGCTTCGCATCGTTGGGCCGCGCATCCGCGCGGCCCAATGGCTCGCAATGACGGGAAGGGAGCGGTGATCGCGATGGCCAAGCTGGCCTACTTTCCCAGCCATTTCGGCGGGCGCTTTTCGGAAAACGCTTTCGGTCCCTCGACAAAATCCTGCGACGCGGCCATGGCCTTCACCGCCGGATAGTCGCGCTGCTCGGCGAGCGCCTGCTCCAGGGAGACCGCAAGCCCCCTCTGGATCGCCTGCTTGGAGGCGCGGATCGACATCGGCGAGTTCTTGCAGATGGTCTCGGCCCAGCGCTCGGCTGCGGCGAGCGCCTCGCCCTGCGGCACCACTTCGTTGACAAAACCGAGTTCGAAACCTTCTTTGGCCGAGACATGACGGGCGGTCAGGATCATGCCCATGGCGCGCTTCAGCCCGATCTGCCGTGGCAGCCGGTGCAAACCGCCGGCCAGCGCGGCCAGGCCGACGCGCGGCTCGGGCAGCGCGAACATCGCGTTCTCGGAGGCAATGATGAGGTCGCAGGCCAGCGCAATCTCAAAGCCGCCGCCCATGGCGACGCCGTTGACGGCGGCAATGATCGGCTTGTCGCAGTCAAAGCGCGAGGTCAGCCCGGCAAATCCGCCTTTGTCCCAGCCGCGTTTTCCGCCCGCCGCCTGCCATTTCAGATCGTTGCCGGCGCAGAACGCCTTGTCGCCTTTGCCGGTGACGATCGCGACCCATTGCTCAGGGTCGGCGGCGAAGTTGTCAAACACCTTGTTGAGTTCGAAATGGGCATCGGTGTGCAGTGCATTATAAACCTCGGGGCGCGACAGCGTCACGATCGTGACCGGGCCCTTCCGCGTGACGACAGAAAATTGCAAGTCCATGTTGGCCTCCGGTGGAATTTTGCTTGCGCACTGTTGCTCTTGGTCCGCTGATGCCATTCGGACACGTTACGGACAATTGTCTGCCCAGCTTGGCCCCATTGCTTGACTCAATCTGGCCTTGTTCGGCTAATTGCCGCGCCATTGTGTTATTGGTGCGGAGGCCGCATGTTAGATCATACGACGGTTCACAGGGCCAGCAATGGGCCGGCCACGAAGAAAAAGACACCTGGGAGAGAAGCCGTGGATTTCGCTCTGCCGGCCGATCTGGTCGCCTATCTCGCCGAGCTTGATCAGTTCATTGCCCACGAGATCAAGCCGATCGAGGACGCCGACGACAACGTCCGTTTCTTCGATCACCGCCGCGAATGGGCGCGGACCGATTTCGACAATGGCGGCCTGCCTCGGCAGGAATGGGAGGCGCTTCTCCGCCGGGTGAAGGATCTCGCCGACAGCGCCGGCCATCTGCGCTTTGCGATCCCGAAACGCTATGGCGGCAAGGATGGCTCCAATCTCTGGATGGCCGTGATCCGCGAGCATTTTGCCGCCAAGGGATTGGGCCTGCACAATGATCTGCAGAACGAGCATTCGATCGTCGGCAACCTGCCGCTCGTCACCATGCTCGACCGCTACGGCAGCGATGACCAGAAGGCGATGATCGAAGGCTCGATATCAGGAAAATACCGTATCACCTTTGGCTTGACCGAGCCCGAGCACGGCTCCGACGCCACCCATATGGAAACCCGTGCGGAGCCGACCACGCGCGATGGGGTTTCCGGCTGGCTCATCAATGGCGAGAAGATGTGGACCACCGGCATGCACGCCGCGACCCACTGCGCGCTGTTTGCCCGAACTTCCGGCAACGATGGCGACGCCCGCGGCATCACCTGCTTCCTGGTGCCGGCTCAGGCCGAGGGCGTCAAGGTCGAGGAATATATGTGGACCTTCAACATGCCGACGGATCACCCGCGGGTCAGCTTCACCGACGTGTTCGTTTCGGATGATGCCCTGTTCGGCGAGATCGGCCGCGGCCTGTCGCTGGCGCAATGCTTCGTGCACGAGAACCGTATCCGCCAAGCGGCGAGTTCGCTGGGCGCGGCGGTCTATTGCATTCAGGAGAGCGTCAACTACGCGCGCGAACGAAAACCCTTCGGTAGGGCGCTGGCCGAAAACCAGGCCATCCAGTGGCCGCTGGTCGAACTGGCGACGCAGGCGGAGATGCTGCGGCTGTTGATCCGCAAGACCGCCTGGGAAATGGACAAACTCACCCAGGCTGAGGTCGAGCATACGCTGTCCGACAAGGTCTCGATGTGCAACTACTGGGCGAACCGGCTGTGCTGCGAGGCCGCCGACCAGGCCATGCAGGTGCATGGCGGCATGGGTTATTCGCGCCACAAGCCGTTCGAGCACATCTACCGCCACCATCGCCGCTATCGCATCACCGAAGGCAGCGAGGAAATCCAGAAGCGGAAAGTGGCGGGATTCCTGTTCGGCTACATGGGGGCGGGCGCGACGAAACATTGAGGGCGCGCGGCGTCGTGGTGAGTCAACGCTGTCAATTGCGTAGGGGCGACCCTTGTGGTCGCCCTCGCGAGGCATCGCGCAGCGGAATTTCTCGCGGCAGGGCGGCCACGAGGGCCGCCCCTACACGGATAGACATGATGTCGCCCTCCAGTGCCGCCCCACCATGGACCAACGTCGCTTGAACCGTGATCGGGGGAGGGGATCAACGCCTTGATCCGTTACCCTCACGCTTTGCGCTCAATTGACCTGCCGCGCCTTGCCGGCCCAATAGGGATCGCGCAGGTGGCGTCGTAAGATCTTGCCGGAGGCATTGCGCGGCAGCGCGGTGAGGAACTCCACCGATTTCGGCGTCTTGAAGCCGGCGATGCGCTGCCGGGTGAAGTTGATGATGTCGGAGGCGGTCGCCTGCTTGCCCGGCTTCATCACCACGAT
>NZ_JBEKXH010000284.1:0-8623 GCF_049512235.1 Bradyrhizobium sp.
CAGCAGGGGCGGGCGCGGCGGAGAGAAGTCCCTGGGGTGGGGCATATTCCTCGACATAAAACGGATGTTCCATGGGAGATCCATTGCGACATTTGAAGCCTCATACCTCCGGTATGGGCGGATTGACGATCGGCGCATGATCCGGATGGTGGATATGGATGTCCGGAACCGGCTTGATCGGTGCCTGCCCGAACTGGGACTTGATATGTCGGACCAGATCCTGACAGACCGACCTGTTGGGTATTTCGTCGTTCACGCCGACCTCGAAGGTCCCGCCGATGACGACGTGGTCGGCGCGCGGAAACAGGTATCCATCCTGACCATAGAGATATTGCAGGTCCGGCTGCGCGGGCAACATCGCCAATTGTCCTTTGATGGGAACCATTTTGGTATCGCTCCACAGCATCATCGCGCCGAGACCCGTGCAGTTGATGATCATTTTCTGGGCCACCGAGTTGAGAACATCGGAGCGGCTGGCAAATTTCTTCCGCACGAAAGTGACGCCCCGCGCCCTCAGATCCGCTTCAAGCTTGCTGAGAAAGATGGGGGGTTCGATCAGCAAGGTCTGGTATTCGAATCCGGCTCTCGCATGTCCCTCGAACGGCATTCGCGGCAGCGGCACCGGCGGCGGAATAAGACCCGGCACCAGCTGCAATACGATTTCGAGGTTGTGCGATCGCGTAGCCGTGTAGTTGGGCTGCCTGGACACGCCAAAACCCTTGCCGATGCTTTCCTCGAAGGTCGTAAAGGCGGTCTTGATGATGCCCTTCAGTTCCGCTTCCTTGCCCTGAAATTCGACCACGGATACGGCCCATTGCCCGCCGGCTTTGAAAGATGTGGTCTCGGCCGGACTGCGGTCCGAATAGATCGTAACCTTGAGGCCGAGATCGGTCAGCTGCGATGCGGCTGTCATACCCATCACACCGGCGCCCAATACAGCAACCGCTTTGTCGTTGGCGACCGTGAGATGGCGTGCGACGATATCGCGTACCTTGGCCGCGCAACCCCAGCTCAAGGTAATGCCGGCGCCGCCGTGCCCATAGTTGTGGACGACGAATTTTCCAGCGATCGTTTCGGCGTCGAGGCGATACGAGGAGTTGCGATAGGGGCGCACGCCGGCAATGCATGCCCCGGGCGTGTCGGGGTCGAAGGTGAAGTCGGGCGTAACAAGAGTGGGTGTCGCCGGCATGAAAAATCCTTGCGAAAATAATGTTTGCAAAAGCGCATTTGGCGGTGGAATGACGTCCGCGAAATAAATTGGACTCGAAGTTGATCGGCCCCCCCGTTTGAAGCTTCTGATTGTAGCCTATCTCTGGACAAGCGTAAGAGGAAATATCTCTAAAGCGCCTGACCCCGTCCGGCCTATTTCGGGGCTCAGGCTGCCACGTCCCATAATCTGGAGGAGCCCCGGATCAGGACCTTGCGTCCCTCTGGGGTAAGGACCGGCGCCTCATTGTGCATCGCGGCAAGGTGAAGCGCGATGAGGTGCTCGACAACGAATTGATTCAAAACGCCGCGCTGCGGCGCGGGCAGGCGGAGCATCTTGAGCGCTTCCCATTGCTCGATCGTCAGATCGCAGTCGAATTCCGCGTTCATTTTGGCTCGGATATCCAAGAGTGTTTGGTAGGCGTGTTACAAGGTCAGGATGAACAGCTTGCGACCACAATGCGTCGGGATTTCGATCATGGAACAGCGTTTTTAGATCGCGGCGGGATCTTGCCCACCGGTAACGCGACTGTCACATCCGCGTGTCAATAGGCGGCATGGATCACGCGAATCAGGCCGCAAGACAGTCGAAATCTTCGGCCGAACCGATCAATTCCCCGAAAATCAATCTGCTGCCGAAGACGCCCGGCAGCAGCGCCCGGCTGAAGGGCCTGGGCGCCGCCGTCAGCATCGCCATTGCCTCGATGGCGATATTCGCGCTGACCCATGCGCTGAAGCACGTCGACTACGCGCAAGTGTTCGCAATCGTGGGGCGCACACCGGGCGGCGTCATCATCATGGCCCTGATGCTGGTGGCATGCTCGTACGCCAGCCTGACGCTCTACGATCTGTTGGCGCTTCGCACCATCGGGCGTACCGATGTGCCCTACCGGATCGCAGCTCTTGCAAGCTTCACCAGCTATCCGATTGCGCACGGCATCGGCGCGGTCGCGCTGATCTCGCCGGTCATCCGCTATCGTATCTATTCGCGCAATGGGCTTGGCGCGGTCGACGTTGCCAATATCTGCTTTCTGACCGGGCTGACATTCTGGCTCGGCAACCTCACAGCCCTCGGGCTCAGCCTGTTTTACGAACCCGACGCGATCAGTCTGATGGATTACCTGCCGGCGCAGCTTACTCGCGTGATGGCCGTGGTGCTGCTGCTCGGGATCGTCGCTTTTCTGGTCTGGAGCTGGCGTTCCCCGAGAAGCCTGGGCACCCGGCGGTGGCCGGTCCGGCTTCCTTCCGGGCCGATGGTCCTGCTGCAGATCGCGATCGGAGTTTTCGATCTCGGCGCCGCGGCGCTTGCGATGTACATGCTGATCCCGGCCGGCCTGAATATCGACTTCCTCCGCCTGACCACCGTCTTCATCGCCGCGACCTTGCTGGGCTTTGCGAGCCATACGCCGGCCGGTATCGGCGTGTTCGATGCCGCGATATTGCTCGGACTCGGCGGCGACGACGACAAGGAACCGCTGATCGCGGCTCTCCTGATGTTCCGATTGCTGTATCACTTCCTTCCCTTTGTGATCGCCCTTGGTCTGTTCGGCGCGGTGGAGGGGTGGCGGAGTTTGCGTCCGAAGCGTGCGGTTTCGGCACTATTACGGAAGATCACACCGGCGAATTGAGCTTCAGTCCGATCATCCCCGCCACGATCAGCGTCAGGCAAAGGATGCGTACCGGGTCGGTCGGTTCGCTGTAGGCAAGCATTCCCACGATGATGCTGCCGACGGCTCCAATTCCGGTCCAGACGGCATAGGCGGTGCCGAACGGCAGCGACTTCAGCGCGACCGCCATCAATCCGAAGCTCAGCACGATCGCGGCCAAGGTCGCAGCGGCCGGCCAGAACCTGGTCAGCCCTTCGGAGTATTTCAGGCCGAATGCCCAGGCGATCTCGAGCAAGCCTGCCCCGAGAAGTGCAAGCCAGGCGCTCACGGCTTCCCCGGCGCGGGCGGAAGCGTCAGCACGGCATATTGGACATAGCCACGGAATGGACGTTCGAATTCCAGGTCGGCGCCGGGGCCGGCTGCCATCGCCATAAGCACGCCATCGAGATCATCGCGCGGCGTCACGTCGAACATCGCAAGCCATCGCACCAGCAGCGCGCGGGCTATTGCGGGCAGGCCTTCCTGATTGCCGAAATCGACAATGTGCAGACGACCGCCTGGCTTGAGGTGGCTTGCTGCCCCCTCCAGAACGCAACGCCATTGCGGGATCATCGAGAGGCTGTAGGAAATCATCACCGTGTCGAACGCGGCAACGCCGAACAGGGCCTGCGGATCAAACGCCGATGCGTCGCCATGCGCGACGCGAATGCGACCTGTCAGGCCGCGCCGCGAAATGGCCGATATCGCCGACGTCAGCATTTCCGTTGAAACATCGACACCGAAAAATCGCGCGTCGGGATAGCGCCGGGCCGATAGCACCAGGTTTCTGCCGGTTCCGCAGCCGATTTCCAGCACATCCGCGCCCGCGGCCGGTTGCAGGCCGGCGATCAGACGGTCTCGGCCGAGCAGATAATAGCGCCTGGTGCCGTCGTAGATATGACGCTGCCGGCGGTACATCCGGTTCATGCGGCGGGTCGCCTCGGCCGGCCACGCCGTGTCCGCGCCGATCTCAGGGGAAATGATGGACATTCATGCACCTCGCAAGTCGCGTGTTGTTCATCCCTTCGGATGTTCGCGCGACAGGGATGTGACAGCCGAGCGATGGATTGCGGTTGAGCCGCGAAATTTATGCGAAGCATGGAACTGCCTCACCTTCCGCGCCCTGTCGCAAAACTGCAGCGAGGGCGCGATAGGTTCGTCAGATTGCTGATTCGAGGGATGGATGAACACGCAACTCATCGCGGACGCAGTCCGCAACAGCCGAGCCCAGGACGAGTCGACGATTTGGGACCGGCTTTTTGCGTTCTGGTTCCGCCGTCTGGTCTACACCCAGATCTGGGAGGATCCGGAAGCTGACCTCGCGGCGCTGCAATTGCCGCTGGGATCGACCATCGTCACCATCTCATCCGGCGGTTGCAACGCGCTGTCCTATCTTACTGCGCAACCGGCCCAGGTTTATGCCGTCGACCTCAATGAAGCGCACCTTGCGCTGCTCAAGCTCAAGCTGGCCGGCATCCGCGCTTTCCCGGGCTATGCCGAATTCTGGCAATTCTTCGGCGAGGCTGCCTCGGCCGCCAACTCCGAGCTCTATCGCGAGCGGCTGCGCCCCTGGCTCGATGCCGATGCGCGCGCATATTGGGACAAGCGCAATGCCATCGGGCGTCCGCGCTACGCTAATTTCACGGACGGCTTCTATCGCCACGGCATGCTCGGTCGCTTCATCGGCCTGGCGCACCTGGTGGCGAAATTCGCCCGGATCGATCTTGAGGCATTGCTGCACGAGAACACCGACGCTCCCGAACGCGTTCAGGCCTTGGATCGTCTGAACAGCCTGTTTCATTCGCGGTTGGCGCGGCTCTTCACGCGAACGCCGGCCTTGTTGTTCAGCCTGGGTATTCCGCCGCAGCAGCGGGTCTTGCTGGGAGCGGGCGCTCCGCTCAATGAAGTGCTTCATGAACGGCTGCTGCGCCTGATCGATGGACACCCCAACGACACCAACTACTTCGCATGGCAGGCGCTGCATCGGGCCTATCCCGGTCCCGGCGATCGCTGTCTGCCGCCCTATCTGCAGCGCCGCCAGTATGCGCGCATGCGCGATGGCGCCGGATTGGTCATTCCCGTCCATGCCAATCTCCGGATGTTCCTGGAAAGCCTTCCGGCGCGCGAGGTCGATGCGGTCGTTCTTCTGGACTCGCAGGACTGGATGGCGGGCGAGGAGATCCGCGCGCTTTGGACGGCCATCGATCGCACCGGCAGCGATCATGTCCGCGTGATCTTTCGCACCGCCGGCACGGACTCCCCGCTGCAAAGCGCGGAACTCGCGCCGCTCGCGCAAACCTGGCGCCGCGACGAGGAACGCAGTGCGATCGGTTTCGAGCTGGACCGGTCGGGGATCTACGGCGGCTTCCATTGCTATGTGCGGCGCTAAAGGATTCACGGTCGCACCGCGGGCGTCTCGATTCCCATCCCGCGGGCGCGCGACATCAGATATAGTTCGAGGTCGACCAGTTCCGGCGCGCCATAGTCGTAAGCCTGGGCGCGCACGCCGATCATGCAGTTGCGCATGCGCCGCTGCAGCGAGCCGAGCGATTGCCACTCCAGCCGGTACAGCGGATAGCCGGTCGGCTGCGCTTGCGTGATGGCGGAGCCGGCGAGGTGTTTTTCCCAGTTGTCGTCATGGCAATTCGCGCAAGCCAGATTAAGCTGGCCCTGGCGTTGCATGAACAACTCGCGCCCTCTCGCGACGAACGGTTCGAGGTGCGGGTCGCTGCCGCCGTCGATGGCGGTGCCGCGCGATTGATGCGCCACAAAGGCTGACAGCGCCAGCATCTCCCGGCTTTCATAGGCCAGCGGCGGTGCCTGCTGATGCGTCGCGCGGCAGAGATTGATGCGCTGTGCCAGATTGACGGGACGGCCAAGATCCTTGTCGAAGGCGGGATAGCGCGCGGCGACACCCTTCATGCTGGTGCGGGCGTCATCATGGCAGTCGGCGCAGGCCTTGTCCGCCGCGCCGGTCTTTTGTTTCCATAAGGCTTCGCCATCGAGCACCCAGAGCATGCCGGGATTGGCGGTATCGTCGTTCTGGATGGCCTGGGTGTCCGGGGTCATGAAGCTGTAGCCGGATCGGCGTTCTGCCTGCGGGATTTCACCGGCAAGAAGAGGCGAGGCCGCGATCAGCAGTGCCGCGGCGACGATCGCGCGGGCAGGCCTCATTCGACCGTAATCGTGGCTGCAGCGGTCTCGGCAAATCCGTTGTCGCCGATCCACTCGAAGTCGAATTTCCCGCTCTCGGTCGCGACCGTAAAGAAAGTCACAAAAGGGTTCGCCGCGATCGCCGGAAAGAGGTCGGCGCGGAAAACCTCAGCCCCGTTGTAGCGGCAGGCAAAGCTCGTGATGATGTCGCGCGGAACGACCGCGCCATCGGCGGTGTGGCGATAGCCGGTCTCCATCACATGGGACATCAGCGTCTTGATCTCGATGATGTCGCCGCGCTTGGCGCGCGCGGGAACGTTGATCAGTGCGCGGGCCATCAGATCAGCTCCTCGGTGCAGGCGGCCAAGGTCACCACAACGTCGGCGCTGGCGGACCAGAACGAACCGTCGGACAGCCGGGCGATGGCAACGATCTTCTGGCTGTCGGCAAGACGAATGCGGGTCGAAACCTGGGCGCGGCCGGCTCGTGGGCCGAGATAAAAATTGCCGATATTCGGCTGCGGATTCTTCTCGTTGAAAACGTGGATGCTCTTGACATGGTCATCGGATGTCATCGGGCTGGAAACGCTGACCGTGATCGGCACGGTGTTGCCGTTCTCGACCAGCGGCGGCACATCGAGTTTGACCTTGCCGGTGCGCACCTCGGCGGCACCGACAACGTTCTTGATCGCGGCGGCGAGCGTCGCGGGGGTTGCCTCGGCGGGCCGAACCGTCACGATCGAACCCGCGCCAAGCGCGATGGCGGCGCCGGTAAGGCCAAGGAACTGGCGGCGGGTGGATTCGGCTTGTTTGCACATTCCCGACGATACCTTCTATTCGCGCAGCGTTACCAGATAAGCCACCATATCCTCGATCTGAGGGGCGGACAGGATCGGCTTGCCGCGAAAGGCCTTGCCGACATTCACGAGTCCCTCGAGGCGGTAGTAAGAGGGCATGATGGTTGCCGGATTGAGGCGGGAGGCGTCGACCAGCCGGAGCCGCAGCTGGCCTTCGGACCAGCGGCTGCCGGCACCATTGAGGCTGGGCGCGAGATCGCCCTGAAATTTCGCTTCCGGAAATGGTCCGCTGTGGCACAGGATGCAGGTATTGGCGCGGTCAAGCACCAGCGCCCGTCCTCGCGCCGCATCGCCTTGCATGCCGGTCAGCGAGGCCGCAATGGCGTCGCCATCGACGACATAGCCACGCAATGCCGGCTCGTCCGCGGCGCCGGGCAGCGCCAGCGCTGTCGCCGCAAGCCACGCACCGGCCATGGTAATCCCTGTCCTAGCCAAAGGCGTCCACCGTGATGCTCCGGTACCAGCCTTGCGCATTTTCAGCTTCGTGCGCCCGCATCTCGCGCGGGGCATCGACGGGACTGGTGTCGCCGCGCTCGACCTCGGCGAACAGGCCATCCCTGACTTGATAGATGCCCGACTGCGAGAATGCATAGCCGGGCGCGACCGTATTGTAGCAGGCGCCGCTCAGCCTCGGTGTCGGCGGTTCCTGGCCCGCGATCAGGCTCGCCACCGCGCTGGCGCATGCTTTTGCTTGCGCGTTGGCGGCGGAAGCCGATTTGGGAATGCCGCCGCCGATGCAGGCGTCGCCGATGACATGAATGTCAGGCACGAGCCTGGAGGCAAATGTCACGGGGTCGATCGGGCACCAGCCGGTCTTGTCGACGGCGCCCGCGATATCGGCGATGCGGCCGGCCCGTTGCGGCGGAATGACATTTATCACCTGGGCTGTGTACTCGCCGAAATCGGTGACAAGCTTATGGCTCTTGGCATCGACCGATGTGACCCGGCCGCCCTGCGACAGCGACACCCTCTCGATCATGCCGGGATAGAGCTCCTTCCAGGCCTGCTCGAACAGGCGCTGCTGCGGGAAGGCGTCCTTGGCGTCGAGAATGAGCACCTTGGAGCGCGGCTTGCGGGTCTTCAGATAATGCGCGATCAGGCTGGCGCGTTCGTAAGGCGCAGGCGGACATCGCAGCGGGCCCGCAGGCACCGCGAGCGCAACCAGGCCGCCGTCGTCCATGGCTTCGAGCTGCCTGCGCAACAGCAGGGTCTGCGGCCCTGCCTTCCAGGCATGCGGCATGATTGCGCTCGCGGCCTCGTCATAGCCGGGCCATGCGTCGAACCGCAGGTCGATGCCGGGCGCCAGCACCAGACGGTCGTAATGGAGCGCCTGGCCGCCGGCGAGAGCGATCACGCGCGTTTGCGGATCGATCTTCACCGCCGCCTCGGCGACGACGGAGATGCCCTCGGCCACGATCCTGTCATAGGTGAATTGCTGCGCTTCGATCTCCCGCAGGCCAGCGATGACCTCGTTGCTGAACGGACAGGCGGTAAAAATCCGGTTCGGTTCGATCAGCGTAACCCTGAGTTTGGTATCGATCCGCCGCAGCGCGCGCGCGCAACTGGCGCCGCCGAACCCGCCGCCGATCACGACGATGCCCGCGGCGGATTGTGCGATGGAAGGCTTCGGGAAGGTTGCAGCTGCCGCGAACGCCGTAAGCCCACCAACGACGTTTCTCCGCCTCATCAGCCGTACCGCATTGAATAGGGCTGATAAGGCTCCTGGTTCGTCGTTGCGAGCCAATCGGGCGCGCGAACGCGC
>NZ_JBEKXH010000285.1:0-8566 GCF_049512235.1 Bradyrhizobium sp.
CAGCCGTCGCGGCTGCGCCTGGAATGAGCGGCGCGGTCTATACGCGTCAAATGTCTGAAGTCGGGAGGAACAAGCCATGCCAATGACTACCAGGCGTCGCCTGCTCGCTGGTTCCGCTGCCGCGCTGGCACTGCCTGCGCTGGCCCGCGCGCAGGGCGCGCTGAAGCCGCGAATAACCGCCATCTCGCAATGGGCCGCCGGCAGCGATGGCGCCGCGATCTCCGCGCTCGGCAAGCTGTTCGAGGAACGTGGCGGAATCTGGCAGCATAATCCCGTTCCCGGCTTCACCACCGACATGATGAACAAGCTGCGCGCGCAGATCATTGCCGGCGATCCGCCCGCGATCTCGCAGCTCAAAGGTCCCGAAATCGCCGCATGGTCTAAGATCGCGCCGACCGTCGACATCAGCCCGTGGGTAAAGACGGCCGGCTTTGCCGACAAGGTTCCGGCGGAACTCGCCAAGAGCTGCCAGCCGGCGGGGCACTGGATCGCGCTGCCGCTGCAGGTCTATCGGCTCAACACGCTGTTTCTCTCCACCAAGGGCATGCAGCGTGCCGGCGTGACCAAGGCGCCGACGTCCTGGGCGGAATTCAATGACATGGCGGAAAAGATGCAGGCCGCAGGCATGATTCCCCTGGCCAATGGCGGTATCCGCTATGATGACGGGATGAAATTCGAGATCGCGCTCGCCGGCATCAGTCCTGAAATCTATCGCCGCGCCCTCATGCAACTCGATGTCGATGCGCTCAGGAGCCAGGAAGTGCTGGCGGCGTTCGAACAACTGCGCAAACTTGCCAACTGGATGAACCCGAACATCGCGGCGCAGGGCTGGGCGGTGAATCTGCCGGCTTTTGTCAGGGGTGACATGGGCATGGTGCTGATGGGGGGCTGGGCGCAAGGCAATCTGTTGCGCGCCGGCGCGACGGAGGCGGATTTCAGCAGCGGACCGGCCCCGCAGGCGAAGGGTCCGCCATGCTTCGACCTCAACGCCGACTGTTTCATCTTCTGGCAGCCGAAGGCGGCCGATCTCGAGGCCGGGCAGAAATTGTTCGCCGCGACCGTCATGCAGCCGTCGACGCAGGAGATGTATTCGAAGATCACCGGCTCGATACCGGCGCGCACCGATGTCGATCTGGCGGCGCCGGGCTTTACCGATGGACAGCGCAACTCGGCGCAGAATCTGCGCGACGCGATCGCCGGGGATCGCGTGCTGCTGAGCCTCGCGCACAACATGGCGCAACCGAACGGCATTACCGCGGCCATGATCGATGTGCTGACGGAGTATGTGCACAACCGCGCCATCCCCGCCGCCGAAGGACAGAAGCGGCTGGTCGAGGCGGTAGCCAGCGCGCAGTAGGATCCTGTCCATGGCAACGATCCCGGCGCTGCAGGCACGCGAGCCCTATGCGGGGAGCGAGCAGGCCGCGGGCCTTTGGCGTCGCCGCCTCGGCGGCGTCCTGACCGGGCTTGCCATCTGGCTGCCGTTGCTGGTTGCTGCCGGGCACGTCGTAGTGTTCACGTTGTGGACGAGCTGGGTCTCCTTCACCGCATCGAGCTTAATGCCGGACTATTCATGGGTCGGTCTGCGCAACTACCGGGCGGTGACCCGGACGGCGAACTTTCAGATCGCCTATGTCAATTTGGTGATCTTCGGCCTCGGCTTCGTGCTGCTGACGATGGCGCTCGGATTGTTGCTGGCCATCCTGCTCGATCAACGCGTGCGCGGCGAGAATGCGCTGCGCACGATCTTTCTCTATCCCTTGGCGGTTTCCTTCGTGGTCACCGGCACGGTCTGGAGCTGGCTGCTCAATCCCGGGATCGGCATCCAGAAACTGGTGCACGATCTCGGCTGGCTCGATTTCCGGTTCGACTGGCTGGTGCAGTCGGACAAGGCGATCTACACCTTGATCCTGGCCGGCGTCTGGCAAGGCGCCGGATTTGCCATGGCCCTGTTCCTGGCCGGATTGCGCTCGCTGGACGGGGACCTGATCAAGGCCGCGCAGATCGACGGTGCCGGACCATGGCGGATGTACCGCCGGGTGTTGCTGCCGACGATCTGGCCGATTTTTGTCACGGTGTTCGTGATCCTGCTGCAGTCGGCGATCAAGACGTTCGACCTGGTCCGGGCGCTGACCGGGGGCGGGCCAGGCATCTCCACCATGCTGCCGACCCTCGTCGTCTATGACTTCATGTTCCAGCGCGGCGAACTCGGGCGCGGCTCGGCGGCCGCGGTGCTGATGCTGCTGTCGCTGGTCGTGGTGCTGGCGCCTTATGGAATCTATGTGCGTTGGCGGCGGCAACGGCAGGCCCGGGCATGAAGCGGGCCCGGCTGATCATCTACGCCGCGCTGATCGTGCTGGCGCTATTGTTCCTGGTACCGTTGGGCGTCGTGGTCGTGAACTCGCTGCGCTCCAGCCAGGAGATCGCCGCCACCTCGATGATCGGCTGGCCGCGCCACCTGAGCTTTGCCAACTACGCCCAGGCATGGAACCAGTTCTGCATGGCCGAGCATTGCTGGGGCATCGAGCCCTACATGCTCAATTCCTTCACCTTGGCCATCCCTGCCACCATCCTCTCCACCCTGCTCGGGGCACTTGCCGGCTACTCGATCGCGCTCTGGCGCTTTCGCGGCGATCGGGTCATTTTCGGGCTGGTGGCGCTCGGCGTGTTCCTGCCGGAGCAAATGAAACTGATCCCGTGGGTGGTCGTGCTGCGCGATCTCAGGCTGATGAACACCATCGCCGGCCTGATCCTGATCCACACCGTCCAGGGCATGAGCTTCACGACGCTGTTCTGTCGCAACTATTATGTCAGCATCCCGCCGGACCTTTTGAAAGCGGCGCGCATCGACGGCGCGGGCTTCTTCCGGATCTTCTGGCGGATCGTATGGCCGCTCTCGCCTCCGATACTGATCGTGACCGTGATCTTCCAGTTTACCGGAATCTGGAACGAGTTCCTGTTTGGCGTCACCTTCACCTCCGGCGCAAACCAGCCGGTCACGGCGGCGTTGATCGCGCTCAGCGCCGCGATCACCAGCGAACCGATGTACGGCGAACAAAGCGCCGCCGTGCTGATCGCGGCCTTGCCGACGCTCGTGGTCTATCTGTTTGGCGGACGGTATTTCCTGCGTGGCCTCACCGCGGGAGCCGTGAAGTGACGGTGTCATCATGGCAGCCCTGAGCATCCGCGGCCTGTCGAAGCGCTTCGCCCGTCTCGAGGTGCTGAAGAACATCGACATCGACATCGAAAGCGGCGAATTCACCGTGCTGGTCGGACCATCGGGCTGCGGCAAATCCACGCTGCTCAATATCGTTGCCGGGCTGGAGCGGGCCAGCGCGGGGACCGTGGAAATCGGTGGACGGATGGTCAACGATATCGAGCCGAAGGACCGCGACATCGCCATGGTGTTCCAGTCCTATGCGCTCTATCCCTCGATGAGCGTGCGCCAGAACATCACATTCGGTATGGAATGCCGTCATGTCCCCAAGCCGCAGCAGGATGCGGCCGTGGCCCATGTTGCCCGGCTGCTGCAGATCGAGCCGCTGCTCGAGCGCCGGCCGTCGCAGCTTTCCGGCGGCCAGCGCCAGCGCGTGGCGATGGGGCGCGCCTTGGTGCGGGATCCGCTCTTGTTCCTGTTCGACGAACCGCTCTCCAATCTCGACGCCAAGCTGCGGGTCGAGATGCGGATGGAGATCAAGCGGCTGCATCAGCGCATCGGCGCCACCATCGTCTACGTCACCCACGACCAGATCGAGGCGATGACGATGGCAACGCGGATCGCGGTGATGTACCAGGGCGAGGTGCAGCAATTCGCCGACCCGGATACGATCTACCGATATCCGGCCAATCTGTTCGTGGCACGCTTCATGGGCTCGCCGCCGATGAACACCATGCCGGCACGGCTTGTAGCGGAAGATGGCGCGCCGCAGGTCGTGATCGGCGCCGGGCGGCCGGATGAGGTCCGCCTGCGCCTGCGCGGATACGACGCGGCCGCGGCCTTTCTTGGCCGCGAAGTGGTGCTTGGCATCAGGCCGGAATGCATCGCCGAGTCCGGCCGCGTCTTCGGCGACACCTCGGAGGCGCCGATCGTGGTCCACGCGCCGGTGGAGATGATCGAGCCGACCGGCGCGGAGACGGTCGTATTGCTGCGGCTCGGCGGCGAGCCGGTACTGGCGCGGATCTCGCCCGACATCCGGCCCAAGCCGGGTGCGCTTACAGCCTTCGCGCTCGATACACGCCGCATCTGCCTGTTCGACCCGAAGACGGAGCGTCTCATCGCATGACCCAGACAGACTATGCCGGCCTCGCGGGCCGGGTCGTGTTGATCACCGGAGGCGCCAGCGGCATCGGCGCGGCGTTGGTGCGGGCCTTCGCCGCCCAGAAGGCCCGGGTGGCCTTCCTCGACATCGACGCCGATGCCGGCACGGCGCTGGCGCGGGACGTCGCCAGCGCCTGCGGCACAGCGCCGCTGTTGGTGCCCTGCGATCTGCTGGATATCGAAGCCTTGCGCCGCGCGTTGGCCGAGATTCGTGCCGCGCTCGGCGACGCCGCGGTGCTGGTGAACAACGCCGCCAACGACCAGCGCCAGGTGCTTTCCGAGGTGACGCCCGAAGAATTCGACTGGATGATCGGCGTCAACCTGCGTCACGTTTTCTTTGCCGCTCAGGCCGTGGTGCCGCAGATGCAGGCGCGAGGCGGCGGTTCGATCATCAACATGTCATCGATCGCCTGGATGCGCGGCGCACCGGCGCTGACGGCTTACGCCGCGGCCAAGGCGGCGATCGTAGGTTTCACCAACTCGCTGGCCCGGCTGGTCGGACCCGACCGCATTCGCGTCAACGCCATCGCGCCGGGCATGGTGATCACCGAGCGCCAGCGCCGGCTGTGGTACCCGGACGAGCGCGAAATCGACGAATTTCGCGCCCGTCAGGCCATTCCCGATGCCGTGACGCCCGACGACATCGCAGCCATGGCGCTGTACCTCGCCTCCGACGACAGTCAGCGCATCACGCGCCAGTGCTTCGTGGTCGATGGTGGGCTCGCGTAGCGGGGGGGGACCGCGACCGGCTTCATCCCGCGATCGCGGCCGATGACCAGTCCCGTGGTGCTGACGTTCTCAGGATTCGGCAAAGCGACATCGCCAGGACCTTGCAAATCTGGAATGGCTTGATGGATGATGGCCGGAGCACCGCCGGCGCCACCACGAGATTTACGCAACGATGGACCCGAAGAATAAAGCAGCTCTCGCCGAGCGCATCGTCAAGGCCGCCGAAGCGGCGCTGGCTGCCCAAGGTTATGTCAGCCCTATCGACGTGCTGATCGGGATCAGGTGGCTCGATGCCGGGAAGATGGAACAATGGCGGCGGGGGCAGATCGACTACCTCGAGCAGGCGGTGCAAACCAACCCGGCGCGGATATGGGAGGCCATGAAGCTGTTTCGGTCCTGGGCGGCCGCAACAGGCCTGTCCGCGAGCCCGACGGACTACGTCGCGCGTACCCCGCAGCGCGAGAGTCTACGCTTCAGCGAAAGCGGCGACCATGAGATCGAGGCGCAGTACCGGACCCATTGGGTTTCGCCGGAGCTTTCGGAACGGAAACGCGAACGCCTCGCGGAGAAAGCAAGCCAGGCGCCGGAACTGGTGGTGGTCCAGCCCTTGAACCGCGAATGGACTTGCCACCGTTGCGGCGCCACCGGCAACTTCCTGATGATGGAAAATCCCGGCCCGGCCTGTCTCGCATGCGTGGGCCTTGCCGATCTCGAGTTCCTGCCGGCGGGCGATGCGCTGTTGTCGCGGCGGGCGAAGGCGAAAAGCACAAGATGTGCCGTCGTCGTGCGCTTCAGCCGCAGTCGCCGCCGCTACGAACGGCAGGGCCTGTTGGTCGAGCCTTCGGCGCTGGCGGAGGCGCAGCGCGAGCTCGAAGCGCGGCGCGACGAATGATATCCTTCGGCCTTTCGAAACTAGCCGCGCATTTCCACTCCGGCCCATTCCTCGAGGACTTTCGCGATCGACGTGAAGTCGGATGACGGGCCATATTTGGCGTTGGTAATCGCGAGCATCTGGCGGACCGCAGAACCGCAGACCATCGGAACGCCCATTGCCTCGGCTTCATCGACGCAAAGCCGCACGTCCTTGTAGGAAAGGCCGGTGCTGAAGCCGAAATCGAAGGTGCCGGGAAGCACCGCGCGGGGGAACTTGTCTTCGGAGGCGCTGTTACGCCCGCTGCTGGCATTGATGATATCGATCAGCACCCTGGCGTCGACGCCGCCCTTGACGCCCATCGCAACGGCTTCCGAGGTGATCACAAGGGCCGCTGCCGCCATCAGGTTGTTGGCGAGTTTTGCGGTTTGCGCCGTACCCGGCTTGTCTCCGGTATAAAACAGCTTTCCGAAGTTCTTCAGGATCGGTTCGACGGTGTCATAGGTTGCTTTCGGGCAGGACACCATGACCGCGAGCGTACCGTTCACCGCGCCCTTGATGCCGCCGCTGACGGGAGCGTCGACCAGCGTCAGCCGCCTCGGCTTGAACCCTTCCGCGACCAGCCTGGCCGCGCCGGGTCCGGTGGTGGACAGATCGATCATGATGCTGGCGCGGCTTCCCGCAACAATGCCGTCGGGACCGAGCGCGACCGCCTTGACGATGTCAGGGGTCGGCAGGCTGGTCAGCACGATATCCGCCGTAGATGCAACCTCGGCGGGCGATTTTGCCAGTCGCGCGCCGCGCGCAACGAGCGGTCCGGTTGCTTCGCTCTCGGTGTCGTAAACCGACAACGAATAGCCGGCGTCGAGTAATCGCCCGGCCATCGGCCCGCCCATTCGGCCCGTTCCAACAAAGCCGATCGTTTCTTCAGCCATCGCTTCACTCCCTCGATTAAGAAATCACGATGAACTAGCTTATCGCGCCGGATTGAGTTATGGCCATCCAGGGTGCATAGCCAGATACTGGCGTACGGGTTTTCGGACGGGGCTCGGACCATGGCAGGACAATGGATTGATATCGCCGCCGCGGATGGCGGCACCTTCAGGGGATATCTTGCGGTTCCGGCATCGGGATCCGGCCCCGGCATCCTGCTCTTGCAGGAGATCTTCGGCGTCAATGCCTCGATGCGCGAGGTCGCCGATTATTATGCCGAAGAGGGTTACGTCGTGCTGGCGCCGGACCTGTTCTGGCGCCTCGAGCCGGGCATCGAGCTCGGCTATTCCGAGGCCGATTTCAACAAGGCGTTCGGCTATTATCAGCGCTTCGACGCCAACCAGTCGATCAAGGACTCCGCCGACGCGCTGAAAGTATTGCGGGCGCGCAGCGAATGCGCCGGCAAGGTCGGTGCGCTCGGCTTCTGTCTCGGCGGCAAGCTCGCCTATCTGGTGGCGGCGCGCACCGACGTCGATTGCGCGGTGTCCTATTACGGTGTCGGCATCGAGGCGGATCTCGGCGAGGCCGCGCAGATGACCTGTCCGATGGTGTTCCATTTCGCCGAGCTCGATCGCTTCGCGCCGCCGGAGGCGCGGGAGCAGATCAAGGCGGCCTTCGCCAGCCGTGCGGACGTCGAGTGCTATCTCTATCCCGGCTGCGACCATGCCTTCGCCGCGCCGGAGCGCGTAAGCTTCAACAAGCCCGCGACATTGATGGCGCATTCGCGCTCGATCGCGCTGTTCCGCAAGGTGCTGGGGCCGCATTACGACCTGTCGTCGCTGTGGGACCGCCACACCGAACTGGAATTCGGGGTGCGCTCGGCCGAAGCGACCATGGCGACCATGGTGGCGGAGCCCTATGTCAATCACATCCCGACCATGACCGGCGGGGTCGGCTATCGCGACCTCTTGCGCTTTTACGCCAACCATTTCATCCCAAAGACGCCGGTGGATACCAAGCTGATCCCGATCTCGCGGACCATCGGCGCCGACCGCGTGGTCGACGAGATGCTGTTCTGCTTCACCCACGACATCGAGATCGACTGGATGCTGCCCGGCGTCAAGCCGACCGGCAAATATGTGGAAATTCCGCTGGTCGCGATCGTCCGCTTCCGCGGCGACAAGCTTTACAACGAACACATCTACTGGGATCAGGCTTCGGTGCTGGTGCAGATCGGGCTCCTCGATGCCGCCCGGCTCCCCGTGGCCGGCGTGGCGACGGCGAAGAAACTCGTCGACGAGACGCTGCCGTCCAACGCGTTGATGGCGCGCTGGGCCGAAAGCGCGCCGCGGGCCGCCGAATAATCGCATTCAGTCATCGGCGCCCGCTCCCGGGCGCCGTTCTCGCATATGGAGTAATGATCATGGTGTCATCCGCGCTTTCGCGTCGCACGGTCCTGCAACTGGCCGGCGCCGCCGCCTTGCCGCTCACCTCCGGCCTGCTCGGCGGCGCCGCGCAAGCCGCCGCCGATACGGTGACCATCGCCTACAATGTCAATCTGCCGTCGTTCGATCCGACCATCGGATTATCCGCGGTCAATCCGACCATCCAGTCGATCTATCAGGCGATCTTCGATCCCTACATTGGCCAGGCGCCGGACCTGTCCTTCAAGCCCGGCCTGCTGACCAAATGGGGCTGGAACGACGACCGCAGCA
>NZ_JBEKXH010000286.1:0-8485 GCF_049512235.1 Bradyrhizobium sp.
TGATCGATGGTCGCCAGTTGCCGCGCGATCAGGGTCGGCGAGGTAAAGCCCGGCCGCTGCGCGATCAGGACCTTGAGCCGATCGGTGATCCCCAACACATGCTGGCCGACCTGCAGGCTGTCCGGCGTGGTGGAATGAAAGGCGAGCAGCGCCCGGTCGAAGCCGGCATTCTCATGGGCTTTTGCCACCGTCTCGATGTGATGGCGATCGAGCACCGGGCCGGTCCGCACGATGGTCTCGGAAGCATTATTGTTTCCGATGAACCCGATGAATTCGATTGTCATGTCCTGCTCCGATGGCTTTCGACATTTGGTTCAGAGGCCCAGCGCCAGCCGGCCGACCTGGATTCGGGTGGCGTCATCCTGCGGCGTATGGACACGGCCGCACAGCACATCGCGATAGTGCCGCTCCAGCGGATTGGCGCGGGAAAGGCCGTGATTGCTGGTGAGCGCCAGCGCGTGCTCGACGACGGCGACGGCGTTGTTGGTGACGACGAGCTTGATGATGTTGGATTCGGCGGCGGTCAGCGAACAGCCGTCATCAAAATCTCCGGCGAAGCTTTCGATCAGCCGCGCGTTGACCGCAAGGCGCGCCTCGATGGCGCCGACCACTTCCTGGACCCGCGGCAGCGTGGCCAGCGACGCCCCGAGGTTCGACGGCACCCGCTGCCTCAGAAACCCGATCAGCCAGTCGCGCGCGGCCCGCGCGACGCCATCGTAGATCGCGGCGATGAAGATCGCATGCACGGTGGCCTGGGTGAAATCGACCACCTGCCAGTCTTCCGGTTTACGAACATCGATCTCGTGGTCGAGCGGGAAGACGACGTCGTCGAACAGCACGTCGTGGCTGCCGCTGGCGCGCAGCCCGAGATGATCCCAGGTCTCCACGATGCGCGTTCCCGGCAATCCCGCGGGAACGAGAAACAGACCGACGCGCAGCTCCGGCTCATCGGTCCTCGCCCACACCGCGTACCATTTCAGGATCGGCGCCCCGGTCGAATAGATCTTGCGGCCGCTGAGCCGCCATCCGGTCTCGGTCCGGCGGGCGATGGTCTCGGGCAGGCCGCCGCGCGACGGCGAGCCCAGATCGGGCTCGACCCGCAGCGCGTTGATCAGCGCCACGCCCTCGACGGTTTCCCGCGCCAGCTTGCGCGCGAGCCGGGCCGGCCAGCGCGAACTCCGCGCCATCACCAGATGCTGGATGTAATGCATCGACAGCACCAGCGCCGTCGACGGATCGGCCTTGCCGAAGATATTGATGATACGGGCGGCATCGAGCGCCCCGGCGCCGGCGCCGCCGAGCGCGGCGGGGACGGTCAGCGCCAGCAGTCCCGCCTCCGACAATTCAGCGAAATTCTCGAACGGAAAGCTCGCGTCGCGATCGTGCTGGGCCGCGCGTGCCGCGAATTGTAAAGCCAGCGCATTGGCGCGCTCGAATAGGCGGGGAGCGCCGTCCGGCGGGCCTTCGTCACGGATCGAGCTGCCCTGCGCACTCACCATGTGGCGTCCAATCCGAGCAGGCCGAGAATACGACGGCGCAACTCCGCGAGCGCGGGATCGCCGCGGTGCCGTGGATAGGGACGATCGACCGCAATATCGGCCTTGATCCGCGCCGGCCGGTCAGAGAACACGACGACGCGATTGGCGAGATACACCGCCTCCTCGACGTCATGGGTCACCAGCAGCGTCGTGAACCCGCTGCGTTGCCACAGCGACGCCAGTTCCGCCTGCATCGCAATCCGCGTCAGCGAGTCGAGCTTGCCGAGAGGTTCGTCGAGAATGAGGATCTTGGGGTCGTTGACCAGCGCCCGCGCCAGCGCCACCCGCTGCGCCATGCCGCCGGACAGCTGATGCGGATAGGCATTGCGGAAGCCGGACAATCCAACGAGATCGATGGCGGCATCGACGCGGTGTCGCTGGCGCTTCAAGATGCCCTGCGCCTCCAGGCCGAGCGCGACATTGTCCGCGACGTTGCGCCACGGAAATAGCGTCGGATCCTGAAACACCACGACGCGGGAGGGAAACGGACGCGTGATCGGCTCGCCGTCTTCGCGCAGCGTGCCGGATCGGGGCGGCTCCAGTCCCGCGACCAGCCGCAGCAACGTCGATTTGCCGCATCCGGACGGACCCAAGAGCGCGACGAATTCGCCGGGCCTGAGGCTGAAGCTGATGTCTTCCAGCACGGGAAGCACCGCGCCGTCGATGTCGAAGGCATGGCTGACGCCTTCGATATCGAGCGCAGCACCGGCCACAACCGGCGCCGCATCGGCCTTCGCCAGCGCTACCATTTGACGACACCTTTCTGCCAGACCAGCAGGTGGTCGCGGATCGTAAACAACAGGGTGATCGCGCCGGTGCACAACAAGGACATCACGATCAGCGCGGCATACATGTTGGAGTAGGCCGCCCATCCCTGCGCCCACTGCAGATACCAGCCGAGTCCGGCCTTGACGCCGATCATCTCGGCGACGACCACGACCGCGAAGGACGCTCCGAGGCCCATGAACAGCCCGACGAAGACGTGGGGCAGCGCCGCGGGGATCGCCACCTTCAGCACCAGGAAGGAGGGCTTGGCGCCCAGCGTCCGCGCCACGTCGTAATAGCCGTTGCTGACGCTGGCCACGCCGGACCAGGTCAACACCGTGACCGGAAAACCGGTCGCCAGCGCGATCAGAAAGGTGCTGGCACTCCAGCTCGAGGGAAAGGTGAAGAACGCGAACGGCAGCCATGCCGTCGGCGGCACCGGTCCGATGAAGCGGAGCAGCGGATGCACCCAGTAGCCGACGCTGCGCGACCATCCGATGGAGACGCCGGTCAGGAAGCCGACGGCCGCGCCGATCGCATAGCCGCCGAGCTGAAGCTTGACGGATGCCCAGACACTGGCGAGCAGCTTCGGCAGATCGTCGGTATAGACCTCGATGATCGCCTGCGGCGGCGGAAAGAACGGCAGCGGCAGCCAGGCGAATTTGGCGGTCGCGACCTCCCATAGCGTCAGGAACAGGCCGAGCGCCAGCAGCCATGGCACCCGCGTCTTTAGCCCGGCACCGACACGCCCCAACCATTTCGCAGCTGAGGTCGCAACCAGGATGCCGCCGCCAATCACAAAGGCCGCGATCGCCAGACCATGGGTCCGCGACCAGTCGCCCAAATCTTCCCACCATAGGCAGGACAATCCGAAGGCGACCCAGGCCAGACTGGCGAAGATGCCGGTGCCGTTGGCCAGAACCGACGCCGGAAGCGACAACGGCCGTCCCGCAAACGCCGCGCCCTCCTCCGCCGACTGCGGCAGCGCGACCGTCTTAGACGCCGAATACGTCGACATAAACACGCTCCGCGAATTTCGTCGTATCGGTACTTGGCTTGAAGACCGAGACAAGCTTCAGATCGTCCGCATAGGCCTTCAGTTCCTGTTTCAGCACGGCGCCGGTGGGATGATGGTGATGGGTGTGATAGCGAACCATCGCCTCCAGGTCCTGCAGCGACGCTTGCTTCGGCGCATAGGGCTGGAACGAGGCCGCGGCCTTGTCGGGATTTTGCGACGTGAACATCGCCGAATCCAGCAGCGCCTGGGTGATGGCGCGCGCCACTTGCGGCTCGTCGCGCACCAGGCTGCCGCGCAGGCCGACGATGCAGCAGGTCATGTCCTTGTAATCGCCGTCGAGGTTGGAGGCGACTTCCTTGTAGGCGGGGTCCTTGAGCCAGAGATAGGCGAGCGGATCAGACGACAGGAAGGCCTGGACCTCGCCCTTCACCACCGCCAGCTGCAACAGGTTTTGTGGATACACCCGCCAGTCGACATCCTTGGTGGGATCGATGCCCTGCTTGGCGAGCTGGATCGAGAAGAAGTTCTTGTCCGGCCCTCCGAGGTCGCTCACCGCGACGATCTTGCCCTTGAGGTCGGCGAGCTTGTCGACGCCCGAATCGGTGCGCGACAACACGCGCATGCAACCGCCATGGGTGCCCGCCGCGATCTTGACGTCGAAGCCCTGCTCCAGCGGCTTCAGCCAGCGCAGCGCCATGCCGAGGCCCGCATCGGTCTTGCCGGTTGCGATCGCCTCCAGCAACTGGTCGGTCGAACCGCTGTAGTTGACCAACTCGACGTCCAGATTCTGCTTCTGGAAAAAACCGTGATCGATCGCCACCGGCAGCGGCGCCAGACACACCGCTCCCGCGTTCCAGGACAGTTTCAGTTTGCGCGGCGCGCCCGGCAGCGGCGCAGCCTCGGAAGCCGTCTTGCAGAGCGGAAACTGCGAGAAATCTATCGCCGGCGCCGCGGCGCGGAGCGGAAAGGCCTGCGCGCCGAATACGCCGATCGGCGCTGCCACCGCCGCCGCGGCGCCGACGCGCAACAGCGTGCGGCGGTCCAGCAGCGTCTTGTCCTGCTTCGCATCTTTGGTCATCATCTTCTCCTGCCTGGAAGCGGCAAACAACCGACCTCGGCGCAGCGCTAGCAGCTGCGGCCCGGTCCTGTTCCACACTGATGATCATCAGTTTCGGTTCAATCCCGGCGAGCTTTCCCAGATCTCGCCCGGTCGCGTAGCGTCGCAATGATGCGCGGCAGCATCCCGATCGTCAATGAAATGGAATTTTGAATGTGATGGCGAACGGAGAGATTATCTCCACGGCAATATCACCACGCAATGACACGGTTGCGGCGTAATGGGCCGTTCGCCATCGATCCGAACCGGCTGCTTTGATGTGGGCTCAGAGCGCATGTCGCTGCCGGCGACCGGCAGAAACATTCTTCCGCGGTCCACGACGCGGGATGTTTGTTGCCCGCGGACTCGATTTTTCAGTGAACCATTTCGTTGACTGCCATCGGGTTTTACCTAGGCTTGAGGTTGACCCGGACAGCCGCGAGATCGTCAAGACCGAAAATCCGAGGGAGAGGTCGACCAGCATGGGCGCTTGGCTGATCCGGACCTGCCTATTTCACGCGGCATCGCGCATGCGTCAATGAAGGGGATACCCCAAGATGCCTCTCTACGTCGTTCGTCATCTTAACGCACAGTCGGAAGAACTGCCTTGCTTGCTGCAGCTGGAGGACGAGTACGCGGCGATGTATTTCAATATCGTTCACGGCAGGAGGCTGGGCCGGCGCTTCACCACGGAAAAGTGCGGCGACGCCAGCGCCGACTATCGGCTTGTCGCCACCGAGTTCGACGAGCGCGGATTTGCCGCAGCCGAGCGCGAGATCGAGCTCTATGAATTGACTGAAGCGCCCGGCCGCCAAGCGCGCGAGGCACCGGCTCGAACCATGGCCGCTGAGAGCGGCGTAAGGCGCGACGCGGGGCGGCATGCGATGGGCTGAGCCTGCCGCCTCACTGGCCTCGCGCTTGACCGCCTGGATATCTCGGTAGGCCGCGGCACGACGACTGGACGGCAGATACGGTCCCTCACCGAACAACTTCTCGAGTAGGGTCCCGGGACGATCGCCAATCGGATAGGCGCCGCGCTTCTGCAACTCCGGCACCAGGAAATTGACCACGTCCTCGAAGATCTCCGGCGTCACCGCATAGGCAAGATCTGAGCCGTCAACATCGGTCTCCTCGACCCACTCCTGCAGGATATCGGCGACCGTCGATGGCGAACCGACAAACACCGGACCGAGCCCGCCAACGCCGCCCCATTGCGCCAGTTCCTCGACGGTCCAGGACGTCCCGGCCTGATTTAATATCGGCGTCCGCTGCGGCATCGCCGTTGAGGTTCTTAGAGCATATTCTCTTCGACAGCGGCCTGCATCAACTGCGGCGCCATCCGCCCTTGCAGTAGGCGACACGGAGCGGTACCGCTGAAATGCAGGTCTGTGCCTGGCTTAGACTTCGGCTGGCGCGCCGCCCACAATCAAGCCTCCAGCAAGAATGCCGAGCGCAGAACGTCGGGAGGGAGAAACAGACAAGCGAAATTTCTGTAACCGGCGCGTGGACAGGGCCGGCGGAGAAGGATCACGAGCTAAACTCCTTTGTCGTTTCGGTACGGGCAAATATTCAGCCGACTGCCTCGATGTAGGTCATGACCAGGAACAGGATGGCTTCCTCTTCGCCCAGATTGCGATAGCTATGGGGGACGTCCGCTTCGAACACGAGGGCATCGCCCTCCCCGAGAGCAACCGGAGGCTCGGATCCTGAAATGATTTCAACGGCTCCTTTCGCTACAATCAGGTTTTCACGCGTGCCGGATGCATGCGCATCCGCATCCTCGCGATGGAGCGGCGAAAGCCTCAGCTCGTAGAATTCAACATGCCTTTCGCCGTCGAACGGAAACAGGGCACGGGATGTGAACCGCCCCTGATTTGAGGACAATAGCTTGGCATTCACGCGCCGGAAAACCAGATTTCCACGCGCAGCATCGGCGGCAATCAGACTTGCAAAAGGCACCTCCAGCGCGGTCGCCACCTTCCACAGCAAGCCGATCGTGGGCGTGCTCTTCCCGGTCTCGATTTGCCCGAGCATCGCGCGACTGACACCTGAATGCTTGGCAAGCCGTTCCAGCGAATGACCCTGGCGTATGCGCAACCTCCGCAAATTCCTCCCTACAATCCGCGACAGATCGACGGCGGGATCGATCGGCGCACGATCATTTCCCGGCGTTTTGCCAACGCTTTCAAATTTGGCTGAGCCATCTTGCATGCCGAGCAGGCTTACCGGATCAAGGGCTGCTGGCAATCGGCTACCAAAGAAAACGACAGGCATTACAATCCCCCCTGTTTTACAGCAGGTTTGTTTCAGCGATCTGCGGCGGCGGAGACAAAACCGATGCGGCCGCGCTTCGCGGCATGGCTATGGGGTACCTGGCCGTCAATACGGCTCCCTAAACTTGCAAGCATGAGGCTGCGAACGCAATCGGGCTTCATCACTCCGGGTCCTACAACAGCCGTAGAACTCACGCGCTGAACGCATCGTCCAATATGCTCAGCGAGTATCCGCTATCACAGAGGAAAATGCTCCTTTTCAATAGACTATCTTTGGGATGTTCTTGCAAGAAGTGATCGATAGTTAGATAAAAACTCCAACTCCCTTCCAGCCATACCTTACCGCAGCGCGTCACGGAGAACCCTTCCGATGTCTGATACCGAAGTCCGCAACACACTGGCCGAAAGCGCCGCCCGGCAGCTTGCCAATGCCACCAAGACCCGTGCGCAGTGGGGCGGCATTTCCCCGCGCTGGCTGGTGCCGCTGCTGCAATGGACGCCGGTCGAAGCCGGCATTTTTCGGCTCAACCGGGTCAAGGAGACGCGCGGCGCCACCTCGGCGGAATCGCTGGATGTGCAATGCAGCCCGCCGCGCGATCGCGACGCCGACCTCCCGGAGACCTTCGTCGACTACGAAGAGCAGCCGCGCGAATATTTCCTCAACGCGGTAACGACCGTTCTCGACGTGCAGACCCGGGTTTCCGACCTCTACAGCCATCCGTTCGACCAGATTCAGGAGCAGCTTCGTCTCTTGATCGAGAAGGTGAAGGAACGTCAGGAAGGCGAACTCATTAACAATCCGGAATACGGCTTGCTGGCCAACACTGCGTCATCGATGAAGATCTCGACCCGCAAGGGCCCTCCGACCCCCGACGATCTCGATGAACTAATCGCGAAGGTTTGGAAGGAGCCCGCTTTCTTTCTGGCGCATCCGCGCGCCATCGCCGCGTTTGGCCGCGAATGTACCCGGCGCGGCGTGCCGCCGCCGACAATCACGATGTTCGGCTCGCCGTTCCTGACCTGGCGCGGCCTGCCGCTGGTGCCATCCGACAAGGTCCCGTTCGACGAAGCCGGCAAGACCAAGATTCTGCTGCTGCGCACAGGCGAAAAGAAGCAGGGCGTCGTCGGGCTGTTCCAGCCCGGCGTTCCCGGCGAAGTCACGCCAAGCCTCTCGGTTCGCTTCATGGGCATCAACCGCAAGGCGATCGCGTCCTATTTGATCTCGCTATACTGTTCGCTGGCGGTCCTCACCGAGGACGCGCTCGGCGTGCTCGAAGGCGTCGAAGTCGGCAATTATCATGAATACGCCTGATATCGCCACCGGCCCCTCGCCCGGCGATCTGTCGGGGACCGCGCCGCTCGAGCAGACGGAGGCGGCGCTCGCCGCCACGCCCGATCCTGCACTGATCGCGCGCATGGCCAATGCGTTCTTTTCCGCGCATCCTGCCAATCCCGTCACCTCGCCGGGAGCCGCGATGCCATCGGCCCCGCTGTTTGCGGCCGAACCGATCTACGCATCGATCCCAGGCGTACCGACGGCGACGCCTCCGCTCACGCCCAATCACAATCCGGGATCGTCCGCGCTGCCGTTTCCCACCGCCGGCGCGGCAGTTCCGTCCGCCCCGATCTACGCGGTAGATCCGCAGCGGGCTTCGGCAACACCGGGATTGTTGTCGCTTGATCCGGGCACGCCGATGAGCCTTTCGGCGCCGGCCTCGATCGCAGCGCCGGTCGCGGCATCCCCGTCCGCTTCTCCAGGCGGCGGTGGGATGGCGGATGATTACGCGGCGCTGCC
>NZ_JBEKXH010000287.1:0-8439 GCF_049512235.1 Bradyrhizobium sp.
TCGAAAGATCGGCTTTTCCGAACGCTGGGGTGGCGAGGGAATGGGACGCCAACTCAATCCTCTGGGGTTTCCTCGGTATCCGGCCCCTTGTCTTCCAGACCGTAGAGACTGAGCTTGGCATAAAGGCTCTGGCGGCTCAATCCCAGCAACTCGGCGGTCGCCGTCCGGTTGCCGCCCGCAAGTTCCAGCGCTTGCTTGACATAGTGCTGCTCGACGATGCTTACCGTATTTTTGACCAGCTTGCGCAGCGAGGATTTTCCAATCTGCTCGCTGATCGATCCCAAAGCCTGCCGCAGCAGATCGCTCTCCCCGCCGGAGGGAAGGCGCCGAGCGACGTTTCGAAGCAATACGCCGATCCGGTTCTGCCCGCCCTCGCCGGCACCTGCCGATATCTCGATCTCGGTCTCCGTGCCCAGCTCGCCGCGAATGGTGGTCGTGAAGAGGCGCACGGTCTTGTGCCGCTGGACATTGGTGAGCAGCGCGTTCAGATCCGCACCGGGCTGCCACAGCCAGCGTCCGAGCGACTCCCCGATCGCCGATCCCTTGGAACCGACCTGAACCAGATCAAGAAAGGATTGATTGGCATGCTGGACGACGCCGGCTTCGTCCAGCACCACAAACCCGTCGGGCAGATGATCGATGAGTTCTTCGACGGTCGAAGGCTCGGCGTTTTCCGCGGGGGCCGACAAGTCGGAGGCGGGGGTAAATTGCAGCAGAAATACGTGGCCGGGCTCGGCCGTAATCAGCGACCCGCGCAGCATCCACGGCTTTGCTTCGGCGCCGAGATGCACGAGGATGCTCAGCGCCTTGCCGCGCTCACGGATGCGCGCCAGCATTTCGCGGACCGCATCGCGATCTTCCGCCGCCACGTCGTGAAGCAGTTCGCGTCCGGCCAGGTCATCGTTGCGGCGGCGCGGGGAATTCAACGCCTCAATCGCGGTGCGGTTAGCTTCGACGATCCGCAAATTGGCCGCGGACACGATCATCACGGCCTCGTTTGAGGCGTCGAATACCAGCCGGTACCTGGTCTCGATTTGCCGTAGTTTCCAGTAATCCCGCTCCATCGTCTGCTGCGCGGCAATCAGACGTGACTGCAATTCGGCGACCGCCTGAAGGTTTTTTCCGATCGCAAGCATCCCGGCACGGCCGCCGAGCAGCACGGTGGTGAATTCCATCGGAATTTCCAGGCCGCTCGGAAAGCGCTGATTGATCTGGCGGAACGCGGAAATACCGCTGACCCGCGCATCGTCGACCATGCGCTTGATCTTGTCGCCACCAATTTCGCCGGCGATTTCCACCCAAGGGCGGCCCAGCCAGCCATCTACGCTTTCGCCGTTCATGGCTGGGGACAGCGTCGCTTCGCGGATCACGCCTTCCATGTCGAGGAGCAGCGTGATGTCAGGCTGTACGGTCGGTAAGGCGGCCATGTTTTTATCTGCCGATCATTTTTCGTGAGGCGACGACAGCGAAATGATGCACGGAATATGCCAATGCCGCCTGACACTCCACGCGGAAAAGGAGCCTGTATTGCGCAGAAACTCACGGACAAGTCAATAAACACCTTTGTTTATAAACCTTTAGTTGTCATATGTCATTTACAGTCGAGGGAACCCGGTATGAGGCCCGGTATTATATTCCCCACTCGGCTAAAGCATTTTGACCGGACCGGACTTGATCTTGCTCAAAAATACGTCGAATAATGACAACAATAGTTGATGGTTCTAGCTGTCAATATGGATTAACAAACGGATTTTGGGTACAGAAAGCAAAGCCAAGGGAGAGCAAGATAGTGACCAAAGTTGCAATTTTAGCTGTTGTGGGAGCGGCGGTGGCGCTTTCGGGCGGCGGGGCTTCCGCGCAGGATGCAGCAAAGGGAGAACAGGTCTTCAAGCAATGTATGACCTGCCACCGCATCGGCCCGGACGCCAAGAACCTGATCGGACCGGTGCTTACCGGGGTCATTGGCCGGCAATCCGGCACAGCTCCAGGGTTCGCCTATTCGGCTCTCAACAAGGCCGCGGGCGAGAACGGACTGGTGTGGTCCGACGATCTCATCATGCAGTATCTGCCGGACCCCAATGCCTTCCTCAAGAAATTCCTCACCGACAAGGGCAAGCCCGACCTCGCAACCGGCTCGACCAAGATGACCTTCCACCTGACCGACGAACAGCAGCGCAAGGACGTGATCGCCTACATTAACAAGTTTTCCGACAAAAAGTAGTTGGGCCTGACCCGCGAAGAGCCGCCGGCCGCATTATTTGCGCCATCGGCGGTAAATGTCGATCAGGTGGGCCAGTCCGGCAACCGCAAGGCAGCCGGTGGCCATCATCCAGCCACTGCCTGTGAGCGCAACTCGCAGCGCCAGCAGCAGAAACGCGCCTGCGCACAGGTTTGGCAGCAGGTCGAACGGACCGATTCCACGCCGGGCACCATGCCAGTATGCCAGCAAAGCCGCGGCCTCGAGAACGACCACAACGAGGATCAGATCGACGAGGCGGCCACTCGCAAACAACTCAGCCATGTCCAAAGATCACACGGCCATCTGTTTCACGCAACACGATCCCCACCTGCTCTCCTGTTCACGCGACCGGCTGTTCACGCGACCGGCGCATTGAGCCGGACCACCGTCAGATTGAGAAAAGCGGCGAACGACACCCAAACAAGATAGGGCAGCAGATAGAGACTGGCCGGCCTTGCAAAGCGCCAGAACGCAACGATCGGCAACAGAATCGAGAGCCAGAGAAACACCACCTCGATCAGAGCCCAATCCGGCCGCTTTAGGGCAAAGAACAGCGTGCTCCAGAGCACGTTGAGAAAGCCATTTAGCGCAAACAGCACGATCACCCACTCCCGTTGCACGCGGTTTTGGGCGTTACGCCAGGCGTGGACCGCGGATGCCGTCGCAAGCGCGAAAATCACTGTCCATGCCGGCGCGAATAGCCAGTCCGGCGGCTGCCATGACGGTTTGCGCAGATTTTGATACCACGGCCCGGTGTCCGTCAGCGTTCCGCCGAGCACGGCGATGAAGATCGCGACAATGGCCGCGATCAGCACAGGCTTGCACGAACTGCGCCGCTCGGCCATCTACGCGGAGGCCAGCCCGGCCATATGGGCAAGGTTCTTGAAGAAAATCCGCACATGTGCGATCGGCTTGGCGCGGACCAATTCCTTGTTCATGTAGGCGTCCCAGGTCAGCTTCTGGACATCGCGGTCTCGGCAGATGCTGACAAAGCGTTCGCGGCGCCGGTCGTTCGAATACCAGTACCACTGCATCACGCCGAGGATCCAGAACACCACGCCGTGCATCCGCATGAACCGCTTTCGCGCCGTGCGCAGAGCGTTCACTTCGCCGGTTTCAAGGAACATGTCGACGGCTTCCGCCGACAATCGCCCACCGATCATCGCATAGTAAATCCCCTCGCCGGATGCCGGCGCGACAACCCCCGCGGCATCGCCGGCGAGCAACACGCTGCGACCGTCGTCCCAGCGCGGCAACGGGTGGAGCGGAATTGGTGCGCCTTCGCGACGGATGGTCTCGGCGCTCCCAAGCCCCGCCGCCGCACGCAAGCCGGCAACGGAGTTGCGCAACGAAAATCCCTTGTGAGCCGATCCGGTGCCGACGCTGACTGTGTCGCCGTGGGGAAACACCCAGCCATAAAAATCCGGCGACACCGTTCCACGGTAATAGACATCGCAACGTGTGCCATCGAAACCGGATTTCGGTCGCGGCGATCGGACGATCTCGTGATAGGCAAACACGTAAGGCAGGCGATCGGCCCCCGGGAGGCATTGCCGCGCAACCGCCGACAAGGCCCCATCCGCACCGATCAGCGCGCGACACCGAACCGCTGTTTCCTTGACGGTGCCGTCGCTGGCACGCTCCTCATAATACACGATCGTTGCTCCGCCAGCGTCGCGCCTGAAGCGTTTGAACAGTCCGGTTCGCCGCTTGGCGCCGGCCTCGGCGGCGCGTTCTCTCAACCACTCATCGAACACGTCGCGGTCGACCATGCCGACAAATCCTCCGTCGATTGGCATGTCGACCTGCTTGTCGGACGGCGACACCATGCGCGCGGAGTTGACGCGGGCGACCAGCAGGTGATCGGGAATGTCGAAATCCCGGATCAGCCGCGGCGGAATGGCACCTCCGCATGGCTTGATGCGCCCGGCGCGATCGAGCAGCAGGACGCTTCGCCCGAGGTTGGCAAGATCATGCGCGGCTGTTGCGCCGGAAGGGCCACCACCGACAACCACGACGTCGAACGTCTCGGAGATTACAGGCATATTACCCTCCAACTGCGACCGCCCGAAGATTGCCCTGCGGCATGACGCGCCTTGCAGGCGCGCGATGAACCGAAACCGCCATCAAGGCTGCCACAACGAACAGGCCGGCTTCAGATCCGAAGACAACCGAATAGGACAGCGCCGACGACGACAGCAGATATCGCGCCACATCGCTCGCCAGCGTTCCGAGAAAGCCGCCGATACCGAAGGCAAAGGCCTGGGCCGCGCCCCACAGGCCCATCCGCACGCCTTCGCGCTTTTCGCCGCTCGCGCTGACCAGCGCCATCATCGATCCGATGGCTGCCACCGCATAGGCGCCATTGGTCACGCCCAGCATGAAGACGGTCTCGCGCAACGGCCAAGCTTGGCCTACGACTGCTGCTGCCGTCAGGCAAAGCAAGGCGATCGCTGAAGCGATGCATCCGCCGACGGTCCAGATCTGCAGATTGCCGCGCGACCTTGGATAGACCGCGCCGATCGACGGCACCAGCGCCATGCCGATCAGCGTGCCGGCATGCTGAACGCCGGAAAGTTTTGTGGTCTCACCCGGCGTAAAGCCGAACACCGTGCCGGCGAACGGCTCGAGGATCAGATCCTGCGCGCTGTAGGCCAGCATCGAGACGAATACGAAAATGGCAAATCGCCGCGACCGTGGTTCGGCCCAGACTTCCATGAAAGCCGCACGGAACGAGGATTGCTGCGCTGTTCCCCGGGCGCGCTGATCGACCGAAGTCATCGCGTGGCCTTCAAAGCCCCATACGCCCGCTATCGTCAGGAGCATCGCCGCAACCGATACACAGCCCGATACCACCATCAGTCGCAGCGGCGAAAACGGATCGAGCATATGGCCGGCGACGGCCGTCGTCACAATAAAGCCCGCGATCATCATGACCCAGACGACGGTGGCCGCCGCCGCGCGGCGGTTGTCATCGGTGCGCTTGGCGAGCAGCACGAGCAGCGACGTGCCGGCGGCGCCGACCCCGCCACCGATCAGGCAGAACGCGGCAACCGCAAGCGCGATACCAAACAGCGGTTGTGTCGTCATCCACGCCGTCGCCACCGATGCCAGAAAGCCGCCGGTCGCAAGCACCGCCATGCCGCCGATGATCCATGGTGTTCGCCGCGCCCCAAGGTCCGAACCATGTCCCCAGGCGGGCCTGAAAACCTGTAGCGCATAATGGATAGCGACCAGCGCACCCGGCAGTATCGCCGGCATCGCCAACTCGACCACCATGACTCGGTTGAGCGTCGAGGTGGTGAGCACCACGATCGCGCCGAGACCGGTCTGCACCAGACCGAGCCGGACAATACCAAACCACGACATCACGGGATTGTTCATGGTCATGCCGCCCTGATCGCCGCCAACGCAAATGCACTGACGAGCATGCCGACCACGTAGCAGCTGATGCCGGTGCCGTTGTACCAGGGCGCGCGCTCACGCGGGCTCCCGAGGAAATGCGCCATCAGGAAGAATTGCGCGACCAGCAGCACGCCGACCGCGCCTGCGTGAAATGGCCGCTGCCAGCTCAGCAGCAACGCAACCACCGCGGCCTGCGGCGCGGCCATCACCAGGCAGGCAAAGCGGGCGGCGTTGCCGACGCCGAGCAGCACCGGGAGCGAATCGATGCCCATGCGCTTGTCGCCTTCGACCGATTTGAAGTCATTGAGGGTCATGATGCCGTGGGCGCCGATACTGTAGAGCAGTGCAATCAAGACGATGCGCAAGTCGGGGCTCGACGCACTCATGACGGCGGCGCCGGTGAACCAGGGCAGGCCTTCATAACAAAGCCCGCACGCGGCGTTGCCCCACCAGCCATTCTGCTTCAACCGGATTGGTGGTGCGCTGTACACCCAGGCGAGAACCAGCCCGACGACGGCCGCCAGGAAACCCCAGGTTCCGAGCAACGTCGCGACCAGCAGCGACAGCGCCGTCCAGATCACCGCGATATAAAGGCCCCAGCTTCCGGGAATGCGCCCCGACGGAATCGGCCGCTCGGGTTCGTTGATGGCGTCGACATGCCGGTCGTACCAGTCGTTGACGGCCTGGCTGGTGCCGCACACCATCGGTCCGGCCAGTACGACACCGGCGGCGATCAGCGGCCAACGCTGTCCCGGGGAGACGCCCGATGAAACGACGCCGCATCCAAGCGCCCACATCGGCGGGAACCAAGTGATCGGTTTCAGCAATTCCAGGACGACCAGGGGCGACGAACGCTGAGCCACGGTGCTATTCATCTTCGGCCTCCCCGTCAGTTGCGTGTTCGGCAAGCCCAAATCGGCGAAGCTTGACATAAAGGCTCTGCCGGCTGAGGCCGAGCATTTCCGCAGCCGAGGCCCTGTTGTCGCCAGTCAATTCCAACGCGGCCTCGATTGAAAGCTTCTCGATCACGTCGGTGGTCTCGCGCACCAGATCGCGCAGCGGTACCCGCCCGATCAATTCGATGAGTTGCGCCATCGAGCGCGGAAGTTCGCGCGACGACGACGACGACGACAGCCGTTTCTCGACGTTTCTGACCGCAAAACCAAAACTTGGCTTATCGTCGCCGTCCGCAATAGAGACCGCCGATACCTCGACGTCGGTCGTCACGCCGTATTCGCCGCGCATCGCCGTCGCGAACAGCTTGATCGAATCATTCTGCCGGAGATTTGCGAGCGCCACACTGAAATCCACGCCTGCTCTGCCCAGCCATCGGTCGAGCAATTCTCCGCGGGCCTGCTCCGCGCTGCTGAGCTGCGCCATCTCGAGGAAGGCTGGATTGGCCCTGACAATGCGGCCGTCGAATTGCGTAATCACCAGCCCATCAGGCGCCGCGTCGAAATACTTCAACAGCATCGACGTGGCCTTCAGCGTGCTGCCTTCGGGCGGCGATGCATGCGAAGCCAGACGAACAAGGAACAGCGCGGCGTTCTCCTGCCGAAACAAGGATACTCTGATGCTGCATTCACGTTGCCCATCCGCCAGATGCGCACGCGCGCTGCTGTCGCGACCGGTGGCGCGAACGTCCGCGAGAAGTGTCTGGATTGCCTGCGAACCGGCAGCGTCGAAATGCCCTGGAAATCCGGATTTGAGCAATTGCGGCGCGCTCTGGTCGAACAGGGCAAGCGCTGCCGGATTGGCGTCGATAATCGCGTTGCTGACGGTGTCAACGATCATGACAGCTTCCGACGAGACCTGAAACAGAAGCCGGTAGCGCGTTTCCGCGTGACGCAGCCGGACATAATCCCGTTCCATCGACTGCTGGGCGTTGATGAGCCGCTGCTGCATGGCTGCGAGCGGGCGCAGATCCCGCCCTACCACCACGAAACGGTCGTCTCTCCCGATATTGATGGCCGCATACAATACCGGGATATCCTCTCCGCCGGCCGACGGATGATTGACCTGGCGCCAGCTCGATGATTTTCGTACCACAGCGTCCTGCAGCAGCTCCCCGACCTTCGCCTTGGTATCCGGGGTTACGATCTCCGCGAGCTTCGATCCCATCCATCGCCCCTGCGCGTCTAGCTCGAGCGACAGATCTTCCTTGTTGAACGCCACATCGCGAATCAATCCCAGCCGGTCGACCACCAAAGCGACATCGGTCGCCGCCGCAATCAACTTCGCGGCCGACAGCGCACCGAGATCGCCCAGCGATTCCTTTGGAGATTTGAACACTTGCACCAGGGCAAATATCCTCCACCAACCAGTGATCCTCCACTCCAGCGTTCTTCCAACCCGGCTTCTTGTTATTGGCGGACGCGTGTCGCACGGAGTTCGACCTCATCTGCTCGCCGCCGCACCGGCTCAGCCCTATCAAGTCGCCAAGTCGAGGGAGGTTTGCGCGCGCCGCAATCGCATTTCACGACTCCCGGCGCGCGCGTTGAAGTTCGCTTGTAGTCGCTGGATCGGTTTATCTCGGCAGCGCCAGGCCGTGCTTGACGCCCCAGTCGAACCAGTTGTCGACGACGGTACCGGAAAGCAGGATCCCGATGCCGCCGGTCAATGGACAGAGCACCGCGAACCACCACGCCCAGCGATGGATCGATTCCGCCGTGGCGTTGAAGCCCATGGTCCAGCGCCAGAACAACGCGGCCCGCTCCAGCGCCGTTCCGCGATCGACGATCTGCTCGATCTCGCGCTCGCCGCCATAGCGGCTGACCGCGAGGATGGTTGCGCCG
>NZ_JBEKXH010000288.1:0-8977 GCF_049512235.1 Bradyrhizobium sp.
TGGGCCGGGGGCACGGGAGGCAAATCGTCGCGGTTCATGGGGGTTCCAGGTCGGTCCGGCTGCTATTGTTATATGCGAGCTAGGCTCTTCTAGCAGATTATTGAAGACCTGAAGGGATCAAGCAACCTCGACAGTATGCTATTCGACGGTGACCGATTTCGCCAGATTTCTGGGCTGGTCGACATCGGTGCCCATGATGACCGCGGTATGGTAGGCCAACAGCTGCACCGGAATGGCATAGACCATCGGTGTGAACGATGCGTCCATGTCGGGCAGCACGATCGTGACCAGCGATTCGATGGTCGCTTCCGCCGCACCCTTGGCGTCGGTCATCAGGATGATGCCGCCGCCGCGGGCCGCGACTTCCTGCATGTTGGAGACGGTTTTCTCGAATACCCGGTCGAACGGCGCAATCACCACCACCGGCATGTTCTCGTCGATCAGCGCGATCGGCCCGTGCTTGAGTTCGCCGGCGGCATAGCCTTCGGCGTGGATGTAGGAGATTTCCTTCAGCTTAAGCGCGCCTTCCAGTGCCAGGGGATAGCTGGTGCCGCGGCCGAGATAGAGCACGTCCTTGCATTTGGCGATGTCGCGCGCCAGTTTCTCGATCTGCGGTTCGGTGGCAAGGGCCGCGGCCATCAGGCGGGGAATTTCCACAAGGCCATGAACGAGTTTTGCCTCGTCCGCTTCCGACAATTCGCCCCGCGCGGTGCCCGCGGCGACCGCGAGCGCGGCCAGCACCATCAATTGACAGGTAAAAGCCTTGGTGGAGGCGACCCCGATTTCCGGCCCGGCCAGCGTCGGCAGCACGGTCTCGCTCTCGCGCGCGATCGTCGATGTCGGCACGTTGACCACGGAGAGCGTGTGCACGCCCTGCGCCTTGGCATAGCGCAGCGCGGCCAGCGTATCGGCGGTCTCGCCGGATTGCGAAATGAAGATCGCCAGATCGCCCTTGCGCAAGGGCGCTTCGCGGTAGCGGAATTCGGAGGCGACGTCGAGTTCGACCGGGAGGCGCGCCAGCCGTTCGAACCAGTATTTGCCGATATAACCGGCGTAGCTTGCGGTGCCGCATGCCGTGATCGAAATCCGCTGGATGTCGCTGAAGTCGAACGGCAATTGCAGCGGCAGCGCCACCCGTTCGGTCGCCATGTTGACGTAGCGCGCCAGCGTGTGGCCGACCACCTCGGGCTGTTCGTGAATTTCCTTGGCCATGAAATGGCGATAATTTGCCTTGTCGACCAGCGACGTCGCGGCGGTGTGCTTGATCGCGTCGCGATGGGCGACCGCATTGTTCCGGTCGTAGATGACAGCGCCCTGGCGCGTCAGCACGACCCAGTCGCCATCCTCCAGATAAGCGATGGTGTCGGTAAACGGACCCAGCGCAATGGCATCCGAGCCCAGATACATCTCGCCCTTGCCATAGCCGATGGCGAGCGGCGGCCCATTGCGCGCGCCGATCATCAGATCGTCGTCGCCTGCGAAAATAAACCCCAGTGCGAACGCACCCCGAAGTTGCGACAGCGACGCCTTGACCGCCTCGACCGGAGTGATGCCCTTGGCAAGATAGCTGTCGACGAGGTGCAAAACGATCTCGGTGTCGGTTTCCGTTTTGAAGACCGCCCCCTCGTCCTGAAGCTTTTGGCGTAACTCGCGGAAATTCTCGATGATCCCATTGTGAACCACGGCGAGGCGAGCGGTGGCATGCGGATGGGCGTTGTTCTCGGTCGGCTTGCCGTGCGTAGCCCAGCGCGTATGTCCGAGCCCGGTATGGCCCGCCAGCGGCTCGGCCCGCAATCGCAACTCGAGATTTTTAAGCTTGCCTTCGGCGCGGCGGCGATCGAGATGATCGCCTTCGATGGTTGCGACCCCGGCGGAATCGTAGCCGCGATATTCAAGTCTCTTGAGCGAGTCCACCAGCTGTTCTGCGACCGGGCCGCGCCCGAGAATGCCGACAATGCCGCACATACGGATCAATATCCCCAAATTGTCGAAAGATGGTCAAAATCCAACAGGCCTGTCTTAACGAGAACGCCGGATGATCAGATACTCAATAATTATTGCGGATTGCGACAGGGTTAAGCGGAAAGCTTAACGACGTCCGTGGCATCAGCCCTGCTTCGGCTCGCCGCGGGTCTTCATCTCGCGGTATCGCGCCGCGCCGCCTTCGCGGTTGGTCTGCTGGCCGCGCTCGACCGCCAGCGCATTGTCGGGCACGTCCCGCGTAATCACCGATCCCGAACCGACATAGGCGGCGTTGCCGATTTTCACCGGCGCCACCAGCGACGAATTGGTGCCGATAAAGGCGCCGACGCCGATGGTAGTGCGGTGTTTGGAAAAACCGTCATAGTTGCAGGTGATGCTGCCGGCGCCTATATTGGTGTTGGCGCCGATATGGGCATCGCCGATGTAGCTGAGATGATTGACCTTGACGCCCGCTTCCAGCACCGCGGCTTTGGTCTCGACGAAATTGCCGATCTTGGCGCCGTCGCCGAGCAAGGTCCCCGGCCTCAGGCGCGCATAGGGGCCGACCGACGCATTCCTGCCGATCGACGACTGCACGATGTGGGAAAACGAATGGATCACCGCGCCGTCGGATATCGAGACACCGGGACCGATCACCACGAAAGGTTCGATGGTGACGTCGTTGCCGAAGGTGGTATCGGCGGCGAGGTAGATGGTTTCGGGCGCGATCATCGTCACGCCGGCCTCCAGCGCCGCCGTGCGCAGCCGCGCCTGCATAATCTGCTCGGCCTCGGCGAGCTGGGCCTTGGTGTTGATGCCACGCACCTCTTCTCCGCTGGTTTCGATCACGGCGGTCTCCCATCCCAGTTCTCGAACGATTGCCACGGCATCGACCAGATAATATTCGGCCTTGCTGTTGGAATTGCCGATTTTTTCGATGATTTGCAGCGCCCGGTGGCCATCGAACGCCATCACGCCGGCATTGCAAAGCGTGATCGCGCGCTCCGCAGGCGAGGCGTCGGCATGCTCGCGGATCGCCCGGAGCTCACCGCCCTCGACCAGGAGCCGGCCGTAGCCGGTTGGATCGGCGGCCCGAAAGCCCAGCACGGCCAGTGCCGCGCCGTTTTTCAAGGCGGCGCGCAGCCGCTCGAAGGTCGCGGCCGAAATCAGCGGCGTATCGCCGAACACCACCAGCAGATCGTCCGCGCCGCCAATAATCGCCTCGCGGGCGGCGAGCACGGCGTGCGCAGTGCCGAGACGCTCGCGCTGAATGAAGGTCGTGGCGTCCGGGCGCAGGCGTCTGATCTCTGCCGCGACAGGTTGGTGATCCGGCCCGATCACCACGGCGAGCGCCGCCCCGGCTCCGCTGGGGGACGCGCCCAGCACATGCGCCAGCATCGATTGGCCGGCAACGGGATGCAGGACCTTCGGGATCGAAGAGCGCATGCGCGTGCCCTCGCCGGCGGCAAGGACGATCGTGAGGCTGGTTCGAGCGGTCATCCGGTTCCCTGGATTGGCTGCGGGCGGGGCGCGTTCGCCGTCTTAGAGGGTTTTCCCCAAGCTTGGAAACGTGTTTCGTCTCCGCAACGCGCCAGGTTGAGGTTGATGTCGCATTTACTGTTAATGTTTACCGGCCTGATTCGGATCGGGCCCCAGGAGCGCTGATAAGTCGTATGGCAAGGCAATCCGACCATCTGCCCGGCGGGTTCGAAACTCAAAATACCGGCGGCTTTTTGACCGGTATTTTGGCCGAAGAGCCGGTTTTCGACCGGCGCACATTGTTGCGGCTCGCGATGTGGGCCGTCGTGGCGGTTGCCGCTGTCACCGCCGCGATGCTCGCCAGCCAGTCCTCGATGTCATCGCCGCGCGACACGGTCGCGGCCGCCGATCTGGCGCGACAGGCGCAGCAAATCGAGAGGCTTGCCAACGAAAGTCAGAATGAGATGCGGCGGCTGACCGCCGCGATCGATACCCTCAATGCGGACCGCGACCGGCTATACTCGCGTGTCACCGCTCTGGAGCAAGGGCTGGATTCAGCGACGGGGGCGCTGGTGCGGCAAAACCCTGCCGCGGCATCGCCGCAGGCTGCCGCAACGCGGCCGCCTTCGACCGAAACGCCGCAGGTCCTGGCGCCTGCCCAGCCGGTGTCCCCGACGGCCGCCACCGCCAAATCGGCAATGAACCCGGCGACGCCGCAAAACGCTGCGGCAGCACCGCCGCAAGCTGCCGCGCCGGCGGCCGCGACGGTGGAACCAGGCTCGGCGTCGCCAAGTCCGGTGCCTGCCCCGCCGGTGTCCTCGGCGGTATCCGCGGCCACGAAAGCCATGGCTAGCGCCATGGCTCGGCAAATCACCGCGAACTCGTCATCGCAAGCCGCGGCGCCGGCTTCGGCGACGGTGGAACCGGCACCGGCCTCGCAAGGTCCGGCGCCTGCCCCGCCAGCGTCCCCGATGGCGAACACGAGCGGAAAGTCGATAACAGGGGTTATCGTCCGGTCAAACACGGCGGCCGCGTCGCCGCCGGCCGCGGCGACCGAGCCGCCATCGGTGTCGCAAAGCCCGGCGGCAACCGCCCAGCCGGCGTCCCCTGGAGCGGCGACAGCTGAGAAAAAAGCCGAGAAGCTGCCTGTGGACGGCGCCGGACAAGCCGCCGTGCCGGTCTGGTCCGCTGCGCCAGCAGCGGCCAATACGCCGCCGGCGCCGTCGGCGGCGCCGCCGCCGCTGATGGCAGTGAAATCGATCCTGGCCCCCCCGGATGCGGCGGCCTCGAAATTGATCGAACCGGAGAAACCAGCCGATGCCGCGGAGCCGGCACCGGAAGTGGTTGGATCGGTGTCCACGGAACCGGATCCATCCGGGACGACGCCTGGCAAACTCGCGGTCAAGCGAACTGAATTTGGGGTCGACGTCGGTGGCGCGAGTTCGGTCGGCGGCCTGCGCGCCCTGTGGCGCGGTCTTCTCAAGTCGAATTCGGCGCTGGCAAAGCTCGATCCGATCATCGTGATCAAGGAAGGCAGCGGCGGATTAGGTATGCAGCTGCGGCTGGTCGCCGGCCCGCTCGACGACGCCGCCGCGGCGGCCAAAATCTGCGCCGCCCTGGCCGAAAGCGAGCGGACCTGCGCGCCGACGGTTTTCGATGGTCAGCGCCTCGCCGTTGCCGTGAAGGCCGACGAGCCGCTGCCCATCGAAGCCAAGGCCCCCGCCCCGGGCGCCGCCCCCAAGCCTGCGGCACACAAGAAGAACGGTTACCGGCGCGGCCAAAATGGCCAAAATGACGAGCCGGCGAAAAAGCAGGAAGGTCCGACGCTATCCTCGTTGTTCGGCCGGCGGTAGAGCCGAAGTTCAGAAGAAGGTTAGATATTCCAATGTGTAAGGAGGAGATTTTCATCCGTCCTGGCAGCGCTGGCCCGTGCGCGGCTTGTTCTCGCAGGGAATCCCGGCCATAATTCATGAGATGAAAAAGACCGCGTTCCGGTTGACGCCCTACCAGGTGCAATGGCTGCTGGTGGTCGGGTTCTCGACCATCGGCTGCGCGCTCTATCTGCGTTATCTGGCGATTGAGTTCTCGACGGTGGCGCTGGCCTGCGACGGCGGTCTGCGGAGCCTGCTGTGCGAAACCCGCCTGCTTGCTACTTACTTGTTCAAGAATTGGGTGTTTGGCGCGGTTGCTCTGATCATCGCTGCGCTGAACGTGATCCGGCCGTCGATCGTTTTGCTGACGCTTGGTCTGATCGCTGCCGGGTTCGGGATCGTGCTCTATAATATCGGCCTGTCGGGTATTGCGATCGGACTGCTCATTTTGGGATTTGCCCGGCCCGCGCCCGCCACAGCGTGACCGCAAGCAGAAAATAGGCCGCGCAGGTCCACAGCGATTGCCAGTTGTCGGAGCCTTCATTGAAGACCGTGTAGAGCGCCGCCCCCGCCAAAAGGCCGGCAAACAGCGCTTCGGCGATCGGGCGCACGCCCTCCTTCGGGCGGTTGAGCAACATCAGGGTCGCAAACGGCAGCACCGCCATGGTCAGGGCGGCAAAAGGAAAATCGCGGTAGCGGGGGTCGAACACGAAGCCGAGCGCGGTCTCGGCTGATATCAGCGTGGTCACGATCAGTGCGGCTCCCAGAATCATTGCCGGCGCGGACTGGTCTCTGCCATCGCGGGGGCCGAGCAGCTCCAGGAAGGTCGGCAGCGCCCGCCCCGACATCAGGGCGTTGGCGCCCACTAACGGCGAGACGATACCGGCCAGCAGCAACGCGCCCCAGTGCAGCCAGCCTGCAAAGCCGTAACTTTCGTAGAGCATCTTGTCGGCGGCAACCCCGAGCAGGATGCCGGCCGTGGTCGCCGATAGTCCGACCGCAATCCAGGAGGCAAGCCGCGGCGTCCATGGCCGGCGGCGCAGCGTCAGCCAGGCCGCGCCGAACACCAGAATGCTCAATGCCATGCCGCCGCCCATTTGCAGCTTCCACGACGGATAGTTGCTGATCGCCTCATTGGGCGGATATTTCAGCTGCCGCCGCACGGCATCGAAGAGGCCCCAATTGCCGCCGACCGTCCCCTCGAGCTGACGCTTCCACGGCTGGTCATAGGCCTCGATCAGATTGACGCGAAAGTTTTCCCGTTTCGCCAGATCGAGAATTTCGGAGACGACGCGCGCCTGGTTGGTGCGCGAGGGCAGCGCCCCTTCGCGCATCCGGCCCGCGCTCGGCCAGCCGGTTTCTCCGATCAGGATTTCCTTGCCGGGGAATGCCACCGCCATCTTCTTGCGGATGTCATCGACATGGGAGGCGGCGTATTTGGCGCGGATCGGGTAATCTTCCCAATAAGGAAGAATGTGGATGGTGACAAAATCGACGGCGTCATAGACTTCCCGATTGCGAAGCCAGTATTCCCAGACATCGGCATAGGTGATCGGAACGGACACCTGCGGTTTGACCGAGCGGATGGTGGCGGCCAGGTCGGAGGTCGTCATCTCACCGCGCAGCAATACCTCGTTGCCGACGACCACGGCGGTGATGACGTCAGGATATTGCCTGGTGAGGCCGACCACGGTCGCAATCTGCGCCAGGTTTTTCAGCCGGTTGCTGCCGAGCCATATGCCCTGTATGACTTTGAGCCCGACCTTGGCCGCCAAGGCGGGGACCTGGTCGAGGCCGTTTTCGATCGAATAGGTGCGCACGCAATCCGATATTTTGGCGAGTTGCGCCAGATCCTCGGCGATCTGTTCCGCGTCAACATGGGTGGTCGGCGAAAGCGGCGTCTGCGCGCCGCGAAAGGGCGCGTAGGACACGCATAACAGCTTGGCGTTGGGATCGATCGGCGCGCGCGCCAGCTTGATGGGTGTGGACAGCCACCACCACGCCGCAACGATCGCCCCGAGGGATATGACGAGAAGCGCCAGTGGCGTGCGAAAAGAAATCGGTTCCATCCTCCGGGCGGACCGCCTCGCATAGCTGGTCGGACGCGATCTGCCAAGACCGGGTACGCGGCCAGCCCCCTTTGGCTTTACCACGACATGATAAAGTTGTGAGTTTGCTGGACAAAATCAGAAATCTCCGTCATGGGAATTCACCTGAAGTCTCCGCCGCATTGGGGACCTAATTAGGCCGCATCACACCAGCCCATCCGGACGGGCACGAGCCATCCGGAAGGCAGGAAACGAGTCGGGGAATTTATGCGTCGACGGCTGCTTCAGCTTCAAATTTCGTTTTTGCGCCACCTCGCTGTCCCCGCAACTGCACTGATGATTGGACTAGGAAGCGCTCTGGCGCAGAGCGGCGACCAGCACGCCCCGGATCAATCCGGCAAGCCGGCTTCGACAAATTCGGCCTCGCCGGCGGAGGCGGCCAAGGACGCTCAGCACAAGACCGACGAATTCGTCGAGGCGGCGCAGGCGATCAACGGTCCGGCCGGAAACCCGGAATGCGTCTGGCTTGGCCGCCGGGTGGTGGTCTTGATGTATCGCGACGACCTCGACACCGCGTTTCGCCATCTCGATCTCTACGACCGGTTCGGTTGCCCCGGCGGTCACGTCCAGGCGGCCTTTCGTTGCCTGACGCGCTTCTTCAGCGCGATCGATCCCAAGGTGCCCGACAGCCTGACCGGGCACGTCCATACCTGCTGGATCAATCCGGCGGCGCAACCGCAGACCACCGTGGCCGCCCAACCCGCCACCTCAGCGACGTCGGGCGCCTCGCCGCCGGCCTCCGCGCCAGCGGCTGCAGCGGCGCCGGGCAAATAATCCTGATTCTGCCGGCACCGCGCGAATTTTGCTGCTTACCAGTATTCGCGTCGTAAAACTCCACGACGCCGTAAGAGCGTTGTTCAAAACGCGGGGCAGAGATATGCTCGTATCTCCGCTGACTCGGTCGGATCTCGGGGACGGATCCGCTTCCCTGCCATTTTGCCCCCTTTGGTTTAATCGCGATGCGCGCCGTCGTCGCCGTTCTGGTGCTTGTGGCTGCCGTTCACGCCGCCAAAAGCAGCAGGCGCCCGATTTCAAGGGCATCCTGCAGAGCGTATCCTACGCGCCGTTCGAGGGCACCTCGCATCCCGACGTCGATAATATTCCGAACAGCGAGCGCATCCGCGCCGACATGAAGAAACTGGCGCCGCTGACGCGGGCGATCCGACTTTATTCGTCGACCGGCGGCGTCGAACTGGTGCCCCCGATTGCCAACGAGTTCGGCATCAAGGTCACGGTCGGCGCCTGGATCGACAAGAATGCCGATCGCAACGAACGCGAGATTGCCGCGGCCATCGATCTCGCCAAGCTCAACAGCAATGTGATCGCCATCGTGGTCGGCAACGAGACGGTCTATCGCGGCGAGCAGAAGGTCGAGGACCTGATCGAGCTGATCAAGCGGGTCAAGACCGCGGTCAATGGCCGGGTGCCGGTCACCACAGGTGAAATCTGGAATATCTGGCGCGACAATCCGGAGCTCGGTTCTTCCGTCGATTTCATCGCCGCGCACGTCTTGCCTTACTGGGAAAACTTCACCGACAAGCAGGCGGTGGACCAGGC
>NZ_JBEKXH010000289.1:0-8388 GCF_049512235.1 Bradyrhizobium sp.
GAGCGTTTGTTCCCGGATTTGTCTGGCGGTGGCCACAATGCGTCGGGCGCCGCGAGAATTTATCTGCTTGGCCGTGTTATACAAAAGCATCGCCGCTACCATGGTTCAATAGAGGCGTCTCTGCGCCAGTGGTCTCCCTGTGTTTGATGACTGGAGCGTGTGGATTGTGAAACTGAAAACGCGGCACCATCGTCACCAGCAATTTTGTTTTTGCTCGGTGGGCCACTATCCCGGCGGACGATGCCACCCTGACCGCTGCACTTCCGGCCAGCTCAACACCAACTATCTCATGGCGGGCGACCCGTGCAAGCTGAACACGGGCTCGCCTTTGCCCGCAAAGTCGGCTTCGCAACAATCGAGGGCTGGATTTTGGGCCAACTCGGTCTCATCCGCAGTCTGCGGGGACTGACCACCCGTCTTGGCTGCTTCGACGAAGCTGTGTTCCGTGAAAATGATCTTGAGCGTGATCTGGCTGGCAACCCGGCGCTGGCGCTTTCGGAATGTTGGTACTACATCCGCAAGCTGCAGGCGCGTTTCCTCGCGGCGAATACGTGGACGCGTTGCAGGCGGCCTCCAGGGCGCAACCGATTCTCGGGGTTGCGACCGTGACTCTCCTGGAGGTCGTTGAGTATCGCTTCTACGCTGCGCTTTGTCATGCAGCAGTTCATGAATCCGCCTCGTCCGAGGACCGCAAAGATCATTGCGCGAGGCTGAGGGGACACCTGGAGAAACCTGGAGAAACTCGACACCTGGGGACTCCATTGCCCTGAGAATTTCGCCAACCGGGCGGCACTCGTCGGCGCGGAGGTGGCCCGGATCGAGGGGCGAGACGTCGATGCCATGCGCCTGTACGAGCAGGCCATTCGCTCGGCGCGCGAGCAAGGTTTCGTGCATAACGAAGGTCTGGCCTATGAGGTGGCTGCCCGGTTCTGCGGTGCGCGCGGCTTCGAGACATTCGCCGACGCCTATTTACGCAAGGCCAGGGATTGCTATCTTAGCTGGGGCGCCGACGGCAAGGTGCTGCAGCTCGATCGGCTTTATCCGCATTTGGCCGCTGCGGAAGAGCAGCGTCCTTCCGCGATCATTGGCTCCCCGGTCCAACATCTGGACGTAGCGTGTCGTGAAGGCTTCTCAGGCCTTGTCCAGCGAGATCGTGTTGCCAAAGCTGATCGAGTAGCTGATGAAGATCGCGATCGGGCAGCATGCTTGTCGCGGTAAGCGATTCGGGTCCGGGGCTGCCTCTGGCGATCCTCGCGCGCTCTTTATACGACCAAGTCCAGCGGTTTGGGAATGGGGTTGTCGATCTCCCGCTCGATCGTCGAAGCGCATGGCGGCCGTCTATGGGTGACGCCGAACGAACCTCACGGCGCTGTCTTTTACATGATGCTGCCGATCGGGGAACAATCGCTTGAGAACCTGGAGGCATCTGAGGCCTAGTCCCGCCCCGGGCACGAAGCACTCGACCGCTCAATCCCCTAGGCAATTCGGCGCTTGAGATAAGAGACAGGCCGGGCGGTCAGTTTTCCAAGTGTCGCTTCCTAACACCAACGTATGGGCAAAGCCAGACCTGCGTTGAATGGAGAGACGCAGTTCAGCGCGTTACGGTCCCTCAGCTTGAGCGAGGAGACGAGGGCATTTGCGCGAGCAGCGACGGAGCTGCCGCGGCCGAAGCAAATATTTCTTCAGGACTGAGGTTCCGATCGTAGGGAGCGCGGAAGGGCATAGCCGCATCAGCTATCGAAACTTCTTCTATCCCCACCTCGGCGCTCACGGTAATGGACCCACCTGTGCTCACCGGAATGGACCCTCGGAGTGCGCGGCCACGAGTCGCGGCGGAGGTTCATCCACGGAGTCCATAGGGGGGCCCCGCGCATCGCGGAGTGACCGCCACGAGTCAGACGCCGCGATGCGCGGGGGGTAACTGTGGACCCCCGTGGGTGAACCGGGTGGGTAGGCTCCGGTGGGTCAGCAGGGATGCGACCGAACCGAACGACAAAGGGGCCCTTTCGGCCCCTTTGTCGTTGCACGTGTGAGTGCGTTTCTCAGAACGGCGGATCGTCCAGAGGCGGGTCGGATTTATCTAATGGACGGGGCTGCCGATCGTCGCGGATCTCATCGAGCAGCTGTGGGCCGTAGTGATCCCAGATAAGCTCGCGGAGGCCATCGAGCAGTTCGACGACGGCGACAGCCTGTTCGGGCGTCCAATAGGCCGGGACGGCGAACGGCATGGTGAGCATGCGGGTCGAGGGCGTTTTCATGATGTGGCTCCGCGGTGCACGGGCTTGGCGTGGTCGTAGCGGCTCCGCCGTGGCGCGCATGAAGACGTCATGGCGGACCGCCGGTGGGCTGCCTGGCTGCGGCGGTCCGGCGAGGTGCGCGGCTTGATGCGGCGGCGGCCGGCGGCGAGGGATCCGGGCTTCGCAATGAGGGGCCGTCGATGCGGATGGTGATGCAGTGATGCTGCAAGCGGTCGAGCAGCGCGTCGACGAGGGTCTTTTTTTGGAACAGCTCGTACCATTCGGGCAAATCGAGATTGGTGGTGATGATGGTGGAGACGCGGTTGTAGCGCTCGTCCATGAGGCGGAAGAAGGCGTTGGCCTGCTCGGGCTTGAGGGTGAGATAGCCGATCTCGTCGATGACCAAAGGCTGCATTTGGCTCAGACGTTTGAGCAGCCGCGCGGTGCTACGATCGGCGAGCGAGGCATAGAGCTCGTCGAGCAGCGCCTGGGCATTGTAGAAGCGGCCGCGGTAGCCGTTGAGACAGGCTTCGCGCAGCAGCCCGAGGGCTATTCCGGTCTTGCCGGTGCCGGGCGGCCCGATCAGCAGCACGTTGTCATTGCGGCGCAGGAAGTCGAGGCCGGCAAGGGTGTTGATCTGCGCCTTGCTGATGCCGGTCTGGCGTTCGAACGGGAAGCTGTCGAGCGTCCATCGCCACGGCAGATGCGCCTGATCGAGACGGTAGGCGAGGCTGCGCTCACGGCGCTGCGCCGCCTCGGCGCACAGCAGCCGATGGATCAGCTCGGGCGCGGGCGTGGCTTCGCGCTCGGCACGTTCGATCTCGCTGTCGAGGGCTGAGGCCATGCCATGGAAGCGCAGCTGGGCGAGCAGGGTTTGCAGCTTGTCACGCATCGTCGTCTTCCCCGGGATCGAGATTGAAGAACTCGCCGGCCACCTGCCGCAGGATGAGCGTTTCCAGGCGCGCGAGGTCGAACAGGCCGAACTGCAGGGCCTGCTCGACAGCGGCCAGGAAGGGGCCTGACGGATAGGTGCGTTTCATCTCAAGCAGGCGGCGTAGCGCCCGCAGGCCGCGGCCGTGGGCGCGCTGCTTGAGAGCCGCGGCATAGCGATCGAGGCTCGGGTGATCGCCGCGCAGCAGCTTGTCCTCGATGGCGGGCGTGCGGCTGGCTTTTGCAGGGGTGGGATGGTGCGCAGCCAGGGTGCTGCGGGCATCGCGCTGGCCGATCAGCCGGGGATGGGTGGCGATCGTGCTGCCGCGCCGGCGAATCACGATCTCGGCCGGATATTTGTAGACCGTGACCGATTGCCCGACCAAGCGCTCTGGCACCGAGTAGCGGTTGGTATCGACGGAGACATAGCCGTGCAGATCAACGACGCGCTCCTGCACCTCATAGACCGGCGGCAGTGTGCCGGGCAGTGGCTGCAGGTGCGGCTTCTCGATCAGATAGGCCGCCTCGGGGGACGTGCCCAGCACGCGCTTTCGCTTGTGATTGGCGACATCGCGGCACCAGGCCAATGCCTGCCGGTTCAAATCCGCGAAGTCGTCGAAGCTGCGCGCCGGCAGGAAGTTGCCTTCGACATAGGCAAAGGGCCTCTCGATCCGGCCCTTTCGATCTGGATGATTGACCCGGTGGGCGCGGAAGCCAAAGCCCAGCGTGCGCGCGAAGGCGTGCATCTCGGGAGCGATGACGGCGTCCGCGCCGGCGCCGGCGGCGACCATGACGCTGGTGTTGTCGATGACGCAGACCGGGCAGCAGCCGTCCATGAACCGCGCCGCCTCGAGCAGGAAGTGCTTGGCCTCGAAGCGGGTGAAGCGCGGGTAGTATTGAATGAACAGCCGGCGCGAATAGGCCAGCACCAGCCCGGCGCACTGCGCGGTGACCGGCTTGCCGGCCATCGTCATGCGATGCGGCGAGGTGTCGTGCTGCATCTCCTCGCCGGGGCCGAAGTGATACTCGCCCGCGCGCTGCGGCGGACGGCGCAGTCCCGCCTCCCTGATCCAGCGCGTCAAGGTGCTGTAGGCAATCGGCAGATCGTTCTCCGCGACCAGCAGTTGCTGCACGCGCGTCACGTTGCCGTGTGCGCGCGCAAAGGCGTCCTCGAGCTTGGCCCGGATCTGTGGCTCGCAGGGCGGCGCTTCAGCCGCCTCGCCATCACGCAGGATACGGCGCACCGTGTTGCGTGACAGCTTGAGCAGGCGGCTGATCTCGCGCAGGGTTTGGCCCTGCGCCTTGAGTACGCGCACGCTGTTGCGGATCTCGGTCGGGATGATGCTCGGCATGGTGTTTGATGTCGTTGCAAAGGGCGTCAAAGTTGGTCTGCAGGCGAGGAACGGCGGCTACTACGGCCTCGGGCAATGGACGTAGCGCCGGCAGTCGTTTGCGCAGGCGCGCGATGATCACGTTGAGGCGCCGCAGATCGGCCTCGCATTCGCCTTCCGGGCCATCGCGCAAGCGCTCGCTGCTACGCTGCTCGGCACTGTCGCGCAGGGCCTGGACGAACAGATGCGGGTGGCCGACCAGACGGTCGCGGGTGGCGTGGCTCGCCTCCTGGTAATGCATGAACCAGTCGCGCAGCGCGCGCGTCGACAGCGGCGCGTCGGACAGCGCCTGCAACAATCGATCGGCATGCGCGGCGTTGGCGCGCGCCAACGGGGCTACCACGCGGGCGGCCGCCCAGCTCGACAGCCGGCCCTCGCGCACTGCCGCGAGAGCCGCGTCGGGGAGCCCGCAGAGCAGCTGCAGACGCCGGCTCACCCAGCTGGCATCGCGCCCGCAGCGGCGGGCGACCTCATGCTGCGATAGCCCCAGGCCGTGAACCAGTTCGCGCACCAGCAACGCCTCCTCGAGCGCTGCGAAGGGCCGGCTCTGGCTGCGCGCCAGCACGCCGAGCAGGGCATCAGCCAGGCTGCACGGCCAGCACTCGACCCGCGCGGTGTCGCGGCCGAGCCGGCGCAGCGCCGCGACACGCCGATAGCCATCGATCAGGATCAGGCGCTCACCGCCACCACAGGCCTTCGCCGCGGGATCGGCCACCGCAATGCACGGGACAATCTGGCCCCCGCACTCGATCGAGCGGGCGATCCGCTCCACCGCGCGCGGCTCCGCCAGGCGGGCGCCCGCAAAGCGCAGCTCCAGGCGATGCAGATCAAGATCCAGGCTCTCGGTGTCCATGCCGGCAAGCCTAGCAGCACCGCCCCACCGCCCCTATCGCGTCCTCTCTTTGCAAACCCCATCCATCTCCCCGTACGGTGTTGATACCAAAGTGATTTCCACCATCCACGCGTCCATCTTTGCAAACTCCGCGGCCTCCGCCGGGACCAGCCGATAAGTTCCTGACGGCACGGGCGAACCCGGCATCGACGCGTCCATCTTTGCAAACTTTGTGGACGTCGACGAACCTGCACGCTGCCGGCGGTCGCGTCGCCGCTGCCGGGATCCGCCGCGGTTGCGCTCGCAGTAGTCCGGGTGGGTTCGCCGATACTCGCGCCAGTACTCGCGATGGCTTTGCGCCCAGGCACGCTGGGCCCGTGCCTGGTTCTCGCGATAATCGGCATCGCTCGCGCGCTTGGCCCGTTGCCAGCAGCGCCGGCGCTCACGCTGGCAGGCCGCCTCACTGCAGTAGAACTGCCCTGGCACTTGCGACCGCGGCCGGAATGCCTGGCCGCAGCCCGCACATCGCCGGCTCTCCATGGATGCTTCTCCGCGCAGATAACCTGCGCGGGGCCCATCCGGCGCCGCCGGCCAACTACAACCGCAGCGGCAAGCCACGCACAATCCCGCTGCCGATCGCACCCACTGCCGAACTCAGCCGGTCACCTCACCAGCCTCCGGCCAATCACCTCAAGGTGGGTCAATTCCCATGAGCACACCCGGGTCAATTCCGGTGAGCGTCAAGGCCCCACCATCGCTCGCAATTAATGGGACCGCGCCTTGGACCAGATCGCCTGATTTCAATTCGATTTCAACCGCGCCGGAACGCGCGGTGAGGAGATTGCCATGAATGTGCACGCCGGCGCTTTGGCTAAAGCGCATGATTTCGATGAACAAACCTCGGCATTTGCCCGCGACGTGATCGACGATTTGTCACAGCACCCGAAGCGGCTGTCGCCGAAATATTTTTATGACGCCAAAGGCTCCGAACTGTTCGAGGCGATCACACGGCTGCCGGAATACTACCCGACCCGCACCGAACTTGGCATCCTGCAAGAGCGGGCCGGCGAGATCTCCGCCATCGTCCCGGATGGCGCGGCGCTGGTGGAATTCGGCGCCGGTGCGACCAACAAGGTCCGGCTGTTATTGAACCGATGCGCGGTCGGCGCCTACGTTCCCGTGGATATTTCCGGGGACTTTTTGAACGCGCAGGCCGACGCCTTGCGCCGGGATTTCCCCGCTCTCGACGTCTACCCTGTCGCTGCGGATTTCACCCAGCGGTTCGCCTTGCCGGGCGCCGTCGCCGCGATGCCGAAAGTCGGGTTTTTCCCGGGATCGACGCTAGGAAATTTTGAGCCGCATGAAGCCTGCGCTTTCCTGCGCAGCGCCTGCGCCATTCTGGGGCGGGGCGCGCAGATGGTGATCGGCGTCGACCTCGAAAAAGACCAGGGCGTGCTTTATCAGGCCTACAACGATGCCGCTGGCGTTACCGCGCGCTTCAATCTCAACCTGCTGGACCGCATCAACCGCGAGCTCGGCGGCAATTTCGACACTTCGGAGTACCGGCATCGGGCGATCTACAATAGCGAGCGGCACCGGATCGAAATGCACCTGATCAGCACCAAGGCGCAGAAGGTTCGAGTGCTGGACCGTAGTTTCTCATTCCGTCCGGGCGAAAGCATTCACACCGAGAACAGTTACAAATACAGCCTCGGGCGCTTCACCGCACTGGTACACGGCTCGGGCTGGACCCATCGCGAATCCTGGACCGATGCGGAGCGCATGTTTTCGGTTCATGCGCTGGTGGCCGAGTTCGAGCCAACTGCCGTACTTTGGAGCGGAGTGCCATTCAAAGCGCTTGACCCGTCGCCTGACGCGTAGATGGCGCCGGTCAGAAACTCGGCCCAGTCACGTTCGAAATAGGCCGCTCGAGAGTGGTCATGTCGACGGACCTGCTGCAATGAACACGTAAAAGCTCCGTTTTCGAAACGGATCGCGATCTTTTCGGCGCGGTCCTGTTTTCGCTCAGTGCGGAAGCGAAACGCCTCCAGCGGGCCCGCTCGCGTGATGGGAACGTCCGATCCATTGGGATCGCAGATCGCACGTGCGCCACGGCTGCCCCCACCGCGCGAGAGATAGGCGTCCAGCGCCGTCAACACCGCCTCGGACGCAAGAGCCATTTGCCGCCATTGCACGCATCGCTCGGCCTGATCGGCTCGGTCCATGCGCAATCCACGTGATCGGATGTCGCTATTCAGCCTGTGCGCCGCTGCCAACGCTTCGCGCACCCCTCGAGCGGAACAGATGAAGCCGGCGTCGTCGCTCATGCGGGCCTGGACTTCGAGCGCGACTTCGCGCCAGTCGAGGCCGTCGTCGCGCAGGCCTGCGGTGACACCTTCGATGGCCGCGCGAACCATTTCCGCCGGCAAGGAAAAGCTCGGCGCGGTCCGTTTGCAGGCATGGATATGTTCCGCACAACGCTGAGCCATCACCTGGCCCGCGTTGAGTGCAGCCCCGCCGGGCCGCGTGACGCCATGGGTCCCGGCCGCCTCGCCGATGGCGTAGCAGCCCTCCAGGTTCGAACAACCCCAGATGTCTACGGCGATGCCGCCATTCATGTGCTGGTTGTTGACCGCAAACTGCAGCGGATCGCGCGTGATGTCCTTCTTGTAGCGGCGATAAAGCTCGATCGACAGCGGGTTCATCGTCGCGAGCCGCTCGATCGGGAGGCTCGAGAGAGCACCATTGTTTTCGAGATAGGCCCTGACATCCGCATCAAGGCGATCGAGCGAGAAGGGCGCGTCGCCCGGTACGGGCTCCGGATTGCGGTTGAAATCCATCAGGACTCTGCGTCCCATCCGGGTCTCGCGGAAGATGGCAAGATCGACAAGGCTGGAACCGAAGTCGAGCATTCGCGAGGCATGGAACGGCCATTGATAGCCCTTGCGGAAGATGTTGGAGGCGAGCTCCTGCGTGGTTCGATAGTAATCGCCCAGGA
>NZ_JBEKXH010000290.1:0-8332 GCF_049512235.1 Bradyrhizobium sp.
CGAGAGGAGATGTGTGAATCCGAGAGCCGTGCGCGGGCAGCAAAGTTGGCTCCGTAGACAAGCGGTTGAGGAACTGGATGTCGTTGGTTGCTAGCGTACCTGCTTCCGGTTCATGGCGGGCAGATGCTGCGCAGGGCCGTGACGAGATCATCGGGCCGACACGGCTTTTGAAGGCGGATAGCCCCGGAAAAAGCACTCGGCTGTTGCTCGGGCAAGTAACCGGAAACAACGATGAAAGGCAGTCCGCGTGCCGCCAGCGCCGACGCAGCAGGGCCGGCGCTGACCCCTGCCAGGTTGGCGTCGAGGACGGCGGCATCGAGGACGCCCTTTTCGATTATCGCGAGCGCCGTTTCAAGTCTTCCAGCCACGCCGGCGATCTCGAAACCGGCCTCAAGGAGAAACTCTTCGAGCATGTATGCGAGCAACGCCTCGTCCTCGACAATGAGGATACGCGCATTGCACCGTTTGTCGCCGGTCGGCGCGGGCGCGCTCATCTACGTTTCAGCCCGGGTTAACGCCAGAACGTTCTCCAATGGCGCGCTCAAGTTCCACGAGAGACCTTGCTCCGCATAGATGATCTCGGCGGTGCCCTGGACCGCCGCCTCCGCCATCCGACCGATCACGACCTGGCCGAAACCCTTCCGGGCGGCTACCGCAACTTTCGGGCCTCCATCTTCCAGCCAGGACATCGAAAACGCCGGTTTGGCGTCGGCAACGACTTGCCAGACGATGCGCACCCGCCCCTCGCCGTTTGACAGCGCCCCGAACTTGGCGGCGTTGGTTGCGAGCTCATGCAGCGCCATGCCGATGCCCTGAGCGGCCTCCGCCCTCAGTCGCGCGGGCGGGCCGTCGAGCAGCACGCGCGAGCCGATCAGCTCCTTGAAATGGTCGAGCTGGGCCTCGACGAGATCGCAAACTTCGACTCCCTGCCATTTGTTCTTGACCAGCAGGTCCTGGCCGGCGGCGAGGCCGCCGATGCGGTCGGACAGGCGCTGCGCCAGGGTCGCGGGGTCGCCGCGCTTCGCGGTTTGATGAGCAACGGCTTGAACCACGGCGAGCAGGTTTTTCGCGCGGTGGTTGACCTCGGCTATCAGCAGCTTGACATGCTCCTCGGAACGCCTGCGCTCGGTGATATCGCGGATGTTGCACTGGATGATGGGGCGGCCGTTTTCCTCATAGAGGTTGGCCACGACCTCGGCTACCCGATGTCGTCCGCCGTGGACTTCGAGCGGCAAGTTTTCGTAGCATACTTGGCTCACCAGTTTCAGTTTCCGAACCATCTCCAGGCTTGCGGCTTCGTCTTCGAGCAGGCCGACCTCGAAGAGCTGCTTGCCGACCAGTTGGTCATGCGGGTAGCCCAGAATCTCCGTAATGAACGGATTGGCGTCGACGATTTTGCCCGTGCCGGGGTCGAGGATGAGGATTCCGTCGTGTGCCGTTTCAAACAGACGGCGGTAGCGTATCTCCGAGATCAGGACTTTATCCTCGTGCTGCTTGCGCTCGGTCACATCGCGGATGACGGCGAGCATGCCGGCCGGCTGTCCGGTGATCCCGCGCAGCACCGTGACGCCCGACTCGACGTTCAGCTCGCGGCCGTCGTGCCTGACGTGGACGTTCTCGCCGCGCCATTCCCCGCGCTCGTCCAGGGTGGCCTTCGCGGCGGCCTCGCCCTCGGGATGCAGCCATCGCGTTTCATGTATCTTCGACAGCGCTCGCCCGAGAGCCCCGGACGCAGCGAAGCCGTATAGCCGTTCGGCGGCGGCGTTGAGATAAATGATGCGCTCCTCGCTATCGACGGCGATCACGGCATCGCTGACCTGCGCCAGCATCTCTCCACGAAATCGGTTGGTTTCGGCGTCCTGGCCCTGCAGGACGTAAAGCTGCGGACCCTCGGCACTCTGGACCACCAGCGCATCCACCTCGCCGCGACGAATCGCCCGGAGCATTTCCTCCGCCTCGTCCAATCGCGCCCGGAGCGCGGCGTTTTCCTCGAGCAGTGCTGGTCGTCGGGGCGATCTTGTGCGCATGCGGGATCAGCGCGTTCTTGCCGGCGAGGGCTTCTGCGCGGACTCGCGGAGGTCGAGCCCGAGCAGGATGCGATCGGTCTGCGACATGTCGCCAATGAACCGGCGAAGCGGAAGCGGCAACTTTTTGATCAAGGTCGGTGCGGCGATGATCTGCTCGCCTTTGGCCAGCGACGGATATTGGGAGATGTCCACGACCTCCAGATCGTAGCGTCCGTCCAGAGCCGATCAGGAAGGGGTATTCGTTCATGCCGTGGGCGGACCCGCGATATTTCAGGACGCGCAGCCGCCGGGTGGAGATCTGCTCCTGGATGCGCTGGTCAAGAACGATCACGCAGTCGGCCACGTATTCCTCCAGGCCGTAGCGCGTGATCGAATTGCCCTCGCCCTTTTCTCCGGTGATGATCGCGGTCATGCCGCGATCCTTCAGCCAGCGGAAGAGGCGGCGCAGCTCGGCGCGCAGAACGGCGTGGTTCGGCAGACCGGCAAACAGCGCCTCGACCGTGTCGAGCACCACGCGTTTCGCGCCGATCGAATCGATGGCGTGCCCGATGCGAATGAACAGTCCTTCGTTGGACTCCCGCCGGGATCGTAAGGCAAACTGTCGCGCGCGTCTGTGCGAAATTGCTCACAAACGCGTTCGACGCGGGCCGCCTTGTTCGACCCCAGGCGCCTTATCCTTGCCTGCTTCCACGACAGCGCGGACGCCCGAAATCTTGGACAGCTCCGCAGACAAAAAATGTCGCAACCGGATGTCGTTCTTCGGCAGCTGCGAGATTTCCGGTTACCCCTGGCGCGGGGGTGTTCCCGCGGCAATTGTATCCGCCGCGTTCGTCATGCCCGGGCTTGTCCCGGGCAGCCACGTCTTTAAAAACAACAGGGGCGCTAAAGACGTGGATGGCCGGAACAAACTCCGGCCATGACGAAGAGGATCCTGCGCCGCTACCGGGGACATCATGAGCCTGCCCGCCAAAATCCCCGCCGCCGGCGACGAGCGCTCGGCGCGGCTGGCCGGCATCGGGCTGATGCTGCTGTCGGTCTTCATGTTCTCGTTCGGCGATGCGCTCGGCAAGTTCATCGTCGCGACCTATTCGGTCGGACAATTATTGTGGCTGCGCGGCTGTGCGGCGCTGATCCTGCTGTCGCCCGTGATGTGGCGGTATCGTGGGGCGTTCAGGCATCTGGAGCGGCCATGGCTGCAATTGCTGCGGGTGATGCTTTCCACCCTCGAAGTGGCCGCGTTTTTTCTCAGCGTCGTCTATCTGCCGCTGGCCGATGTCATCACCTATTACCTGGCCTGCCCGATATTCGTCACCGCGCTGTCGGCGATCGTGCTGCGCGAGCACGTCGGCTGGCGGCGCTGGGCCGCCGTCCTGATCGGGTTCTGCGGCGTGCTGATAGCACTGCATCCGTCGTCGCAAACCACGGGCTGGCCGGCGTTGATCGCGCTCGGCGGCAGCCTCGCCTTTGCGCTCTTGATGCTGATCACCCGCTCGCTGCGGGCGACGGCGGATATCGTGTTGGCGTCGTCGCAATTCGCCGGGACGTTCGCGCTTGGTGCGCTGCTGTCACCGATCGGCTGGGTGACGCCGAGCCTGGGGAGCCTTGCTCTGTTCGCCGCGGCGGGATGCATTTCGGTAGCGGCCCTGTTGTGCGGCAATCGCTCGCTCAAACTGGCGCCGGCGAGCGTTGTCGTGCCGTATCAATATTCCATGATCGTCTGGGCCATGATGTTCGGCGATGTCGTATTCGGCGACGTGCCTTCGCCGGCGACGGTGGCGGGCGCAACCATCATCGTCGGCTCCGGATTGTACATATTCCTGCACGAGCGGAAGTTCGGCAGCATTGCTGCCGAGGTCAATCCGCCGCTGGTGTGAGGGCGCACTTGGAAACTCCCCTCCCCACCGCTTCGCGGGGGGACGGGAGAACCAGATCCGATTCAATAGCTTTGAAGGCTGGCCCTACTTGGCCGGAACCACGTCCTGGTCCGGCGGCCGGCTCGCCGCGCGCCGCGTCGATTTGCTCCAGTTCTTCAGCGACGACCACACGCTGCGGGTCAGCCGGAAGCAATCGACCGGGGTCGATGAGCCCAGCGCCTCGAAGCGATGCAGCTCGACGCCGCTCCATTGGAAGCCGCATTTCTCGAGCACGTTGCGCGAGGCCGGATTGACCACCCGCGCGCCCGAAACCAGCTGCTCGACACCGAACTCCTCGAACGCGAAATCGATCACGGCGCGGATCGCCTCGGTGGCGAAGCCCTGGCCCCAGTGATCGACCCCGAGCCAATAGCCGAGTTCCGGCGTCGCCGGTTCGCGCCAGTCGATGCCGACCATGCCGATCGGCCGGTGATCGAGCTCGATCAGGAACACCGTCGGGCTGTCCGGCTCGGCCTGGCCATTGACCAGCTGCACCGCATGCTCCTTTAGATAAGGATGCGGCAGGCGGCGGGTATTCACCGCGACACGCCGGTCATTGGCGAGCCGGGCAATGAAATTGATGTCGGCGAGCGTTGGCCTGCGCAATATCAGTCGTTCGGTCTCCAGGACACAGTTACTCGGCTCGCGCCATCGCGAGGTCGGGTTATCCTGCAGCATATCGGGCTCCTCCAGGCGTAAGCAAACCACAGCTTAATTTCGGCGAATGTTCGCCCCGCAAAACCGATATCCATCCTCGGATCACTCTGCGGAACACGCATCATTAAAAAAGGGAGGCCGGTTTCCCGCCTCCCCTAAAGAGCCCGCTTGAGCTCCGCCGGTTCACAGGATCCGGCGGACGTGAACTTATCCACCGCTTACTCGACCGCAGCCTCCGCCATCGGAACCACCGATACGAAAGTGCGGCCGTTGGCTTTTGCACGAAATTCGACATGGCCTTCGACCTTGGCGAACAGAGTATGGTCGGTGCCCATGCCGACATTATGGCCGGGATGCCAGGTGGTGCCGCGCTGGCGCGCAATGATATTGCCGGGAATGACACGCTCGCCGCCATAGGCCTTGATGCCGAGCCGTTTGCCCGCCGAATCACGCCCGTTTCGCGATGAACCGCCTGCTTTCTTATGCGCCATGACCCGTCTCCTGCTTAGTCGTATCTCTAGATCAATTCCTTAATGGAATCATTCCACTTTTTTCGATGCTTCACTTTTTATCACGTTCGCGCTTCGCGGCGTTGTGCACCGCGGCGTGCGCCAGTTTGTCGCGCCCGGTGGCGCCTAGTCTTCGGCCTCGGCAGTCGCGGCTGCCGCCACCTTTTCGCGCTTCGGCCGCGGACCGATCGAAGGCTTGTTGTCGTCGGTCAGGATCTCGGTGACGCGCAGCACCGTGATCTCGTCGCGATAGCCGCGCTTGCGGCGGGAATTCTTGCGGCGGCGCTTCTTGAACGAAATCACCTTCGGGCCGCGCTTGTGCTGCAGCACTTCGGCCGCGACCGAGGCCCCGGCCACCATCGGCGCGCCCAGCACGGGCTGATCGCCGCCGACCAGCAGGACTTCGCCAAGCTGCACGATCGTTCCGACATCGCCGGCGATCTTGCCTATCTCAAGCACATCATCCGGAACGACGCGGTATTGCCGGCCGCCGGTCTTGATGACTGCGAACATCGTTTTATTCCTTCGTGTTCGATCCCGGCCTCGGACGGGTCCGGGCCGGCTTTTTCTTCAGTCGCTATGGCTTAGAACCAAACGGCCTAGAACCGTCATGGGTTCGTTTTTTTTTGCGCCGGGAAACCAATCCCTTGATTGGCACAAAAACAAGCGGCGCGAGGAACTCCCGCGCCGGGTGGGTGGACTTATAGCGGGCAAGCGCCGGGAGTCAAGGCAAAGCGGTCCGAAAACGGCCCAACATGAGGGATTTGTGCCGCTTTCCGCACCAATGCCCGTCCGCACCGGGTCGGGCCCCGCGGTGAAACCAATGGGTTCCCCAGCCGTTGTATCCCAAGTTCCGGCAGGGCCAGGGCACAATGGCTGAAGATAGCATGGCGACAACGGGCATTGCCCGGCACGGCGCGGCCCGTCTGCCGTCGGTCGACGTCGACAGTTTCAATATCGAGCTGAAAGACGAAGACGGCTTTGTCGGCGACCGCGCCAGCAAGAGCGCGTTCCGCAGGATTCTCGACGGCCTGCGCAAGCCGCTGAAGAAGAACGGCGAGGATCCGCTCGGCAGCAAATCCACTGAAGCCATCGGCAAGGGCACGCTCGACGCGGCGCTGGTAGGCGACGACATCGCCGCCGCCGCGCTGGTGCACGGCGCGATCGAGGAATTCGCCCAGGAGCTTGCGTGTGTGACGCAGCGCTTCCTCAAGACCAAGGCCTGGGCCGATACCGAACGCATCGTGGTCGGCGGCGGCTTTCGCGAGAGCCGGGTCGGCGAGCTTGCGATCGCGCGCACCGATATCATTCTCAAGGCCGCGGGCTGCAAGGTTGATCTGGTGCCGATCCGGCATCATCCCGACGACGCCGGCCTGATCGGCTGTCTGCACCTCGCGCCATCCTGGATTCTCGAAGCCCATGACAGCATCCTCGCGGTCGATATCGGCGGCACCAATATCCGCTGCGGCGTGGTCGAGACGCGCTGGAAAAAGGCCAGCGATCTGTCTAAGGCGGAGGTGTGGAAATCGGAGCTCTGGCGCCATGCCGATGACGAACCGACCCGGGACGGCGCGGTCAAACGGCTGGTGAAGATGCTGAAGGGCCTGATCGCGGCGGCGGATGCCGAGGGACTGAGACTGGCGCCCTTCATCGGCATCGCCTGTCCCGGCGTGATCGACGCCGACGGCTCGATCGAGAAGGGCGCGCAGAACCTGCCGGGCAACTGGGAGAGCAGCAAATTCAATCTGCCGGCACGCCTGGTCGAGGCGATCCCTTCGATCGGCGACCACGATACCGCGGTCTTGATGCATAATGACGGCGTGGCGCAGGGTCTTGCCGAAATGCCCTTCATGCAGGACGTCGAACGCTGGGGCGTGCTGACCATCGGCACCGGTCTCGGCAATGCGCGCTTCACCAACCGCAGGCGGGACAAGACCACCGGGGACGACAGCAAAGGCAAGGACAAAGACAAGAAGTAAAAGAGAGAGACAAGAAGAATAGGTAGTAATACGTACCGGGTAACCTTGAACAGTTACGCTAAATCAAGGATGCCGTTGCCTGCGGCGCGCCAATCGCTACCGTGAAGGCGTCGCACAAGCTGGCCAGCGAAATGCACTTCCCGGCCAACAATTTCAATGCGCGACACGGGGCCGCCAGTTTTTTAACCGCGTCTGGCGGCCCCACCCTGGGGGTTCGACCCCTTGCCCGCCGGCAGCGACCGGATTTCTCGCCGCCTCCGCCTTGTCTGCCCCGCCATCCTCGCCTAGAACTCGCCCCGACCGCGGGCGGGCGACCGCCCTTGATGGCACCCTCAGGAGAGGTGGCAGAGTGGTCGAATGCACCGCACTCGAAATGCGGCATAGGTGCAAGCCTATCGGGGGTTCGAATCCCTCCCTCTCCGCCAGCCAACGATCCCAAACGTTCCCAACTTGCACCAAAGTTCTTGCAGCGCAATGGTTTACGGGTCAGAATCGTTCCCATCCATTCCCGATGTTGCCCGCCGAAACCCGGAAAAAACCGGGTATGAAACCGGGTAGCGTACCGGCCAAGCCGGGTATTGTGGGGCGCCGATGCTGACCGATGTCCAGATCCGCAAAGCCAAGGCCGCAGACAAGCCGTACAAGCTCACCGACGGCGGCGGACTTCACGTCTACGTCACCTGCAAATCGTCACCGATGGAGGGACCACGTTCGAGGTCGTCGCACGCGAATGGCACGACATGAACAAAGGGCATTGGGTCGAACAGCATGCTTATGACGTTCTCCATTCGCTGGAACGGGACGTATTTCCCGACCTAGGCTCCGCCCCGATCAGGAATATCACCGCAGCTAACGTCATATCCGTGCTCCGCAAGATCGAGAACCGTTCGGCAGCCGAGACCGCGCGGCGCATCCGGCAACGGATGTCCGCCGTATTCGTTTACGCAATTGCATCAGGTCGAGCCGAGAACGACCCGGCGGCCGCCGTGCAAAAGGCAATGAGGCCGGTCAAGAAGGGGCGACAGCCGGCCATCACGGATCTCAAGCAAGCCAGAGAAGTCTTGCGTCATGCGGACGCGACGCCGGCGTCACCCGTCACCAAATTGGCCTTGCGGCTGCTGGCGCTCACCGCCTTGCGACCTGGGACGTTGATCACGACACCCTGGGCAGAGCTAGGCGATCTCGATCCGGAGACTCCGATTTGGCAAGTGCCGGCGGCGCGAATGAAACTCCGGCTTCAGTACAAG
>NZ_JBEKXH010000291.1:0-15130 GCF_049512235.1 Bradyrhizobium sp.
AGATTGGGCTGCATGATTCGCAGCTTGACGTTTGCAACCATCGTGGTCGGATGCAGGCTCAGGCGAACGGCGCCGAAAATTCCCATCGCGATGAGCAACGACACCGCGATGACAGGCGCGATCCACGGCTTGCGTCCGCGCGAACGTCCATCGATCAGCACCGCCGGGCTTGCGAAGATCGCCACCGCCAGAAATGTCAGGCCCCACAGGCCGATCAGCGACGCCGTCTGCGCCAGCGCCAGCGGCTCGGTCAGGGCGTAGCCGAACGTGTTCCATGGAAAGCCCGTGAGCACATGGCCGCGCAGCCATTCGCCCAGTGTCAGACTTGCCGCAAGGGCGATCACCCGCGAAGCGTCCCGGGTCCAGATCAGACGCGCCAGCGCAAAGCCCAAGGCGGTGAACAGCGCCAGATAGGCCGGCAGGCCCAATATCGCGAACGGCAGCAACCATGCGAAGGTGGATGCATCGACCAGGAACGCGTAGCCGATCCAGTACAGCCCCGGCACGAAATAGCCGAGGCCAAACCACCAGCCGGCCATCGCCGCTGCCGGGATGCCGCCCAGGCGCCCGGCGCCGGCGCCATCGATCAGCCAGACCGCGACCGGAAACGTCAGGAACAGCACCGGCCAGGCATTGAACGGCGCCATCGCCAGCACCGACAGCGCGCCGGCGGCGAGCGCGATGGCGGCGCGTTTCCATCCCCACGCCAGGATGATCGCAAGGGCGGCGGCACGGAAATTGTTCGCTGGGATCACTGCGAGCCGGCTCCGTCGCCGGGCGGCGGGCTGACATTGTCGTTGGCCTGCGGGGGACCTGGCTCCGAGCTTGCCTCGCGACGGCGGCCCTCGCGCGCGCGGGCGGCGGGGCGCTCCTTGCGGGTGGCGATGCGCAGGCGCTTGACCCGTCTCGGATCGGCATCCAGCACTTCGATTTCGAAATTGCCGGGACCTGAAATGACCTCGCCGCGCACCGGCAGGCGGCCGACATGGGTCACGAGATAGCCGCCAAGCGTCTCGACTTCTTCGCCGGCCTCGCCGGTGACGAAATCCTCGCCGATCACCGAGCGGACGTCGTCGAGGCTGGCGCGGGCGTCGGCGATGAAGGAATTATCCGCCTGCCGCACGATCGCCGGTGGCTCGTCGCTGTCGTGCTCGTCGTCGATCTCGCCGACGATCTGTTCGACGATGTCCTCGATCGAAACCAGGCCGTCGGTGCCGCCATATTCGTCCACCACCAGCGCCAAATGGATACGCGAGGCCTGCATCTGCGCCAACAGATCGATGGCGCGCATCGACGGCGGCACGAACAGCAGTTTGCGGATGATATTGGCGTCCGCGAGCGGCAGCGCGAGATCGACCGCGCGCAGATCGAGGCCGGCGGGCAACGGCTTGCGTTTGCTCTTGGCCTTGCCGGTGTCGGCAACCCGCGCTCTTGCCGTCATGAACGCCAGGAGATCGCGGATGTGAACGATGCCCTCGGGATCGTCGAGGGTTTCGTTGTAGACCACGAGCCGTGAATGCGCCGCACTCTCGAACAGGCTCATCAATTCGCCGAGCGGAATGTCGCGCTTGACGGCGATGATGTCGGCGCGATGGATCATGACATCGGCGATGCGCCGTTCGTGCAGGCCGAGAATGTTGCGCAGCATGGTGCGCTCGATGGCCGAAAATCCCACCTCGTCCGGCGTGCTTGCATCGAGCACGACCTGCAGGTCGTCGCGGACCGATCCCGGCTTCCATCCGAACAGGGTGCGGATCGCGCGCGTCAGCCAGTTCTCGCCGACCGGACGCAGCACTTCGGCGGGCGGCACCACCGCCGGCAGGTTGCGCGTATTGCGCGGATTGTCATGGGTCGGTTCGGAGTCCGCCATCTCAGTCCATCCGCTCCGCGTAGGGATCGGGAATGCCGAGTTGCGCCAGAATCTCCTGTTCCAGCGCTTCCATGGCCTCGGCGTCGTCATCTTTTTCGTGATCGTAACCGATCAGATGCAGGAAGCCGTGCACCGCCAGGTGGCTGAGGTGATGATCGAACGGCTTTTGTTCGTCATCGGCCTCGTTTCGCGTCGTTTCATAGGATATCGCGATGTCGCCGAGCATGCGCGGCGCGTTGTCTCCACCGCGCGGACCGGTCGGCGGCAAGGCCGGAAACGACAGCACGTTGGTCGGCTTGTCGATGCCGCGCCAGTTGCTGTTGAGCGTGCGCATCCCGGCATCGTCGGTCAGCATGATCGCGAGTTCGGCTTCGCCGAGGTCCGCTTCGACGATCTCGGCCGCGGTGGCAATGGCGCGATGGATCACGGCTTCGGCGTCGGGCTCGGCCTGCCAGCCATCGGCGACGACGAGAACCTCGGAAACAGGAAGGACAAAATGCGGCATCGGTCCGGCATCTCTTTGGCGGCCGGGGATTGCCTCCGGCGCACGTGCGGCAGCAGATCCGCCCATCAAGGCTTGCTGGTTGACGGCCGCTGCGGCAATCCTTCATAAGCCGCCACGATCCGCGCCACCAGTTCATGGCGGATCACATCTTCGGCCGTAAATTTCACCTGGGCGATGCCCTCGACGCCGTCGAGCAGTTTGGCGGCCTCGGCGAGACCCGAGGTCTGGCCGTTCGGCAGATCGACCTGCGAGGGATCGCCGGTGATGATCATGCGGCTGTTTTCGCCAAGCCGGGTCAGGAACATCTTCATCTGCATCGAGGTGGTGTTTTGCGCCTCGTCCAGAATGATGGCGGCATTGGTCAAGGTGCGGCCGCGCATGAACGCCAGCGGCGCGATCTCGATCTCGCCGGCTTGCAGCGCGCGCTCGACGATCCGCGAATCCATCAGGTCGTACAGCGCGTCGTAGATCGGCCGCAGATAGGGATCGACTTTCTCGCGCAGATCGCCGGGCAGGAAGCCCAGCCGTTCGCCGGCCTCGACCGCGGGCCGCGACAGGATGATGCGGTCGACCTCCTTGCGCTCGAACAGCTGCGCGGCATGGGCGACCGCGAGCCAGGTCTTGCCGGTGCCGGCCGGGCCGATGCCGAACACCATTTCGTGGCGCTTCAGCGCCCGGATGTAGGAGTCCTGCGCGGCGGTGCGCGCCCGCACCGGGCGCTTGCGCAGGTTGATGGTTTCGAATGACGATTTGACGGTCTTGGCATCGAATTCGAACAGCGAGCCCTGCGCGATGACGGCGCGGATCGCGCCTTCGACGTCGCCCTGCGCCAGATCGTGGCCCTGGGCCGCCTGCGCATACAGGGTCTCGAGCACGCGCCGCGCGGCGTCGCAGCCGTCGCGCGATCCGGCGATGGTGATGTGGTTGCCGCGCGAATCGACCACGACGCCGAGCCGGCGTTCGATCAGGGCCAGGTTCTGTCCATAGGGTCCGACCAGCGCCGAGGCGCCCCGGTTATCATCGAAGTCGATGACGACTTGCGTCTCGGGCGGGATCTGCATGTCGCGGTCAAGTTTGCGGCTGGGAGCAAGCGAAGGCGAATCCGATGCACTTTTTGGCAAGGCTTCAGCTTCCCGTCGTGATGTGAGAGGGGATGATTTGAGAACGTGTCGTCTGGGAAGGCGTGGTCTTCGCAAATGCGGGCTGCAGCCGCCGCGCTTCAGCCGGTTGCACGAGTTCGCCGAGCAGGCTGTAGCGCTCGAGGCTGTCGACCCTTACCGGCAATACCTGTCCGATAATGTCGGGCGACGCCATCACATGCGCCGGCTGCAGATAGGCGGTGCGCCCGACGATCTGGCCGGGATTGCGGGCCGCGCGCTCGAACAGCACATCGACAGTGGTGCCAATCGCAGCCTGGTTGAAGGCCGATTGCTGGCTGTCGATCAATTGCTGGAGCCGCACCAATCGTTCGTCCATATCTGCCGCTGACACCGTCTCCCTTATCTCCGCCGCCGGCGTCCCCGGCCGCGGCGAATATTTGAACGAGTAGGCGCCAGCGTATCCGATTTGCGCGACAAGCGCGAGGGTGGCCTGGAAATCTTCCTCCGTCTCGCCGGGGAAACCCACGATAAAATCCGATGAAAATGCAATATCTTGGCGGACAGCACGAAACCGGTCGATGACCCCGCGGTAATCATCGGCGGTATGTTTGCGGTTCATTGCAGCGAGAATGCGGTCGGAACCGGACTGCACCGGGAGGTGCACGAAAGGCATCAGCGCCGGCAGATCGCGATGCGCGGCGATCAAGCTGTCGTCGACATCGAGGGGATGGCTGGTCGAGTAGCGCAAGCGGATGATGCCGGCTATGTCGGCAAGGCGATGCAGCAAGCTGCCGAGCGACCACGTCCGCCCGTCCGGTCCGTCGCCGTGATAGGCGTTGACGTTCTGCCCGATCAAGGTGATTTCGCAAACGCCATGGTCGGCGAGCCTGCGGACGTCGTCGACGATCCGGGCCACCGGGCGCGAAATCTCGGCGCCGCGCGTATAAGGCACCACGCAGAAGGTGCAGAATTTATCGCAGCCTTCCTGCACGGTGACAAAGGACGAGATGCCGCGGGCGCGGATCACATCGGGCTGCGGCGGCGCCAGGAAGGAGAACTTGTCGTGCACCGGAAATTCGGTCTCAAGCGCCCGGCCATGGCGCCGCGCATGCTCGAGCAGTTGCGGCAGATGGTGATAGCTTTGCGGCCCGACCACGACATCGACAATCGGGGCGCGGCGGATGATCTCCTGGCCTTCGGCCTGCGCCACGCAGCCAGCCACCGCGATTGAGATCTGGCGTCCGTTGCGGGCGGCGTCGTCCTTGACCGCGCGCAGCCGTCCCAGTTCGGAGTACACCTTCTCGGAAGCCTTTTCGCGGATATGGCAGGTGTTGAGGATCACGAGGTCCGCATCGTCGACGCCTTTGGTCTCGATGTAGCCTTCCCCCGCCAGCGTATCCACCATGCGCTGCGCATCGTAGACATTCATCTGGCAACCATAGGACTTGATATGCAGCTTGCGCGGCGGCTTCATGGAACCCGAGTGCTGGTCGTGAGACGGCGCCGGTGCGCCACCGGGCTCAATTATACGCTAACGGGCAGGAAATCCAGCGTGAGCGCGGAAAAAGGCCGTCATTCCGGGGCGTGAACGAAGTGAGCGAACCCGGAATCTCGAGATTCCCCGATGTGCGATTGCACATCTGAGGTTCGCGCTGTGCGCGCCCCGGAATGACAAAAGCTGCCGGATCAAATTCGACAATGCCGCATGTCGTCGAACGTCATGCTGGCCCCGGCGCGATCAAAAATGACGAGAGCGACGTTTGAGTTCGAGGCCTGCACGCGCTCAGGACTTGTCGTCCTCGAGCGGCACGCAATACAGTTCGAGCCGGTGGTCGACCAGTTTGTAGCCGAGCTTGCGGGCGATTTCGGCCTGCAGCTTTTCGATCTCCTCGGAGGTGAATTCGATCACCTTGCCGTCACGCAGATTGATCAGATGATCGTGATGGCTGTCACGCATCTGTTCATAGCGGGCGCGGCCCTCGCGAAAGTCGTGTCGTTCGATGATGCCGGCGTCCTCGAACAGCTTGACGGTCCGGTACACCGTCGAAATCGAGATCTTGTCGTCGACCGCAACGCAGCGGCGATAAAGTTCCTCGACGTCGGGATGGTCGGCCGCTTCCGCCAGCACGCGCGCGATGACGCGGCGCTGCTCGGTCATGCGCATGCCGGTGGCGGCGCAGCGCGCCTCGATGCCGGTGGCCTTGAGCGCGGACGCGGATTTCAATGCGGTCATGGTCTTTGCCCTGGGCAACAGCGCATCAGCCGCCACAGCGAGAGCGGTTTGGCGACAGGATCATGCGCCGTTCAATGACTTGCTGTTGTGCCACCGCGCGGGCATTACGACAAGTCGCGGCGCATCAGAACCGCGCTCAATTGTTCCCCGTTCGGTTGCCGATAATAGCGCTCGCGGCGTCCAGCCACGGCAAATCCGGCCCGGTCGTAGAGCCGCCGCGCCGGCTGGTTGTTTTCCTCGACTTCGAGGAATACGGTCCGCACGCCGCGGCCCGCGAGATGGCCGAGATGGGTCAGCAGCAGGGTGCGCGAGAGGCCGCGCCCGCGATGGGATGCGGCAACCGCGATCGAAAGTATCTCGGCCTCGTCCGCCGCCAGGCGCGACACCGCGAAGCCCACCGTTTTTCGTCCGACCCTGAGGCGGTGAACGAGCGTGTTGCGTTCGGTCAGCATGGCCTCGAATTCGCCTTCGCCCCAGCCGCGATGAAAGGATTCGCCGTGAATTTCGGCAAGAACAGGCGCGTCGCGCAGCGTCGCCGGTTCGATCACGGCGGCGCCGCCGCTCCACAGTTCGGAGAGCCAGCTCATCATGACGCGGGGGTTGGCAGCGAGGCCTTTGGAAGCGGATCTGCGGGGAGTTTGGCATCGGGCGCGCGCAGATAATAGGGGCGGGCCGGCGCCATCTCCGGGCTGACCGCGGCTCCGACCCAGGCCACCCAGGCGATATCCGGCGCCGGTTGCGCATCGACCCTGACCGGCGGCGGTGCGAGAGCCGGCCAGCGGTCGGCAAGAATTCCGGCGGCATTGCCGACCAGATGCGGCGCCCCGAAGCGCGAGGCGTCGAGCGCCTCGGCGATCGGCGCGATCCGCGGCCGGATCAGCGCGCTACCGTCGCCGCGGATCACCTGAAAATACACCTGGTCATGCCGCGCATCGATCGCCGAAATGACCGGGGCTGCGTTGTTCTGGCTGACCACCGGGGCGGCGTAGGCCGTCAGCGTCGTCAGCCCGACGGCCGGCCTGTCGGCGGCCAGCGCAATGCCGCGCGCGGCAGAGAGGCCGACCCGCAATCCGGTAAAGCTGCCGGGGCCGGTGGTCACCGCGATACGGTCGAGCGACGCGAAGCCGATGCCGGACTGCTTCATGACCCGGGCGATCAGCGGCATCAGGGCTTCGGCGTGGCCGCGCTTCATGGCCAGCGATTCCTGCGCAATCAGCTTGCCGGCGGAGGTGTCGAGTATGCCGGCGGCGCAGGCGTCCAGCGCTGTATCGATCGCGAGGATCAGCATGGAGAAGGAGCGAATAGCGAATAGCGAGTAGCGCATATAATCTCCGGAGCGGCAGCTGTTTCAGCCCAGCTGTTCAACGCCACTCGGAATTCGCTACTCACTCGTCGCAACTCCCCACATCCATCGGCCGGACTTCATCCTGGATAACTTCGTAGGGTGGGCAAAGGCGCCCTTCGCGCCGTGCCCACCATGACAATGGTGCTCTCTGTGTGGTGGGCACGCTTGCGCTTTGCCCACCCTACGGTCGCCGCTCACATCGGCCGGACTTCGACGACGTCGGGCACAAAATGCTTGAGCAGGTTCTGGATGCCGTGCTGCAGCGTCGCGGTGGATGACGGGCAGCCCGAGCAGGCGCCCTTCATGTTGAGGTAGACGATGCCGTCCTTGAAGCCGCGGAAGGTGATGTCGCCACCGTCGGCGGCGACCGCCGGCCGTACCCTGGTTTCGATCAGCTCCTTGATGGTGGCAACCGTCTCGGCGTCCTCTTCGCGGAAGAACTCGGCGTCCGCATCGGCGGCCTCGTCGCTTGCGGCGCTGCCGTCGGCCAACAGCGGCGCGCCGGACATGTAGTGCTCCATGATGGCGCCGAGGATCGCCGGCTTGAGATGCTGCCAGTCGGGGCCGTCCTTGGTCACGGTGACGAAATCGGAGCCGTAAAACACGCTGGTGATGCCGGGCACGCCCAACAATGTCTCGGCGAGCGGCGAGCGCGCCGCGGCCTCGCGGCTGGTAAATTCCATCGTGCCGCTATCGAGCACAATGCGGCCGGGAATGAATTTCAGGGTCGAGGGATTGGGGGTGGCTTCGGTCTGGATGAACATGGCTTTCTCCGGCATCGCCGGTTCAAGGCCGGCGTGTGAGCTTCCTTAACAGATGGCGACGGCGAACGCACGATCAAGGTGGACGGCTCCCCTCCCCCCATATGCGCCAGCTTAAGCGCGCCAGTCAGGTGGCCCCAACTCTCTCACTCCCTCTCCCCGCTTCTTTAGCGCGGGAGAGGGTGGGGTGAGGGGACCACTCGGGCGGTCCCGATGCGGCGCCCCCCCTCACCCAACCCTCTCCCGCCCCCGCGAAAGCTACGCTTTCGCTTGGGGGGAGAGGGAGCCCACCGTCTACGCGGCCGGCGTCCGGGACACGAGTTCTTAAGCTAGCTAGCGCGTATGTCCCCTCCCCCCACGCGCATCGCGCGTGGTGGGAGCTTGTGACCTCATGCTGAGTTCGCACCGGCGCCGCCGACCCATGGACGGACTGCCTGCGAAATCGGACGCGGTTAATTTGAGGTCTGCCCTACGACAAGGCGTCGATGTCCGCGTCGCTCAAATCGCCGGGGGATCGGGAACGAGCCGGCCACGTCCGCCATCAAGGTAATGATCGGGCCGGGGCCTTCCGCCCCCGGGTTGGCGGCCAGCACCAGCATGGCGATATCGACATCCTTGTCGATGACGTCGAGGATCTCTTGGGTGGGGTCGCCCTCGCGGATCACGCGTTCCGGGGTGATCGCGGCGATGCCATTGGCGCGGCCGGCCGCGCGATCGAGCGCGGCGTTGGCTTCCTCATGGGCTTCGGCGCGCATGATGTCGGCGACCCCGAGCCACTGCTGGTTCTGGTCGTCGGTCTCGATGATGCGCAGCATCACCACGCCGCCGCCGCCGCGGATGGCCCAGCGGCTGGCGTAATAGACCGCGCGATCCCATTCGGCGCTCTCGTCGACAATGACCAGACATTTTGGCTTGTGACCCGTCTGGTAGCTGCGTCGCTGGGTGGTCATGCATGTCCCGATGCTGCGCCAGGCAGGCCTGCATGCTGCCACGGCGCGGCCGTGTCAGACAAGCGGCGAATGTCCCAAGGCATCAGCGCTTGCGGACGAAGCCGACGACATCCTTGAGCGCCTTCATGGTGTCGGCGGCGATGGCGCGGGCACGGTCGGCGCCGTCGACCAGGATCGCATCGACATGGCCGGGATCGGCGACCAGCCGCTTCATCTCGGAGGCGATCGGCGAAAGCTTCGCGACGCAGAGCTCCACCAGCGCGTTCTTGAAATTGGAAAATTGCCCGCCGCCGAATTCGCCGAGCACACTGGCCTTGCTGCGGCCCGACAGCGCGGCGTAGATCCCGACCAGATTGTCGGCTTCGGGGCGCGCATCGAGGCCCTTTTCCTCCGACGGCAGCGGCTCCGGATCGGTCTTCGCCTTGCGGATCTTCTGCGCGATGGTGTCGGCATCGTCGGTGAGATTGATGCGCGAATTGTCCGACGCATCCGATTTCGACATTTTCTTGGTGCCGTCGCGCAGCGACATCACCCGCGTCGCAGGCCCGGTGATCAGCGGCTCGGGCTGCGGAAAAAACAATCCGTCATCGAAGCCGTGACCGCGGATCGAGTCGCCGAAATCGTTGTTGAACTTCTGGGCGATATCGCGGGACAGTTCGAGGTGCTGCTTCTGGTCCTCGCCGACCGGAACATGGGTGGCGCGATAGAGCAGGATGTCGGCCGCCATCAGCACCGGATAGTCGTAGAGACCGACCGAGGCGGCCTCGCGGTCCTTGCCGGCCTTTTCCTTGAACTGGGTCATGCGGTTGAGCCAGCCGACCCGCGCCACGCAATTGAAGATCCAGGCCAGCTCCGCGTGCCCGGACACCTGGCTCTGGTTGAACACGATGTGCTTGTTCGGGTCGATACCTGAGGCAATGAAGGCCGCGGTGACCTCGCGGGTGTTGCGCGCAAGCTCGGCCGGACCGCCCCACACCTCGACCGGCTGCGTCAGCGCGTGCATGTCGACCACGCAATACAGGCAGTTGTGGCTCTGCTGCAGCTTGACGAAGTTGACGATGGCGCCGAGGTAATTGCCGAGGTGCAGATTGCCCGTCGGCTGGACGCCTGAAAAAACCCGTTCAACAAATGCCATTGTTCATTCCCGCGCGACTGGTTCGCGCCGTCCCATGCCACGCGCGCATCACTCGCGCAAGTCGGAGGCCGGCTTAGGTATTACCCTGGGGCGGATGGCGCGCCACGCGGCGGTCCAGCCGATCACGCCGAGCAGAAGCAGAAGCAGGCCGTAAATCATCATGGCACCGGCGATCAGCACCAACAGCAGCGCTGCTTGCGCGATACCAGGCGCGTTCGCGGCCAGCGGCAGCACGAAACTCGCCTTGAGCCACAACAGTGCGCCCATGCCGATGGCCGCCGCGACGATGCGCGGCAGCCGCCGTCGCGCCGCGTCATCGATCGAGAACCCGAAGGTCGCAGCGCCGCGCCGGATCAACGACAGCGCGCTGCTCCAGGCGCCCGCGGCGATGCTGGCGGCGATACCACCGGCGCCGAACAGCCGGCCGAGCACCAGCGCCAGCACGATCGCGACCGCCAATCCCTTCAAGGTTGCCAGAAGCGGCGTTGCGGTATCATCGCGGGCGAAGAAGGCCGGCGACAGCGACTTGACCAGCACATGCGCGGGCAGGCCGAGCGCCAGCCAGATCAGCGCCTGCGCCGTGGAACCGGTATCGGACGCGCTGAACAGGCCGTGCTGGAACAGCATCCGCACAATGGGCTCGCGCAGCACGATCAATCCCAGCATCGCCGGCAATGCCAGACCGACCGCGAGTTCGAGGCCGCGCGACTCGGCCTCGGTGACGGCGTTGCGATCGCCGCCGCGCAAGGCGCGCGCCAGTGCCGGCACCATGACGGTGCCCATGGCGACGCCGACGATGCCGAGCGGCAGCTCGATCAGCCGGTTGGCGAAATACAGCCACGACACCGCCGAGGGCTCGGACGATGCGATGATGGCGCCGGCGACGACCAGCGTTTGCGGCCCTGAACTCGCGATCATGCCCGGAATGGCCTTACCGAAAAAGCCGCGCATCTCGCCGTCGAAGGATACGCGCAGCGGCGTCGCGACGTGGCCTGTGCCGCGGCGCAGCAGCAGAACCGACAATTGCAGCAGGCCGGAAATACCGACACTCGCCGCAATCGCCGGCGCGGCAGCGTTCGCCTCAAGGCGCCAGCCGAACAGCGCGGCCATCACCGCGATCAGCGCGATGTTGAACAACAGCGGCGAGAACGCCGGCAGCGCAAAGCGGCCTTGCGCATTCATCAGCGCCATCAAGACCGTGACCGGACCTGCGAAAGCGAGATAAGGCAGCATCAGGCGGGCGTCGTCGACGGCCAGTCGCAGCGTCGGCTGTCCGGAAAACCCCGGCGCCAGCACCGCGATCACAAACGGCATCGACAGGCCGATCAACAACGTCGTGCCGATCAGGGCCGCGCTGACGGTGCCGAGCACGCGCCCCGCGAAAGCTGTGGCCGCCTCGCTGCCCTCTGCCTCGCGCACCCGCAGCCAGGCCGGCACCAGCGCGGCATTGAGCGCACCCTCGGTCAACAGCCGCCTGACGACGTTGACCAGCTGGAAGGCCACCAGGAATGCATCGGCGACCGCGCCGGTGCCGAGCAGCGCCGCGATCATCGCATCGCGCGCGAACCCGAGCAGCCGCGAGGCCAGCGTTCCCGTCGACACGGTGAGGAAGGAGCGGATCATGAAACCTCTAGTACCGTGTTTTTGAAGTTCGAATCATATCGGCATCCTCCACCGACCTGATCCCGTGGGAGCATCGCGTAAGCGATGCGTCTCGAAGGTGGCTGCAGGCGACGGCCGTAAAAGCGCCATCCTTCGTGACGCCCGGCTTCGCTGCGCTCTGCCGGGCTCCTGATACCAGACCTGGGATGAGGAGGTTCCAACCGTCATTGCGAGGAGCTCTTGCGACGAAGCAATCCAGCTTTTCTTTCTGTGGCGGCGATGGATTGCTTCGCTCAATCGAGCGCGCGTTCGCGCGCGCGATTGGCTCGCAATGACGACCCAAGATATGCACCCTATCAGCCCTATTTCTAACCAGGCTTTTCATTCGAAACCGGGTTTCATGGGCAGCGGGTCGGCCACGCCGATGGGAAACTCAGGATGAGGTCCGGGGGTTCTGAACCGATTGGTTTCATCGATCGTCTGGGATGGCATCGCTTGCTGGCGCTGTGTTGATCGTGATAGGCCGCACCACCCTCGGATCAAACCGACTTGGACCGGATTATCCGCCCACCGCGATTGCTGCAACAGGACCTAATTGAATGACTTCAGCGAAATACGACGTTCTCGGGATCGGCAACGCGATTTTCGACGTCTTGGTTAAGACCGACGAAGGTTTTCTGGGCGCGCACGGCATGACCAAAGGCGGCATGGCCCTGATCGACGAGGCCCGCGCGGCTGCAATTTATCAGGACATGGGCCCGGCCACGGAAATGTCCGGCGGCTCGGCGGCCAACACCATCGTCGGCCTGGCCAGTTTCGGCGCCCGCACCGCCTATGTCGGCAAGATCAGGGACGACCAGATCGGACGTCTCTACACCCACGACATCCGCGCCGCCGGCGTCGCGTTCCAGACCAGGCCGGCCAAGGACGGCCCCGCCACCGGCTGCTCCTACATCCTGGTGACGCCGGACGGCGAGCGCACCATGAACACCTATCTCGGCGCGGCGCAGGAGCTGACGCCAGGCGATATCGACCCGACCGAGATCGCAGCCTCAAGCATCGTCTATCTCGAAGGCTATCTCTGGGACCCGAAGAACGCCAAGGATGCCTTTGTCAAAGCCTCGACCATCGCCCATAACGCCGGTCGCCAGGTCGCGCTGACGCTGTCGGATTCCTTTTGCGTGGACCGCTATCGCGGCGAGTTCCTCGACCTGATGCGCGGCGGCACCGTCGATCTGGTGTTCGCCAACGAGGCCGAACTGCATTCGCTGTACCAGACCTCGGATTTCGATACCGCGCTGACGCAGCTGCGCGCCGACGTGAAGCTCGGCGTCGTCACCCGCAGCGCCAAAGGCTGCGTGGTGGCTTCCAAAGACGGCATCGCCATGGTGCCGGCCTTTCCAATTCGGGAGATGGTGGACACCACAGGCGCCGGCGACCTGTTCGCCGCCGGATTTCTGTTCGGTCTGGTGCGCGGCACCGGCCACGAAATCGCCGGTCGGTTGGGTGCGCTGGCGGCGGCTGAGGTCATCCAGCACATCGGGGCAAGGCCGCAGACGTCGCTGAAGCAACTGGCGCAGCAGAACGGGCTGCCGGTGTAGGCGCTTTCCGGGTCAGGGGAGCAGCGCGGATACGACTGCTACGACGCGGGCGGATTGACGCATAGATCGTAGGGCGGATTAGCACTCGTAGGATGGGTTGAGCTCTTCGCGAAACCCATCATATTGTTCTCAAACTGCAATTGATGGGTGTCGCTCTCGCTCTACCCATCCTAAGCGCTATCGCGGAGGCCCAACGCAAGGCGGATCAGAAACAAAGTCGAACATGACCGGAATGTCTTTCAGGGTGAACGGGCCAAAAGTTATGAGATCGCCAGCGCGGAATCCGGCATCGGCACGCAATGGATTTCCGGCGGAATCTCGGCCAACAATGTCGCCGTAAAGTCCGGGATCTTCGCATTTACGGCAGCCCCCGCATATCGCATGCGCTCATGCGGGCTACTTGCTGGCTCAGCAAAACGGTCTGCCGGTGTAGGCGATTCGCCCTTCTTACCTCTCAGTGCGGGCGGAGGCGAAGCCGCAACCCGCCATCTTGGCGGCTCATACCGGCGGATCATGACGACCTGGAATAATTATATGCAGCGTCACCGTAACCCCGGTGTTGTACGCTCGGTTGCTGACGACGGCGGCGGGCCGCTTCTTCGAGGCGGCCTGGCTGGTGAACGGGAACGGCACCAGGATGACGTCGCCGAACTCAAAGGGCATCGTAGGCGTCGTCGTCCGGGTTGTTCCAGATCGCGGCGAAGGCCGGTGCGCTCGCGTCCGAGGCGGAACGAGTGAGCGCGCGCTCCTGCTCACGCAGCCAGATGAAATCGACGAAATCCTCGACCTCGGCGATCCGCTCGGCGGGCAGCGCCTCGATCTTCTCGATCAGGGCTTGGGTATGGGCGGGCAAGATAGCTCCCTCCTTGGCGAACGTAGCCCGGATGAGCGAAGCGACATCCGGGATCGTCGAATTTACGGCGGCCCCCCGCATATCGCAAGCGCTCATGCGGGCTACTTGCTGAACCCTCCGTGCCAATGATCATGAGACATCTGAGTCCGAAAAGTTTAACCTCGCGGCTGAAGTCATCCAGCACATCGGCGCGTGGCCGCAGGTGTCGCTGAAGGAACTGTCGCAGCAAAACGGGTTGCCGGTGTAGCGCTACGCCTTTGCTACAACGCGCCCCGCAAGAGCACCCAAGCAGGCACTCGTAGGATGGGTTGAGCCCTTCGCGAAACCCATCATGATGTTCTCAGACTGTAATTGATGGGTATTGCTCTCGCTCTACCCATCCTACGCACTGGCGCAGCAGAACGGGCTGGTGGTGTAGCGCGCTTTCCTTACCACGCCTCGCTTGCGGGGAGAGAGCTTGCCCGGGCTTGACCTGGGAGCCTGCCCAGGGCTTGACCCGGGGTCGGATCGCATCGCTGATGTGCTCCGGGTGAGGGGGACTATACGCATTCATGAATTTGGCCAAGGAGCAATTTGGATGGGTAGGATCTTGCGCATTCTCGGCGCGGCGGTTGCGCTGGCGGCCGGCGTCGGAGCAACGACGAGAGGAACCTGCGCGCTGGCTTCGGAATCGGTGGCCGTCACCGCATCACACCTCGGACAGCGAGCGCTCGACGATCCCGCCGCCTTCGATTTCGTGGCAGCGCTGACGACCGAGATCGGGCCGCGTCTGGCCGGCACTGACGCCCATCGGCGGGCGGTCGCATGGGCTGAGGGCAGGCTGAAAGCCGCGGGCTTCGAGAACGTGCACTCCGAGCCATTCAGCATCTCCGCCTGGATCCGCGGCGCCGAAAGCGCTGACATCGAAGGTCCGGTGCCGCAGCATCTGGCTGTGACCGCCTTGGGCGGCTCGGTCGCAACCGATGCCGGCGGCATCGAGGCCGAGATTTCGCTGTTTCGGACCTACGACGATCTGCTTGCGGCTGCTCCGGGGTCGCTCAACGGCAAAATCGCCGTCGTGACCCAGCGCATGGTGCGGGCGCAGGACGGCAGCGGCTACGGCGCCGCCAACCCGATCCGGCGTTACGGTCCCTCCGAGGCCGCCAAGCGCGGTGCCGTCGGTTATCTGTTGCGAT
>NZ_JBEKXH010000292.1:0-14050 GCF_049512235.1 Bradyrhizobium sp.
AGTCGATGATCTGCCAGCGCTTGAGCTTGATCTGTCCCGCCTCGACACGATCCTTCTGAAGATCGGCGAAGTCTTTCGCGATCTGGCTGAAGGGGCGATTAAAAATCGGCACCTCGTGTTTGATGCGGAAGCGCACATCGGCGTCCTGGTCGAAGGCCTTGTCCTTTGCCGCGTCGATGTCGGAGGTCTTAAGGGAAACCGTCTTGTAACGGTCTGTCTGGGGGAGCTTCACCCGGCAGTACCAGTTGCGGTGTTTCACGTCCCCACGGCGGAAGATGATGAGGCCGGGCTTTAGTTCTTGCGTATCGGTAAGGAAGCCCATGGGGAACGCTTTCTGTGCAGGATTTGTGTATTTTTTTCCGCTAAGCTATTGAAATCTCGTATGCTGTGTATGGGATGTGCAGGAACTATTGTACATGAAATACAAGCAATGTCAATTACTTAGTAAAATGTCATCCCCCCTTGCGGGAGAGGGTTGGGGCGAGGGGTAGCCGCGAATGCGGTGCCTGTTGCCACCCCTCACCCGGATCGCAGCGCGATCCGACCTCTCCCGCAGGGGGAGAGGTGCACCGAATACGCGGCGATAGTTGCGTCCACCGACTCAAATCCCCAAATAGCGGTGCTGCAGATCGGGCTCCGCGATCAGCTCTTCCGAGGTTCCGCTCCACACCGCTCGGCCGCGCTCGATGATGTAGTGGCGGTCGGCGATGCGGACGAGATGTTCGACGTTCTTGTCGATCACCAGCACCGACTGTCCGCGAGCCTTCAGCATCGACAGGCAGTTCCAGATTTCCTCGCGGATCAAGGGCGCGAGGCCTTCGGTGGCCTCGTCCAGGATCAACAGCTTCGGATTGGTCATCAGAGCGCGGCCGATCGCCAGCATCTGCTGCTCGCCGCCCGACAGCGCGTTGCCCATATTGCCGGCGCGCTCGGCCAACCGCGGAAACAGCGCGTGGATTTTTTCAATCGTCCAGGGATCCTTGTTGCCAAGGCGATTGCCGGAAGCCGCGACCAGATTTTCGCGCACCGTCAGGTTCGGAAATATCTGGCGGCCTTCCGGCACGAGGCCTATTCCGAGCTGCGCAATCCGGAACGAGGCCAGCCTGCGCACCTCGCGGCCGCCGAACCGGATCGCGCCGGATCGCGCCGGGGTCAGCCCCATGATGGAACGGATGGTGGTGGTCTTTCCCATGCCGTTGCGGCCCATCATGGCCACCATCTCGCCCGAGGCGACCTGCAGCGACAGGCCGAACAGCACCTGGCTCAGGCCGTAGCAGGTCTCGATGGCTTCGACTTCAAGCAGGGGAGCAGCGTCAGCCATGACGGGTCACCACATGCTGATCGCCGAGATAGGCGCGCTTGACCTCGACGTCCTGACGAATCTCCGAGGGCTGCCCGGAAGCAATGACACGGCCATAGACCAGAACGCTGATGCGGTCGGCGAGCGCGAACACCGCATTCATGTCATGCTCGACCAGCACGATGGAAACCTCGCGCCGCAATTCCTGCAACAGCTTCACCATGCGCGCCGATTCGGTGATGCCAAGGCCAGCCATGGGTTCGTCGAGCAGCAGCAATTGAGGTTTGGTGGCCAGCGCCACCGCGAGTTCAAGTTCGCGCTGCTCGCCATGGCTCAACCTGCTCACCACGACATCGGCGCGATCGCCCAACCCGACCCGCTCCAGGGCGGCCTGCGCCGCGCTGCGGAGATGGCTGACCTTGCGGGCATCGCCCCAGAAGTGGAAGGAGTGCCCGTCATGGGCCTGAGCCGCCAGCGCGACATTGTCGGCCGCGGTGAAGTCGGGCAACAGCGAGGTGATCTGGAACGAGCGCGCCAGCCCGAGCGCGCTGCGGCGATGCGCCGGCACGTAGGTGATGTCGCTGCCCGCCAGCCTGATGCTGCCGGAATGCGGCAGCAACTGTCCGGTCAACTGGCCGATCAGGGTGGTCTTGCCGGCGCCGTTCGGGCCGATGATGGCGTGCAGTTCGCCGCGCGCCACATCGAGCGAGACATGATCGGTGGCTAGGATGCCGCCGAAGCGGCGGACCAGTTTCTCGACCCGAAGCAGGGGTTCAGCCACGGCCGAGCCTCCCCAACAACCCGAAGATGCCGCCGCGCCCGAACAGCACGATGATCAGGAGCAGCGGTCCCAGGATCAGCGCCCAGTATTCGGTGAACTGCGACAGGAACTCTTCCAGCGCGAGATAGACGATCGCCCCCAGCACCGGGCCGAACAGCGATCCCATGCCGCCGAGGATGACCATGACCATCAGATCGCCGGAGCGGGTCCAGTACATCACCGCCGGGCTGATGAAGTCGGTATTGTTGGCGAGCAGCGCGCCGGCCAGCCCGCACAGGGTGCCCGAGATGACAAAACAGACCAGCCGGTAGCGCGTGGCCGGAAAGCCGATTGCCTGCATGCGCTGCTCGTTGGAGCGCAGGCCCTGCACCACCATGCCGAAGCGCGAATTGACGATGCGCCAGATCAGATAGATCCCGCCCAAGAGACAGCCGAGACAAAGATAATAGAACTGCACCCGGTTCGACAGATTGATCAGACCTAAAAAATCGCTGCGGCTATAGATGGTCAGGCCGTCGTCGCCGCCGTAGCGGGCAAGCCCGGCGGCGACGTAATAGGCCATCTGCGCGAAGGCGAGCGTAATCATGATGAAATAGACGCCGCGGGTGCGCAAGGAGAGCGCGCCGACCACCAGCGCAAACAGCGCCGAGGCGACAAGCGCGACCGGCCATTGCACGAAGCCCGAGCCGATGCCCTCGGCCGCGAGGATGCCGACCGCGTAGCCGCCGATCCCGAGATAGGCGGCGTGCCCAAAACTCATCATGCCGCCATAGCCCATGATGAGATTGAGACTAGCCGCCGCCAGCGCGAAGATGACGATGCGGGTAAACAGCGTCAGCGCGAACACATTGCCCGAGAGCGAGGTGTAGAGCGGAAGCAACAGCAGCCCGGCGACCAGCAGCCCCGCGACGACGTTGCGGGCATTGAGCGAAGCGGTCATCGCCGGCTAGCCGGAAACAGCCCCTCCGGCCGCACCACCAGCACCATCGCCATCAGGAGATAGATCAGCATCGAGGACAGCGCCGGGGCCGCGGTCGAAGCCGCGGCCGAACTCAGGATTTTCCGCAGCAAATCGGGCAGGAAAGCCCGGCCCAGGGTGTCGATCATGCCGACGAAGATCGCTGCCAGGAACGCGCCGCGGATCGAGCCGATGCCGCCGATCACGATGATGACGAAGGCCAGAATCAGGATGTTCTCGCCCATCCCGATCTGCACGGTCAGGATCGGCGCCTGCATCAGCCCGGCAAGACCGGCCAGTGCCGCCCCTAAGCCGAACACCAGGGTGTAGAGCAGCTTGATGTTGATGCCGAGCGCCCCGATCATTTCCCGGTTGGAGGCGCCGGCGCGGATCAGCATGCCGAGCCTGGTCCGCATCACCAGCACATAGAGCAGCAGCGCGACCGCCAGCGCCACCACGATGATCGCGAGCCGGTAGGCCGGATAATAGATGCCGGGCAGGATCGCGACCGGCACCGTCAGCCAGGGCGGCAGCGGCAGCGCCAGGCCCGCCGGGCCCCAGATCAGCCGGACCGCGTCGTTGAAGAACAGGATCAGCCCGAAGGTCGCCAGCACGTGATCGAGATGATCGCGGCCGTAGAGATGCCGCAGCGCCACGAATTCCAGCGCGACGCCGAGCAGCAGGGTGGCGCCGAGCGCCAGCAGCGCGCCGATGACAAAACTTCCGGTCCAGGCCACGAAGGTGGCGGCGAAATAGGCCCCCATCATATAGAGCGAGCCATGCGCCAGATTGACAAAATCCATGATGCCGAACACCAGCGTCAATCCTGCCGCCAGCAGAAACAACAGCAGGCCGAACTGCAATCCGTTCAGGAACTGTTCGACGACAAGCAGCATGGATGCTTTACGCGATACTGAAGGCAAGGGCGCGCTGAAACAAACCAGCGGCGGCGCAAAACGCCACCGCCGGTTCGGGCAAGAACCGCTTTCACTTCATCGGACATTTATCGTGGAAGCGATCCTGGTCGTCCTTGACGATGGTGGAGACGGTTTTCAGCGAGAGCAGGCCGTCGGCGTCCTTGACGACGTCCTGCAGATAGAAATTCTGGATCGGGATGTGGTTGTTGCCGTATTTGAACGGGCCGCGCAGCGATTTGAAATCGGCCTTCTCCATCTCGGCCTTCATCGCATCCTTCTGGCTGAGGTCACCCTTGACCGCCACGACGGCGCTGTTGATCAATTGCGCGGCATCGTAAGCCTGGGCGCCGTAATAGGTCGGGCGCAGGTTCGGATATTTCTTGCGGTAGCCGGCGACGAACTGCTTGTTCTGTTCGTTTGGCAGGTCGTTGACCCACTCCTGCGCGCCGGGGACGCCGAGCGCATTGTCCTTCTGCAGCGGCAGCGACAGTTCGTCGATTGTAAAGGCGGTGTAAAGCGGCATCTGCTGCTTGAGGCCGGCCTGGACATATTGATTGAGGAACTGGACGCCGGCCGCACCCGGATAGAACACGAAGATCGACTCCGCGTTCGAGGCGCGCGCCTTGGAGAGCTCGGCGGAGAAGTCGAGCTGGCTCGGCCACACCGTATATTCCTCGCCCTTGACCTCGCCCTTGAACGTGCTCTTGACGCCGGCCAGCATGTCCTTGCCGGCGGCATAATTCGGGCCGATCAGGAACACCGACTTGACGCCCTTCTGATTCATGTAGAGGCCCATGGCCGCCGGCGTCTGGTCGTTCTGCCAGGAGGTCGAAAACACATAGGGCGAGCACAGGTCGCCGGCCAGTTGCGATGGTCCGGCGTTGGCTGAGATCAGGAAGGTCTTGGAATCGACCGCGGTCTTCAGCGAGGCCAACAGCACGTTCGACCAGATATAGCCGGCGATGAAGTCGACGTGATCGGACTGCACCAGCTTTTCGGTCTTCTGCTTGCCCACATCAGGCTTCTGCTGGTCGTCTTCATAGATCACCTCGACCGGCTTGCCGTCCATCTTGCGGCCCATATGATCGAGCGCCAGTTCGAACGAATTGCGCATGTCGTTGCCGATCACGGCGGTCGGCCCGCTGAAGGTAGAGACAAACCCGATTTTGATGGAATCCGCCGCCATGGCAGGGCTTGCCAGCGCCAGCGCGGTCGCTCCCGCCAGCCAAAATGCCGTTCTCATCATCGTTCCCCCTTCGCTAAATTCGTGTCAATGCCGCCAGTTAGATGACCCGCCCATAAAGGGATGCGATAGGCTCCATACTGGGCCATCAGGTATTTGGGTGACGTGTTTTGCGCGCGAAATCTTCGGCTGGCGGCAGACGTGAACCGCCGGCTCCCCTTAAAACGTTCCGCTCAATTCCCCCAATCCCCATGTATCATAGTTTGCGCAGGGGGCGAATGGCAAGAATTACAGTTCTCGTTCTGGCGTTAGCCTCGGCTGCAATTGGCCTTATCCATAGGTCGGCCGTTGCGGCCAGCCCGACGGCGAGTCCTCGAAATGCCGGCCATAGGGCGTCATGTCGAGCAGCGCGCGAGCATTCGTGAGCGCCTCGGTGCCGCGCGCATAGGTTGAGAAGATGTGAAAGTCATCGTTGCCGATCGCTACCGGTCAGACCAGAACCTCAGCGCCGTCGATCACGTAGGGCGCGTGGCGGAAATCGCGGATTTCAGCGACCTTGCCGGCGGACCACTGCAGCAGCATAAAATATTTCGGCGCTGAGCCCGGCCGGCTGGGATCGAACACCAGGATGGCGGGGTGCCCTTCCACCAGCCCCGGCACCAGATGCCAGTCGCCGACCTTCGAATAGTTTCCAAAATATCGGGAAACCTCGGCCTTGCCGCTCAGGCGCGTTTTGTTGACGAGATCGAGACGCACATCGTCCGAAATCAGCGCGCGGATCGCATCGAAATCCCGCGCGTTGAAATGCGCGACATAGGCGCCGAGCCGATCGCGATCGGCCGCGGACAATTCCGGCGGCGGCAGATCGTCCGGTTGCCCGGCGAGTTCGCGCAGCCGCGCGCGGCCGCGGTGCAGCGCGGTTTTGACAGCGGGAAGACTGTATTCCATGACCTCGCAGACTTCCCTCAGCGAGCAACCGAGCACATCCATCAGGATCACGCTGGCGCGCTGGGCGACGGGAAGGCGCATGAAGGTGCGAAGGCTCGCGCTGGCGATCTGGCGGTTCGCCACGTTGTCGGCCGGATCGGCAATCATGTCCACCTCCTCGCCCGACCGCATCGCTTCCTGCCGGTTGCGCCGGCGCAGAAAATCCAGCGCGGTATTGTGCGCGATCCGGAACAGCCAGGCCTCGGGATTGCCGATCACGCCGCTCGACGCAAAGGATTGCACCGCCTTGATCAAGGCATCCTGCAGCACGTCCTCGCCATCGATCACCGAGCCGACCATGCGCGCGCAGTAGCGGTGCAATCTCGGCCGCATCGCAGCGAGCAGGCTATCCAGGCCCGCCGCGGCGGCCAAAGGTTCCGGATCGACTTTCATCCCGTTTCCCGCCATTACGAGTTCATGGCTGAGGGCTCGCCCAACATCCGATAATTGCCGACGATGGTAACGTCGCGGAACAGCGGCGGCTCGGCGCAGCGCTCGGCAATCCCGCTCTGAAAGGCCTTAAAGGCCGCCAGCTTGGGGAGCGCGCTGGAGCCGTCGCTGGCTTCGGTCTCGACGAAATGAACAAAGGTATCGTCGTCGAGCCGCAATGTAAGATAGCGAACGCCCGCTGGCGCGGCGGCTTTCAATTCCTCGAACACGGCGGCGATCAATTCCGCGTTTCTGTCGGCCATCTCCGGCTTCGTCTTATACCTGATCAAGGTCCGTTTCATCAATCTCTCCATCGCATTGGCGGCGCAAAATCACCGCGTGTCGGTCAAGACGTTCGACACCCCAAAAAGGATACAGCCACAAAGAATTTTTTTCGACAGTCTCCTCCGCCGGTACCCGTCCGTCTTGTCGATGAAGCGCCGCCCGACCCGGGCGTAAGGAGAACGACCTCAGGGATTCAGAGGTACATTTCATCAATGTCTACCGACGACTCGACGCCCAGTTTGACGAAATGCTTGGCGAGCCAGTCGCCCGCACATTTCCGCCCCTGGTCGCGAAGATAAGTGAGGAACTCCCAATCGGCGTTGTATTTGCTCGTCGAACTGAGCGCCCCCATGAATTCATCGTCGGCGATGCTGTGGATCCGCACGTGCGGCAGTTCTTCGCCGACAATACGGTTCTGCTTGACGAGCCTGCTGACGAAGCTGACCGCCCGCATCTCTCGCATCAGCGACGAATTGAAACTGATCTCGTTGATGCGGTTCAAGATATCGACCGCGGCACGCGGCAGCTCCTTGCGGAACAGCGGATTGATGTGAACGATCAAAATGTCGGTGCTTTTGCAGTTGTAAATCAGCGGGAACAGTGCCGGGTTTCCCATATAGCCGCCGTCCCAATAGGCTTCGCCGTCGATCTCAACCGCATGAAACATCGTGGGCAGACACGCCGACGCCATCACGGCAGATACTGAAATCTCCTTTCCGGCGAAGATCTTCACCTTGCCGGTACGAACGTTGGTCCCAGAGAGAAAGAGTTTGACCGGACAGTCGGGGCGCTTCAACACCTCAAAATCGATCGATTGCTCGACCACATCCCGCAGTGGGTTGTAGTCCGCGGGGTTGAACTCATATGGCGAGAGCACGCGCGTCACGAAGCCAATAAGGGAGAAAACCGGCGACCATGCCAACTTGTGGTCTCCCAGCATTCGGTCGATGAAATTTGGCTGCAACGGCCCCAGTTTGGCCGCGTCGCTGACGCCCTTCCAGTAGCCGGTGAGCGCTTTGCGTGCCCCCTCGCGACCGCCCACCGCAAGCCCATAGGCAAAGGCCGCCGCATTCATCGCCCCGGCGCTGGTGGCGCTGAGCCCCTCGAAGGCGAGGTCTTTCTCGTCCAGGAGACGGTCGAGCACGCCCCAGGTAAAGGCACCATGCGCTCCACCTCCCTGGAGGGCCAGGTTGATGGTCCTGACCTGGTTGGAGAATGTCGGTTCGCGACCGGCTCCGCCCGAGGCCTCCGGACTTTCCGCCGAGTTCTGCTCCGAAGCACCTTCCATGGCCTTAGTCCCAACCCCATTTCGCCCGCAGATGTAAAGCGTACGGAAAACTCTAAGACCAAAGGCCGCAAATGACCACCGCAGCGCCGCGCCCGGCAAAACCCCATCGCGTGGTGATCGTCGGCGCCGGCTTCGGCGGACTGGAAGCCACCTACCGGCTTGCCGGCGCGCCGGCTGGTCGACCGGCGCAACCATCACTTGTTCCAGCCGCTGTTGTATCAGGTCGCCACCGCGTCATTGGCCACGTCCGAGATCGCCTGGCCGATCCGCTATTTGATGCGTGGACGCCCTGACGTCACGACCTTGTTGGCCAGTGTCGTGGGCGTCGATGCGCCGGCGCATCGCGTGCTGCTCGATGGCGGCGAGGCCCTGCCCTATGACACGCTCATTCTCGCCACCGGCGCCCGGCATGCTTATTTCGGCCACGACGAATGGGAGCCGTTCGCGCCGGGGTTGAAGACACTGGAGGATGCCACCACGCTCCGGCGCCGCATCCTGGTGGCCTTCGAGCGCGCCGAGCGCGAGAGCGATCCGCGGCGGCGCGCGGCATGGCTCACCTTCGTCATTATCGGCGCCGGCCCGACCGGGGTCGAACTCGCCGGCACCATTGCCGAGCTGGCGCAGGACACGCTGCCGCCGGACTTCCGCAACATCGACACCCAGAAGGCGCGGGTCGTGCTGATCGAGGCCGGCCCCCGCGTATTGGCGGGTTTCGCAGACGACCTCGCGGCCTATGCGCAGCGCGCGCTGCAAGGCCTCGGCGTCGAGGTGATGCTGGGACAGCCCGTCACCGAATGCAGCGCCGATGGCGTCATGGTTGGCGGCCACAGAATGCAAGCCAGGACCCTGATCTGGGCCGCCGGCGTGCGCGCTTCACCCGCGGCGGAATGGCTGGGAGCCCCGGCCGATCGCGCCGGCCGGCTGCAGGTACTGCCCGACCTCACCGTGCCAGGCCATCCCGATATTTTCGCGATCGGCGATACCGTCATGGTCGCGGACCCCAACGGCAAGCCGGTCCCCGGGATTGCGCCGGCGGCCAAGCAGCAGGGACGCTACGTCGCCGATTGCATCAAGGCGCGCCTGCACGGACGCGCGCTTCCCCCGTTCCGCTACAGCCATGCCGGCAGCCTGGCGCAGATCGGCAAGCGCAAGGCGGTGATCGATTTCGGCCGCATCAAGCTGCGGGGGGCGCTGGCATGGTGGATCTGGGGCATCGCGCACATCTATTTTCTGATCGGCCTGCGCAACCGGCTCAGCGTCGTGATCAGCTGGCTGTGGATCCACGCCCGTAATCAGCGCGCCGCGCGCCTGATCACGCAGGGCAGCAGCAAAGTGGGGTAGCACTGCCTTCGGATCGCGACTTCATTGCATCAGACCTGCCGTTCAGGCAGGAGCAGCACCAGACCGTCGAGTACCGGGGTGATTTTGATCTGGCACGACAGCCGGCTATTGGCCTGACGCTCGCAAGCCGTGCCATCGAGCAGCGCGTCCTCGTCATCGCCGATCGCGGCCAGCCGGCTGATCCATTGCTTGTCCACATAGACATGGCAGGTGGCGCACAAGGCACTGCCGCCGCATTCCGCGACGATGCCGTCGACCCCGTTGACGAGCGCCGCGCGCATCGCGCTGTCGCCGATTTCCGCCTCGACGCGCTCGACGCGGTGGTCCGGATGAATGAAGCTGATGCTCGGCATGGCGGCTCGCTCAGGCAGGCGTGAGGGTGACGGGAAGGCTATCGAGACCGCGCAGCGTGTTGTTGTAGCGGCGCCGCACCGGCCCTGTGATGTCGATGGCGGCGACCTTGCGCGCCAGCGCCGCCAGCATCACCTCGCCTTCGAGCCGGGCGACCAATTGTCCGACACACATATGGATGCCGCCGCCGAAGCCGACATGACCTGAGGTCTTGCGTGTGATGTCGTAGCGCTCCGGATCGGCCCATCGCCTGGGATCGCGATTGGCCGCGGCCAGCAACATCAGGATCTTCTCGCCCTCGCCGACCTTGCAACCACCGATCTCGACGTCGCGCGTGGTGGTGCGGAAAAAGGTCTGCACCGGGCTCTCCAGGCGGACGGCTTCCTCGAACGCATTGCGCGCCAGGGCCAGGTCGCGGCGCAGCCGCGCCCATTGTTCCGGAAACCGCGCCAGGCAATAGATCGCGGCGCCGATACCATAGACGGTGGTATCGAGGCCGGCACTGAGCAGCGAACGGACCAGCAGAGGCGCCTCGGCCGCGGTGATGTCGCCGGTATCGACGCGGGCATGGATGCAGGCCCCGAAGCCTCCGGGCGCGAGGTTCTCGCGCTGACATTGCGCCTGGACATAGGCCTGGTGCGGGGCGGAGCGCTCAATGGCGGCCTGGCGCAGTTCGTTCGGCGGCCCGAACGCGTTGAATACCAGGCCGGCATAGGGGATCAGATGCTCGCGTCCCTCCTTCTTGAGACCGACGGCGTCGGGAAACACCGACAGCGGATAGGCTTCGGCAAGATCGGGGATGGCGTCGAAACTGCCCTTCGCCAGCAGTTCGTCCACTTTTGCGTCCGCTGCCGCGGCAAAGCCATCGCGGATCTGCTTCATCACCGCCGGCGACAGCACCTTGTTGAGCACCGCGCGCGTACGGGTGTGGGCCGGAGGGTCCGCCTCCAGTATGAGGCTTGGCGGCCGCCACGGTTTCTCCTTGGCAAAATCGCTCAGGCCGACGCCGCGGCTGGAACAGAACCTCTCGGGATCGTTGAGCACGGCATAGACTTCGGCATAACGCGCCACCGCATAGACGTTCCATTGATCCAGATGAACCACCGGCCCCGCCTCGCGCATCGCCTCGTGGGCCGGAAAAGGATTATCGAAGAATTCGATCGAGAACGGATCGACGGCGAGCCTTGGTATCCCCGAGAGCGTCATGCCGGATGCCGCATGCGCGCCGCCACTGCCGGGATTCCCGGACCAGCCCGTTGCGACCATGTGAGCCTCCCGAAGTTTGGTCATGTGTAATTTTGCTCAGAAAATGAGCAGCCACCACGGACCGGGCCGCCATGCGGGCTTTCCGCGGCCCCGATATAGCAGGTCAAACATATGAAGATAAACACCAATTTCTCCATCTGGAGTTTGCCCCGCGGATGTGCACAATGGCACACCACTTGCTTCGATCGGGGAACAATTTCAGTCTCCGGAGCGCAGCCCAGCATGGCGAATCCCAGTTTCCCCGTCTCGGATCCGAAAGACGTTTCTGCGGCACCCCCGACCAGGCTGGTCCAGGACCGGGGCAGCGCGTGACTGAAACGGTCGCTGCGATCGTCGCCGCGCACCGCGCAGGCCGCCTGTCGCCCGTGCAAACCGTGGCGCGCAGTTTCGCGCGGATTCGCGACCACGACGATCCCGCTATTTTCATCAGCCTGCGCGATGAAAAACAGGCGCTGGCCGAGGCCGAGGCCCTGACCGCGAAGAATGCCGGCCAGCTTCCGCTCTATGGCATTCCCGTCGGTGTGAAGGACAACATCGACGTCGCGGGTCTGCCGACCACCGCGGCCTGCCCGGCCTTTTCCTACATGCCGGCGCACGACGCCACCGCGGTGGCGCGGCTACGCGCAGCCGGCGCCATCATCATCGGCAAGACCAATCTCGATCAGTTCGCCACCGGCCTTGTCGGCGTGCGCTCGCCCTATGGCATCCCCATCAATCCGATGCGCGCGGACCTCATTCCGGGCGGATCTGGTGCCGCTTTCCTTGGGCACCGACACCGCGGGCTCCGGCCGCGTGCCCGCCATGCTCAACAACATCGTCGGCCTGAAGCCCAGCCTTGGGCTGATTTCCACCGCCGGCGTGGTGCCGGCGTGCCGGACGCTCGATTGCGTGTCGGTGTTCTCGCTCACGGTTGACGACGCGATGTCGGCGCTATCGGCCATGGCCGGCCCCGATGGCGCCGATCCCTATTCGCGCAACCGGCCGCTGTCGCAGATGAACCCGTTTCCCGCCCGTCTCAGGCTCGGGGTGCCACACAGCGGCCAGTTGGTCTTCTTCGGCGACAAGGCTGCGGAGCGGGCCTATGGCGACGCAGTTGCGCGCTGGACCGCGCTCGGTGCCACGCTGGTCGAGTTCGATCTCGAGCCGTACTATGAAACCGCGCGGCTGCTCTATGAAGGCCCCTGGATCGCCGAACGTTATCTCGTCATTCGCAATCTCCTGGCTTCTCAGCCCGAGGCGATCCATCCCGTAACCCGTGAGATCATCATTCCCGGAGCGCGGCTCGGCGCCACCGATACCTTTGCGGCGCTGTACCGGCTGCAAGGCCTGCGCAAGATCAGCGAGCGCGCCTTCGCCGGCATCGACGCGCTGGTGCTGCCCACGGCGCCCACCGTGTACTCGACCGCCCAGGTGCTGGCCAACCCGATCGAACTCAACTCCAGGCTCGGCACCTATACCAACTTTGTCAATTTGCTCGACCTCTGCGGACTGGCGCTGCCGGCTTCGATCAGGCCCGACGACGTCCCGTTCGGCATCACGCTGCTGGCTCCCGGCGGAGCCGACGCGCAACTCGCCAGCATCGGCCGCGTCTTCCAGGCCGATACCCGACTGCCCATCGGCGGCAAGGGGTGGCGGCAGCCGGTGCTCAAGGACTTGCCGGCCGGCCTCAGCGGCGACGAGCTCGCCATTGCCGTGGTCGGCGCGCATCTGTCGGGCATGGCGCTCAACGGCGAATTGATGGCGCTGGGCGGACGATTGCTGGAGGCCGCCAGAACCGCGCCGGACTACAAGCTCTATGCGCTCCCCACCACGCCGCCGAAACCCGGCATGCTGCGCGTCGCGGCTGGCACGGGATCGTCGATCGAGCTGGAAATCTGGGCGCTGGCGGCGGCGGCGTTCGGAAAATTCGTCGCCGCGATCCCGCCGCCGCTGTCGATCGGCACCGTCCGCCTGGCCGACGGCCGCGGCGTCAAGGGTTTTATCGTCGAAGCCGCCGATGTCGAGGCCGCCCGCGACATTTCCGCCTTCCGCAGCTGGCGCGCATTCGTGGCCGAAGCCGCGGCGGCGGTGTGAGTAATCGTCCGATCGCTGTCGCAGCAATCGTAGGGTGGGCAAAAGCCAGCGGGTCGCGCGAATGCGCGATCCGCTGGTGTGCCCACCATTTTTTTGCGTCCGAAATGGTGGGCACGGCGCGAAGAGCGCCTTTGTTTTGCCCACCCTACGCTCTCTCACTCCCCTCCCCGCGCGAAGCGGGGAGAGGTGAGACTGCGCATTTGGCGCAACCTACACCGACACCGCGTAGAGTTCGTATTCGCCGCGCACCAGTTCGATGTGGGCGCGCATTGCCGCCGCCGCGCCGGACTTGTCGCCGCGCATGATCGCCACCACGACACGGTCGTGCTCGGCGTGCGATTTGGCGAGCCGGCCGAGATTGCGAAACTGGGCGCGGCGAAACGGCTGCACCCGCACCCGCGTCGCCAGCGTCATTTCGGCGATATAGCCGTTCTGCGAACCGGCATAGATCGCGTTGTGAAAGCGCTCGTTGACTTCGTGAAAGCGATCCGGATTGCCGGCGTAGCTCAACACCCGCAGTTCCTCGTGGATCGCCTCCAGCCGCTGGCGTTCCACCGGCAGCATCCGCTCCGCGGCAAGCCCGGCGCACAAGGCCTCCAGCTCCGCCATTGCTTCGAACATTCCGGTCAGCCGTTCGATCGACGGCCGCGCCACCACCGCGCCGCGATGCGCCCGCGCATCGACCAGACCCGAGGCCGCAAGCTGCCGCAACGCCTCGCGCACCGGCGTACGCGATACATTGAAGCGGCGCGCGATGTCGGTCTCGTCCAGTGCTGCGCCCGGCCGCAGCGCGCCGCGCACGATTTCGTCGGCGAGCTGCAGGCGCAACTCCTCCGCCCTTGTGATCTTGTCCCTGGGATAGGTCGATGCGCGGCCGACGCGGCGAACCGC
>NZ_JBEKXH010000293.1:0-8232 GCF_049512235.1 Bradyrhizobium sp.
TCCCCAATGATCTCGGCGATCCACTGCCGGTGGCATTGTTTGTGATCGCGCTCATAACAGAGAATGCAGACGGGTCCGGATTTCTTCACCAGCGCCGACAGCTCGTCGAGTTCTTCCTTGGCCTGCGGCGTCTTCAGATGTTTGGCGTAGATCTTGTGTAGAAGGTCGAACTGGCCGCTGCGCGCGGCCTCGCGTCCCTCTTTCGGAGTGCCGAGCCCGCGCAGATGCAGATAGGCAATGCCGCGCTCATCGAGGGCCGCCGCCAGCTGATTCTTCGAAAAGCCGGGGCGGCGTGAGGCCGCGACCGCGCGGACATCGACCAACAGCTTGACGCCGGCCTGCGCGAGTTCGTCGAGCACGGATTTGGCCGGCGTCTGTTCATAACCGATGGTGAAGAGTTTCGGAGCCTTGGCCATTCTCGCCCCGATCACTTGAGGCGTGCGATCAGTTCCATGGCGCCGGCTGGCGCCCTTACCTTGCCCTCGTGGATCACATAGGCGAACACGTCGCGCGGCGCTTTCGTCGTTTTGGCCGGATCGACGCGCGGCAGATCGTCGGGCTCGCCGCCGTCGGCCCAGGTCTTGAACCGGTTCGCCCAGGCGTCGAGTTGTTTGGGCGGATAGCAGGTCTTGATCTCGTCATCGCCCTTCTGCAGCCGCGCATAGACGAAATCGCCGGTCACATCCGAGATCGCCGGGTAGCTGCCGTGTTCGGCGAACACCACGGGCGTCGCGAACCTTCGCAACAGCGCAATGAAATCCGGCACGCAAAAGCTCGAGTGCCGGACCTCGACGACGTGGCGCAGCGCACGGCCTTCGAGCTGGCGCGGCAGCAATTCCAGAAACTTGCCAAAATCGGCGCCGTCGAATTTCTTGGTCGGCGCGAATTGCCAGAGCACCGGACCGAGCCGGTCGCCGAGTTCGAGCACGCCGGAATCATAAAACCGTTTCACGGAATCGCCGGCCTCCGCCAGCACGCGGCGGTTGGTGGCAAACCGCGGCCCCTTCAGCGAAAACACAAAACCGTCCGGCACCTCGCCGGCCCATTTGCGAAAGCTCGAAGGCTTCTGCGAGCCGTAATAGGTGCCGTTGATCTCGATCGAGGTCAGTTTCGACGCCGCATATTCCAGCTCTTTCGCCTGCGTCAGCTTTTCCGGATAGAACACCCCGCGCCACGGCGCGAAGGTCCAGCCGCCGACGCCAATGTAGATGTGGCCCGCACTTCTTGAACCGCGACGCGTACTTTGGGCCACTCGCCAGTCTCTCCTGCATTTGCCGGGGCGGGATAGCGAAGACTAGAGCCGGCGAGCGGCTGCCGCAAGCCGCGCCGATCCCGCGCCAAAGCAAGGTTCAGGTCTTCCCGGAAAAAGGCGGCTCCGGAAAAACCGGAGCCTTTAGCTTTCCGCCCCAGGGCATCGATGTGTCTCGCGCCAGCGTCGTGAGGTCAGCGCGCGGCCTGGGCTGCCCTGGCTACCACGCGCTCCAGAGGCCTGAAGCTCTGCCTGGCGAGATCGCTGTAGATCCCGCAAACCTTCTGCGACTCGGCAAGGAAGGTCTCGCAAGTCTGGGTCGCAAATTCGGCCTGTAACTGCATCGCCTCGTGCAGCGACCGCACGGCTTTAAGCCGCTCGACAAAGGACCTGGTCTGCTCGAAGGATTTTCTGGTGTAATCGCCATAGGCGCTCGCGATGCTGCGCAAGCTGATCGAGACGGTGTCCACCGGCGCGACCGCACCGAACGAGAACGTGACCGCCATCGCGACCGCGTCGATCGAGCGGGTGTTCGCCGGGGCGACCGCGTCGATCACCACGATGTTCGCCGGGGCGACCGCGTCGATCGCGACGATGTTCGCCCGCACAACCGCGTCGATCGCGGCGATATCCGCCGGCGCGATCGCGTCGATTGCGACGGTGTCCATCGGCGCGAACGTATCGACCAGGGGGATGTCAGCTCTCGCGATGGTTGCGTCGATCGGGTGTTTGGCGTTCCGCTGCAGATCCGGCTTCGGGCTCGGCTGCTTGGCGGGCTTGCGGCTCCGCGGTTCCGCCTTGCGGTCGCGCTGACCGCGCTTGCCGGCCGGTTGGTTCGGGTCGGTATTCATTGCCAAATTCTCCAATTTCAAGCCAAAGGTCAGCCATCGGTCACGTTTGCGCTGGAATCGCGGTTTCGGCTTGTTCCTCGCGGGGCGCTGATGTGTCGAAATTTTGGAACCTCGACTGCCGCTGAGCCGACGCCTGGACATCTTTTGATTGATTATGGTTAACGATTTCTGACGAGGCGTGAAATGAGCGTGGGCCGACGCCGCCGGCGTTCCCGGGGCGGCCGCAAAAGGCCCGCTTACGCAACTGCGGCGTTACAGCTAGGATGGCAAAAAAGGGAGAACCGGATGCGAGTACTAATTGCGGCCGTGGTTGCGCTGACGGCTTCCGTGGCGATGGCCGATGACCTCGACGACGCCCACCGCCAGGCATTGGCGGGGCGCGACAGCTACTGGAATTGCCTCGCGCAGGAGTATTCGCGCGACCGCAACGAGGGCATGTCAGGGGAGCAGTTCACGGCGCTGATCGCCGGCGCCTGTGCTTCCGAGCGGCAGAATCTAAGGGTTTCGCTGGTCAGTTATTTGTCGATGCAACACCCTGATGTGGATGCGGGGGACCATATGACCACGGCGAACAACGCCATCGCATCGGCGCAAAAGGATGTCGTGACCGCCTTCATCAGGCACAAGGCCGCGTCGAAATAACCTGTTCCAAATTCCTTGACATGCGCGATGCCGGCAAAGGGAAGAATGCCGCGCCCTGCGGGAACAACCTTCAGGAGCTGGAATGCAGGATTGCTTTGGCAATTAAGCATGGGCTGATTAAGTTCTTTCGACCCCAAGGCCGCTTCGCTAAGTTCTGGAGGTTTCGCGTATGAGTTCGACGGACGAGCAGGGAATCTGGCCATGACTTCGGAATCGGTAGCAGGCATTTTGGGGGCCATCGTCGCGTCGGTCGTGCTGGTGACGGCGATCGCGTATGGTCCGATCGGGCAGTTGGGAAAACCGCAAAAACAGATGCCCAAGACGATGCAGCCGGCGCAACCGGTTGCCGCGCCGCCGCCGGTCAGGGGACCGGTGGTCAGAGAGGTGCCGCAATGAGCCGAAAAAAGAGGACAAGACCGAAAGCCCCTTGCGGAAGGTTCCGGTCATGCCTATATACTTCTCAACGGCGACGTGATGCTTGATAGCTCCGGCGCTGGTACGACCACTGAATAGCTCGGCTGCGCCGGATGTACGCGCGCCATCTGTTCGTGGTCGTTAGCATTTTAGGGCCTGTTTTGGCTTAGCGCGTGTTTTGGCTGATGCGCGGTTTGGCGCGCTTTCTCAGTCTCCCCGCGCTGTAATTCCGGAGCGCTTTTGACCGGCAATTCCAGCGCGCCGGAAAAATGCCCATGCGCTTTCGGGGACTCCGCCTTGGCATGCCTGGGGCCTCTCGGATATACGCTGGCGGCATGAATGAAGCCATCAGACCGGGGCCCGAAGACCCGTCGCAATCAGCTGGTTTGCCTCAGCTTTCGGTCATTGTCCCCACCTTCAACGAGCGCGACAACGTCACCCCGCTGTTTCGGCGGCTGGAAGCTGCGCTCACCGGCTTGGCCTTTGAGGTCATCTTCGTCGATGACAATTCTCCCGACGGCACCTGGGAGGTGGTTCGCAACCTCGCAAGCGGCGATTGCCGCGTCCGCTGCGTCAGGCGGATCGGGCGCCGCGGCCTGTCCGGCGCCTGCATCGAGGGTATTCTGGCTTGCAGCGCCCCCTGCGCGGCGGTGATCGACGCCGATCTGCAGCATGACGAGATGCAGTTGCCCAAGATGCTGGCGCTGCTGCAAGGGGGCGAAACCGACCTCGTGGTCGGCAGCCGCTATGTCGCAGGCGGCAGCGCCGACAGTTTCAACCGGCAGCGGGCCGGCGCCAGCGCGCTGGCGACCGAGGTTGCAAAGCGCGTATTGCGGGTCGGGCTGGCCGATCCCATGAGCGGCTTCTTCATGATCCGCCGCGACCGCTTCGAACGGCTGGCGCCGCAACTCTCCACCCAGGGCTTCAAGATCCTGCTCGATATCGTCGCCACCGCGCGCGGCGAACTGCGTACCAAGGAGATCCCCTACACGTTCGCCTCGCGACTGCACGGCGTGAGCAAGCTGGATTCGATGGTGGCGCTGGATTTCCTGGGGTTGGTGCTGGCGAAACTGACCGGCGACGCGGTCTCCTTGCGATTTCTCTTGTTTGCGATGGTCGGTTCGATCGGCCTGTTGGTGCATTTCGCCGCGCTGTACCTCGCGCTCGAAGCGTTCGATTGGCCGTTTCCGGAGGCGCAGGGCTTTGGCGCGCTGTCGGCCATGACCAGCAACTTCCTGCTCAACAATTTTCTCACCTATCGCGACCAGCGCCTGAAGGGCCTCGCCATCCTGCGCGGCCTGCTGCTGTTCTATCTGGTGTGCAGCGTCGGCCTGCTGGCCAATGTCGGTGTCGCCAAATCGGTCTTTGATCAGGAGCCGATCTGGTGGCTGGCAGGTGCTGCGGGCGCCCTGATGGGCGTGGTGTGGAACTATGCCATGTCCGGACTGTTCGTCTGGCGCAGGCGATGATGCAGCTAACGAGCCCGAACGATGCACGGCTCGTCCGCAATACGGCCCTGACGGTTTTGGCGCTGGTGGCGTTGCGGCTGGTGGCCGCGGCCTTTACGCCGCTGACCTTCGACGAAGCCTATTACTGGATGTGGTCGAAACATCTCGCCGGCGGCTACTACGATCATCCGCCGATGGTGGCTGTTGTGATCCGCCTCGGCACCTTCGTTGCGGGCGATACCGAACTCGGCGTGCGCCTGGTGTCGATCCTGCTGGCGCTGCCGATGAGCTTTGCGGTCTATCGCAGCGCCGGGATCCTGTTCGGCGGCGCCGAGGTGGCCGCGACCGCGACCCTCCTGCTCAACGTCACGCTGATGGCGGCGGTCGGCACCCTGATCGTCACGCCCGACGCGCCCTTGCTGGTGGCATCGAGTGGCGTGCTTTTCTGTCTTGCAAAAGTGCTTCAGACCGGGCGCGGCCCGTGGTGGCTTGCGGTCGGCGCCGCGGTCGGCGCGGCGCTGCTGTCGAAATATACCGCGCTGCTTTTCGGCCCGGCGATCTTGATCTGGCTGATCAGCGTCGCAAAGCTGAGGCGCTGGCTGCTCTCGCCATGGCCCTATCTTGGCGGCTTGGTCGCGCTCGCGATCTTCTCGCCTGTCATCCTGTGGAACGCCGATCACCAGTGGGTCTCCTTCATCAAGCAGATCGGCCGCGCCAGGATCGAGGATTTCAGGGTGGCCTTCATCGGCGAATTGCTTCCGACCCAGATCGCCTTCGCAACGCCATTGGTTTGGATCCTCGGCGCCATGGGACTTTACTCGTTGTGCACGGGCAAGGCCGGCGCATTGGCCGCGCGCGCGCTGATCAACGCGACGTTCTGGACCATCGTCGCCTATTTCATCTGGCACTCCCTGCACGCCCGGGTCGAGGCGAACTGGTTCGCGCCGGTCTATCCGGCATTTTCGATCGCGGCCGCGGTCGCCGCCGATCTGACGCCATGGCAGGCGCGGGCGCGCCGCACGGCCGATTTTTGCCGGCGCTGGGCTTTGCCTGTGGGCATCGTGATGTTTGTGCTGCTGATCGTGCAGGCCGATACCGGGGCGCTGACATTCTATCGGCGCGACGCCACCGTGCGCAGCGTCGGCGTCGGATGGCCCAAATTGGCCAGCGAAATCGAGGCCGTTCGACGCCGCGTCGGCGCGGCTTGCGTGCTGGCGCCGGATTACGGCACCACCGCCTGGCTCGCCTTCTATCTGCCCCAAGGCAGCTGCGTCGAGCAGCAGAGCCAGCGCATCCGCTGGGTCAACATGCCCGAGCCGGATCCGGCGCTGCTGCGGGGAAAACTGTTATATGTCGACGAGGCACGGGCGGGCGGCCAGCCTTATTTGCAAGCCGCCTTTGCCCGGGTCGAGCAGGTCGCGGAACTCAAACGCATGCGCGGGCCGCTCGCGATCGAAACCTACGCCATCCTGTTGCTCGAGGGGGCGAAGGGCGAGGTGCTCGACCGCTCGCCGCCGCCGGAACTGCAATAAAAAATAGAGCGGTGCCGATCTGGACCATCCTGGACCCGACGCCGCAAGGGCGGGGAACCGACTCGTGGACCGATTCCGTGAAACCTGTCATTTCAGGCCACGGGCATTGGCCTCTCACTCCCTCTCCCGCTCTTCGCGGGGAGGGTGGGGTGGGGGCGCGGCATCGGCGGTTTTGGTTGCGTGTGTGGCCGCGATACCCGATCGATGGATTTTCGCCCGGAGCTTCCCCCACCCCAACCCTCCCCCGCGAAGAGCGGGAGAGGGAGCGCAGCATCGCAAGCGTCGATATGATCAGAACTTCGGAAACGCTGGACTCCTATCCGAAGTTGAATGATTGAAATCAGGAGCGGCAGCCCGTGCTCTCACGGCCGGAATTTTACGGGACCGATTCCGTTTTGTTAACCATGCCGCCTTCAGGGCGCGCTTAATCCGCATTTAACTAAAAGTCGCCTTAATAGTGCTACTCGTTTCTGCGAGATGCGCATGAAATCTCCGCTGACAACAGCGCACTGATTCGCGTTCGACGTGCGGTTGAACGCCGACGATCGAACGCTGCCTAAAGGGGAAAAAGGTGGAACCAGTCTGGATGCGAGGCGGATGAGTACCAGTACGCTTGCGCATAACGATTTCGCGGCTCGCAAGCCCGCCAGATCCTCCCGGAAAGTCATCTCTCTTCCATTGCTCGGCAGCGCCGCCATCGCCTGCCTCGTGCTGAGCTGCGCCTGGACGGTCTATGTCAATATCTTCGCCGCCAGTGTCTATCCGCATCTCGACAGCGAAAGCTTTGATGCGCCCGTCATCCAGCAGCCACCGGTCGTTGCCGCAAGGCGCGGATCTCCGGCCGCCACAAGGCTGGTTGCCGCGTTGAGCGATCTGGCGTCTCGGCCCGCCGCGCCCGCGACCGTTGCGGGCCCGTCGCTTTCGTTCGATGATCGCTTTGCCGCGGCCGCGCCGCAAAGCCAGCCGCCGCAACGAGAAACGCCACCGCAGTTGGCCGAAGCGCCGAAGCAGCCCGAAGTGCCGCGGCAAGCCCAGGCGCCAAGGCAAGCCGAAGCGCCGAAGCTCGCAGAAGCCGCAAAGCCGAAAGAAACCGCACCGCGGCCCGCGCCGGTTCAGGTTGCCGCCATCGCTCCCATGCCGGCGCCGCATCCCGAGGCGGCGCCTTCGAAAACCCCGGCGGCTTCCGTCCGCGACATGGCGCGACGCGCCAAAGCGGCAGTGATGTCGATCGCCTCCGCCGACAAGCCGTCGATCTCTGAAAAGCTGTGGGGCAAGCCGCCATCCCGCGGATCGCTGCTGTCCTACGCCTCCGCCGATGCCAACATTACGGGGTCGCTTGGGTCAAGCCAGAATCCGGCGCTCGGCGGCACCGAGCCGCGCTATGATCGCTCGACCGCGGTGTACGATATCTCGGCGCACACGGTCTATCTGCCGGACGGCAGCAGGCTGGAGGCGCATTCGGGGTTAGGCAGCAAGCTTGACGATCCGAGCTCCGCGAACGTCAGAATGCGCGGCGTGACGCCGCCACATCTTTACGAACTGACGCAGCGCGAGGCGTTGTTTCACGGTGTTGCCGCGTTGCGGCTGAACCCGGTCGGCGGCGAGGAAGCGATCTATGGCCGCAGCGGGCTGCTCGCGCACACCTTCATGCTCGGCCCCAACGGCGATTCCAACGGCTGCGTCTCGTTCCGGGATTACAACGCCTTCCTCGACGCCTACCGCAATCAGGGCATCAAGCGGCTCGCGGTGGTGGCTCGGATCGAGTGAGCCGGATTCTCGGATCGTCGCGAGACGCAACCTGATTTGATCCGTTGGCATCGTCCCCTGCGGAATGTTGTTGGTCGCGTCGGGCTGATCTATTCTTCTTTTGTGTCCGGTTCAGCGCGCGCCACCTCGCGATGATCGAGCGCAACCGCCCGACGGTCGTGACGGAAGCCGTGGTCGAGAACCACGAGGCCGGTCTGCTCCATGTCGAGGGCCGCCTAGTGGAGCGGCTATTGCCGGGCCGGCACGCCTTCTTGGTTGTCGGCCGCAAGATCGAGGTCAAGCGCCTTGACCTGCGTCCGCAGGCGGTCGAGATCACCGCGCAGGAGATG
>NZ_JBEKXH010000294.1:0-8212 GCF_049512235.1 Bradyrhizobium sp.
CAATAGGTTTGGAGCCGGCATGACGCCGCGGACGTATTTGCGCGGTATCGCAGATGGAAGGCCGCCGAAAGCCTTTTTCCGGCATCCATGATTGCTGGGGGAAGTCGATGGCGCCACCGCTATTCTCTCACCGCGCGCTCAATCCTGATGGGCCGCGCACTGCTGGTCCGGCGTCCTTGGCTCCAGCGAGGAGTGGTGCTGCATGATCAGGCCCCGCCGCCCCTGAAACGCATAGGTGTAGCGGGCTCGCAAGGTCGCGCCGCTGCCGCCATTCAGTTTGAAGCTGTAGAGTCCGGACGCGAAGGCGTTGCCGCAGACCCCGCCAACGATCGGCTTGTCGAAAGTCACCACCGGTCTATCCCTTAGAAAACTCTTGAAATAGCCGGCGATGTTTTCGGGTTCGGACTGGTTGGTCAGCGGACCGTTGGCGCAGGTCGGCAGCAGCACCGCGTGGCTGTGGTCATAAGTCCCGACAATGGGCGTCGGATCCTCCGGCGTCGAATGGGCCAGCTGATTTTTCCAGTTGTCCAGCCGTCCGCTGACCCAGTCATTCACATCGCAGGCGTGCCGCGCCGTTTTCGACCATCCCTCCGCCGACCACACCGCGACGGCGAGCAGTGCCAAGGCGGCAGACACAAGACGGCTCATGTTCATGCCACGGCTCCTTCAGTCTTTCCCGGCAGGCCCGCAAGTTTGCTTCCCACGATGGCGTGGAATGGCCGCTACCATAGATTGCGCGGCCGGGATTACAACAGGCCGCAGGGCCCCTGCCCTACGGTCCTGAACTTTGTCTTGGGCCGGGCGGATCAACCGCCGCTCGGAAGCTTGCCACGGCCGCAGCCAAACTGTCCTTCAGCCTCGCGGCGGCCTCGATCGCCGGCGCGGCCTTTGAGACATCAAAGTCGCCGTAGCTATGCATAGCCCGGTGGCGAAATCCGAGCGTCTCATAGAGATCGGTTGCAACTTCGTGCGGGAGGAGGGCTGGCCGCGCATGCTCTCCTGTCAGAGGCTTCGCAAGCCTCGCGATAAGCGCCGTGTGCCAATCTTCGCCCGTAGGCCTGTCTTCCCGAAGAATATCGAGAATGCGTCGCATGGCCGCCTCGGCGGAAGTGTGCCCCGACTGCATTGCGTGCATCAGGGCATAGGCGCGAGCATACCTTTCAAGGTGGTTCTCGATGTTGAACCCGCCCCGCGAATACAGCTCCATGGCATTACCGAAATGCAGTGCCACGGCGACGATATCGGACTCGACATCAGCCCATCGGGCGTCGCTCACTTGAGTTCCCTCCAGTGTCCGGAGATGCGCTTGAGGAAGCTGGGCCCGGAAGTACTGGTCGAATGAACATCGGCAGGAACGCCATACTTGGCGCACACGGTTTCAACCTCGGCGATCGCAGCCCGTTCCGCGTCCTCGGGGAAGTCGACGACGACGTCGAAATCGCTGTCGGGTCGGATCGCACCGGTCGCCACCGAGCCGAACACCAGGTATCGTCCATGATGGGCTGCGGCGTACCCGGTCAATTCCGCGACGATGCTGGCGGCAGCCTTCCGCAGCCGCTCGGTCTCCCGAGCCTTCCGTTCTGAAACTGTCACGACTGCCGACATCGGATGCTCCGCCAGGGGCTCAATATCGGTCGTCCCGCCGTGACACGCAATCCCTCCATGGAAGCGCAGCGGCGGGACCCTCAACCAGAGTCCATGGCTTTCAAACCTGCTCCTCATCGGCTTCAGGCGTCTGCCTCAGCATGAAATGACCGAACGCCGAGGCGATGGGTTTTGCGGGATCGTCCTGCCAGGCCTTGGCCTCGAAAGCGACGACGCGCCGGCCCTGCTTGACGATCGACACGTTGGCGTAGCAGTCCAGGGCACGGCCGGAGCGCAGGTAATTGATGGTCAGGCCGATCGGCTTGGGCAGCGCCGAGACGCCGAGCTCGCGCGTGACGCCCACAATCGCGGTGGTTTCGAGAAAGGCGCCGGTGATGCCGCCGTGGATGGCCGGCAGCATCGGGTTGCCGATGATCTTTGGCGAGAAAGGCATGACCAGCGTGTCATCCTCTCGGACGCGGATGCCGAGACAACGCGCGAACGGGCTGATGGCGAATGGGCCGCTCGGATCATCCGGTGCTTCGAGCACGGGCAGTGCGCGATCCTCCATCGCACCGTCCTTGAGCATGTTGGTGCGGTTCGCGCCAATCATGAAGCAGGCTGTCGCAGTGGCGACGGGATCGCTCTCGGAGTGCTGGTAGGCCGTCGCGCGCACGAAGGCGATCGAGCGGGTGACGCGGGTGCAGACCGAATGCGCGTGAATGTCGAGGCCTGGCGTCGCGGGCTTCTGATAGTCGATGCGCAGGTCAAGCGTGGCGATCGCGCTGCTGCCATCGAGCGCGAGCTGGACGGCCATGCCGCAGCTCTCGTCGAGCATGGCGGTGACGACGCCGCCGTGAAGCACGCCGGTCCTGATATCGCCGACGAAAACCGGGCGGTATGGCAGGCTTGACCAGGCCTCGCCCGGAGCCGTGCGGTCGAGCCGAAGTCCGCTGATGGTTCCATAGACGGAGCGACGGCCCCTGATGGCCCGTGCCAGTTCGTCAAACGGCAACGAAGAATTGAAATCGGATGTTCCGGACATCTCGCGTTCAGCGGCCGGTGGTTGCGAGAAGATGCGCGGGGTAACGCTCGCCCTCGACCGTGATCGAAGACGCGGCGCGTTCGATCCCGGCGAGGTCGTCCGATGTCAGTTCGACATTCGCGGCGCCGAGATTCTCATCGAGCCGGTGCAGCTTGGTGGTACCGGGGATCGGAACGATCCACGGCTTCTGCGCCAGCAGCCACGCGATCGCGACCTGCGCGGGAGTAGCGTCCTTCATTTTCGCGATATGGCCGAGCAGGTCGACGAGCGCCTGATTGGCCTTCATCGCCTCGGGCGTGAAACGCGGCAGAAGACTGCGGAAATCGCCTGCCGCGAGCTTGGTGTTTTCGTTCATGGCGCCGGTCAGGAAGCCCTTGCCATAGCCGAAGTTGATGCCCATGCACCCGAAGCCGATCGCGGACACTTCGAGACCGCTTTTACCGAGCTTGCGCTTCTTCATCGTCGTTTCTCCATCGAATAAGAGTCGTTCGGCACCCCGCCGTGATGACTTAAGGCCCTGGCAGCCATTCGAGATACCGGTGATTTGCCCGACCGGTCAAATTTTTCCTGCGCTTCGAACTGACAGATAAAGCCCGGGCGCATCGCGGCGCGGGGCACGCAAGCTTGTACGAAGAAATGCAATGCGACCTCTTGGCGAGGAGCCCTCGCGACGAAGCCATCCAGCTTTCTTCGACGGATGCCAGGCTGGATGGCTTAATTAGCGGAGCCTGTCATCGGGCGCCGTGTTGGCGCGACCCGGCCGATCGCGATGACGATCTCAGATTGGATTTGGCTGGCTATTTGAAAACGCAGAAGTGATTGCTACCACAGATTGTGTGGCTCTTAGGTGATCTATCTCACTTTCCAGTCCGCAGACTCCTGCTATCCATCAAGCCTGCACATCGCTTTCCGCAGGAGGCGGAACATGGCTCAGGTCTATTTCCACTGCTCCAGCAGTCAAGGCGCGCTGATCGATCGGCGCGGCGCCGCCGTCAGCGACCTGGCCGAGGCGCGCGACCGCGCCGCTCTCGTGATGCGCTCGCTGATCTCGGCGCCGGGGCCGGAAGATTGGCGCGGCTGGGTCTTGCACGTCAGCGACGATGACGGCGAAGAGATCTTCTGCGTGCCCTTCGCTTCCCTGCTCGGCAAACCGCATTAAGAGGGCGCCGTGTCGGTCACGCAACTGCTTTCGATGCCGCTTCACCAGTGCTTGAACGCGATCATGGCGCGATGTTACCGGCTGATCCTGTTGGTCCGCGCTCCCTATCGGCCCGAGCTTCATTACATGCGCGGACCCGGCCCGAAGTGGCACGCCAAGCACCGGGATTACAGCGCGTAGGGCGGAATAGGACGACTGACATTGGCTGCTCCGCTACGGCTCGAGATCGGTCGTCCCGCCAACGCGCAATCCCTCCGCACGGATAGAGATCGGCACAGCAGACGGACGTTCGGGTTCTCCCATCACCAGCTTTTCGGCTCGCTCAGCCCTGGGCGCCGGTGACGCGCCAGACCACATTGCCGACGTCGTCGGCGACCAGAACGGAACCGTCGGGACCAAGCGTGACCCCGACCGGCCGGCCGTAGGAAACCCGCTCGTCCTGGGCGAGAAAGCCGGTCAGGATATCGCGCGGCGGCCCGGCCGGGCGCCCGTTTGCGAACGGCACGAAGACGACCTTGTAGCCACTCAGCGTGCTGCGGTTCCAGGAGCCGTGCTGGCCGATGGCCATGCCCTCGGGAAAGCCCGGCAGCGTGCCGGCCGGCAGCCAGCACAGACCCAGCGACGCGGTGTGCCCGCCGAGCGCGTAGTCCGGCCTGATGGCCTTGGCGACCGCGGCCGGATCCTGCGGTACCCGATCGTCCACCGTCTGGCCCCAGTAGCAATAGGGCCAGCCGTAGAAACCTCCTGACCGGACCGAGGTCAGATAGTCCGGTGGCGTCTCGTCGCCGAGGCCGTCGCGCTCGTTGACAACAGTCCAGAGCACGCCAGTCCGTGGCTCCCATGCGAGGCCGACCGGGTTGCGCAGGCCGCCGGCAAAGATGCGGCTCTCGCCACCCGCCAGATCGAGCTCGTAGATGACGGCCCGGCCCTGCTCCACTTCCATGCCGTTCTCGGCGATGTTGCTGGACGAGCCGACGCCCGCATAGAGCTTCCGGCCATCCGGGCTCGGCAGCAGGCTCCGCGTCCAATGCCCGCCCGGCTTGAAGTCGCAGAGTTTCCGCCCTGTCGCGGTAATGCGGTCGGCGCCGGCCGTATAGGGGAAGGCCATCACGCCGTCGGTGTTGCCGACATAGAATGTGTCGCCCAAAAGCGCCATGCCGAACGGCTGGTTCAGTCCCTCCATGAAAATTTCGCGCCTTTCGGCGATGCCGTCGCCATCCCTATCGCGCAACAATGTGATGCGGTTCGCGCTAACGCCAAGGGCGTCGGCACGTCGCATCGTCGCCTGCATCGCGTAGCTGAACACGCTCCTGGCCGGTCCTTGGACCTGCGTCGCCTCGGCAACGAGGACGTCACCATTGGGCAGCACATGGATCCAGCGCGGATGTTCAAGACCGCTCGCAAACGCATTGACCTTGAGCCCCGACGCCGCCACCGGCCTCTGCCCATCGGTCCACCCCCTGGCCGTCGGCATCTTGAGCGTCGGGAGTGCGCCTTGGGGCTTCGCCACTGGTACCACCGGCGCGCTGCCCCAGGCCGGCTCGGGCGCAGTGCCCTGCAGCCGGCGCCACTGCAGCGCGGCCGCTCCGATCAGCGCGACGATTTGCGCAAAAATGCCGGACAAGCTCATGTCATTCCCCCGTTGATCGCGCACCCACTACCCGATGCCGAGGCGATTTAAAATCGCATCGTCGACGGGCGAGCTTACCGGCACCTGGAGCGCATTCCCATAGCGCTGACAATGCAGATGGCGCGCCCGGAGCTTACTTGGTGACGCTGGATTCATCATCGAGGTGCCTTCCAATCTCGGCCGCGAGATCGGCGATCGGTGCCATCGGCATGATGATCACGTGATCGGCGCTTTCGCTCATCATCAAATTGATGGGATCGGTCCCTTCGAACAGCCGGAAATCGGTACGATACACAATTGACAGTTTTTTCCTGCCGTAGGCGTACCCCAGCTCCCAGCACGTTCCGCTGTCTGGATCCGACCCGTCCAGGCACGCCACCACCACGTCGGCCCATTCAAGACCTCTGAGGTCGCTCTCGAAGATGGCCGCGGGCAGGTCTTTGCGCTGCTCGTGCTCCTGCGGAAGGAAAACGTCGTGCCCTCGCCTGCGAAGCAGGCTTGCAAGCTCCCTGTTGAATGCAAGTTCCGCGGTCGAAAATAATGGGCCGGCCATATAGATTTTCATGATCCCTCCGATCCTTGATGTGGATCATATCACCATCTTGCTGACGGAATATCCCCGCGAGATTAACGCGGTCACAGTTTGCCGCGACCACAAGGGCAGCTCAATATTGATAATATGCCGCGGTTGCTTCGCGCTATGCCACGCCGGGGAGGCGCGGTGATCGCGACGCTGTATCACAACGGCGTGCCCGGCTGGGCGAGCGACTCAGATGGCGCGCTGCTTGGCAGCCTCGGCTGCTCGACCGACAATGGCTACTCGCAAAATCTCGGCACCGACAACGCCGTCCACCCGCTGTCCTTGGTCACCCTGAAGGTGGCGGCTACCGCCAAAACGTAACAGACGCTGCGAGGGCCGCGGCAGATTGCCGATGACGTCGGAGAATGACCCCTTAGGAATACATGAGCCCCGCGATCATCTGTCGCTACTCATATTATCCGACCGATCGTATGGAGGGCTGAAGATCCCCAGGAAGCCACGATGCGGCTGCTCGCGACCGTACACCAAGTCCGGCCGTTCAGGCTGATCCGGCTCGTCTGACTGCGACGGCCTCGTTACCGCGACCGGAGCTCTTCGCGTCCTGCGCTCCGTGTAATGCCTCGGGCGGTCGACCCGGCGCTCTGCCGACTTCTCCAGCGCAGCTTGCTTCTGTTCCGGTTGATTGGTGGAGCCGCCTGGTTTCGCCGGTCCGGGTTGCTTTTCGGCCGCTTCGTTTCGGGTATCCGCCTTGGGCGTTTCTGGCTGAATTGAAGGAGCAGGATCGGGGTGAACCGCTGGCGTGGCCTCAAGCGGTGGCGCGGGATTCTGTCGGGGCTCCGCCACTTGCGGAGCGGCAGCAGGCATAGATTCAGAGCGCGCAACGCGCTCGACCCTGGTCGTAGATGCCGCGGCGGTGTCCCTCCACGCGGATTTGGTCATGAGCGCGCCGGTGCCGACGCCAAAAGCCAGCGCACCGGCGATGGTTCCAACTCCCAAAAGATATGAACCCAACGAAAATGTCATTTTGATCTCCATCGGGCGAACGCGCCGACCGCAGCGTAGTTCCGCAAAAGCACCGGAATAGCTTCACGCCATACGATCGCTGGACTCCAACAACGATATCTTTGCGCCACTGCGTTCTGCGATCGGCACCGTGAAACCGGTGCGAGGCGGCTCAGAAACCGATCCATGCCAGGGCGACGTAAGCTGCGGCACCGAGGGGAACGCTGAGGCAGGCCAGGGCAATTAATTTGAGAATGATCTTCAACATGGGAATGTCCTCTTCCTAAGGGCGCTAAAACCTTGAAGAGGTGCCCGAGAACTTACAACAGGGATCGCGATTTAACCTAACCAGTCAACCTTACCGGCCTCGCAGCGAGTACTGCGTCATCCGCCGCTGAGGCGGCGTATTCCGCCAATTCATCGACATTGACAGCCATGGCGAGCCGATTGCGCGCCCGCGCGGGCCGGATGGAGCTCAATACGGTGGTGCTTTCCTCGCCCGCTGCATCTTCGCCGCCTCGATCCACCAGGAGAGATCATTGGCAAAACGTGGAAAGGCATGCTCCAGCGACCGTCCACCGTCACCTTGCGGCTTGCCGTCCGCGGACAGGGCTTGCGCAATCGGACCGACCGCGATCGTGCTTGAAATCACCACCATGCCCATCTCTGAGAGCGTACCGTGCCACGCGGTCGCGGCGTGGGCTCCGGAGAGGCGGCCCGCCGAATAGCTGGCAATGGCGGCGGGACGCCAGAACCACTCCTCGAGAAAATGATCGGTGAGGTTCTTCAGGCCGGGCTGGATGCCCCAATTATATTCACCAGTGATGAAGACAAAACCGTCGGCGTCGCGGATTTTGCCCGCGAGCCCTTCCAGTGCGGCAGGTGCCTGGCCTTTGGGGTATTCCTTGTACATCCGGTCCAGCATCGGCAGGCCCACCGCCTTGGCATCGACCAGCTCAACATCACAGCCGCGACCGCGCAGCCCTTCGACGACGAAATGCGCAAGGCGGATGCCCATGCGGTCGGACCGGTAGGAGCCGTAGAACACGAGAATGCGATCGGTCATGGCATCCACACCCCATCATTTCCGGACAGCTATCCCCGCGCCCGCCTTCGGCCCCAACCTTACCACGATAGCCGTGACGGCGGAAAATCCAGCTGGGATAAGCCGCCGGCAGTCGCAAGGCCGCATAGGATCGGATGCGAGCGCCGCCGACAGCACCCAGATGACGATGGCAGCTCTGCCGGATG
>NZ_JBEKXH010000295.1:0-8210 GCF_049512235.1 Bradyrhizobium sp.
CGGTGTCGTCGCCGAGCAGGCCCGGCGGCTCGTCGACGATGTAAGGCGGCAGGTTGCGGATATAATTGGCGTGGCGGAACTTGCCCTCGGCCACCGTCTTGCATTTCAAGGTCTTGACGACCTTCGGGTTGGCCTTGCCATTCTCGATCAGCTGCTCCAGCCCTTGTCTGTCGATGGGCGCGAGGCAGCCTGTCAGCACTGTTTTTTGAGCGACCGCGGTCATTCATTTTCTCCCTAGGGGGTAGGATACCGAACGGTCTGTATCCTGCATGAAGCGTGCCAGACCCCGTGCCAGGGAAAACCCGAAGCCGCAAAGCCGCTTAGGCCTTTTGCCGCCGAAATGATCAGGGCAGAACTGCTTAAGCCTGATGCAATTGCCGGCTCGTTGCGATTATTTTCAGCGCAGCCGCGGACCGGCGAAGATGCGGCTTGATGATGACGACACAGTCAGATTAAGTGGCGGCATGGGCAGATCATCTCATAAGAAACATTCCGCCGCGATCGCTCTCGCCGCCGGCGATGAGGACACCGCGCGCGGGCGCCTGCTCAGCGCGGCGACGCACCTGTTCTGCAAGAATGGCATCAACGCCACCGGCATCGACGCCATCATCAACCAGGCCGGCACCGCCAAGACCACGCTTTACAAACTGTTCGGATCCAAAACCAATCTGGTGCATGTGGTGCTGGAGACCGAGGGCAGATTGTGGCGCGAATGGTTCATCGCGGCGATCGAGTCCGGCGGCGGCACGGCGCAAACCAAGCTGACGCGGATTTTTCCCGCGCTGAAGCACTGGTTCGGCCAGGAACGTTTTTACGGCTGCCCCTTCATCAATGCGGTCGGTGAGCACGACAAGGATCAGAAGCAGTTTCGCGCCATCGCGATGCGCCACAAGAAGGTCATTCTCGCCCACCTCGAGCGGCTGGCCGGCGAGATGGGCGCGGCGGAACCCGAAGTGCTGGCGCATCAGATCGGACTTCTGATCGACGGCGCCATCGTCGCCGCCATGGTGTCGCGCGATCCCGGCGTTGCCGACACCGCGGGCCTTGCCGCCTGCTCCCTGTTCGGACCTTCCAAAGTGAAGAAGCCGAAACGCCCGGGCGCCGCGCCGGCGCAGCTGGTGGCGGTGTGAAGCGGCGCGGGGGTCTTGCAATGACGGTTCTAACAGGGCGCGCCCACAAGGGGCGCCCCTGCGTCATGTCGATATTCTGGTAGGGGCGACCCTTGTGGTCGCCCTCCCGTGGCGCCACGGCATCCAACTTTTTCATCCATGCGGGTCGGCCGAAGGCTGGTGCGAAACTCGCACAAAACAACGACGCTGGTCTATTCATCAGGAATCTGGCCTCTACCGGCGCGGCAGCATCCCGGCCTCAAGCCGGTCGAGTTGCGTGGCCAGATCGCCCTCGATATCCGCGACGGCCATATCGACGACCCCATAGCCCCGCGCTTCCAGCCAGTCCCGCCGCGCGGCGCGATCGTGTTCGATCACTTCGGTCTCATCCGCATTGATCAGCTCGATCGCGAGCCGGTGCACGAACGAGACAAAATCCGGAATATGCCGGCCGACCGGGGTCTGCCGCTTGAACTTGCCGGCAAAGCGGCGATCCGTCCGCAAGGCCTGCCACAGCAGGCGCTCGGCATCGGTCGGGTTTCGCCGCAGCAGCCGCGCCAGCCCGCGCACGGTTGAGCTTTCGGACGGACCCGCGCCCTGCCCGTGCTCGGCCAAGAGCGCGCGCAGCCTCGTCGCCTGCGCGCCGTCGAGCACGCCGCCCTTGGCCGGACCTTTTCGCCCTTCCGCGATCGCCATGATCACGCCGTGCAGCGTGTGCATGTCCTGCTTGGTCGGCTCCATACGGGCAAAAATGTTGCGCAGATTGACCAGCATGGTCTCGCGCTTCTCGGCCGGGCGCAGGAATTCGACCTTGTCGAGTTCAGCCACCAGATTGTCGAAGAAGGCCTGCATCTGATGCTGGGAGGCGCGCTCGGAGCGCTCGGGCATCGAAAACGGCAGCGCGCCGGCGGTTGCCAGCTTGAACCATTCATAGCCGATCAGAAGCACCGCCTGCGCCAGGTTCAGCGAGGCAAAGCCCGGATTGACCGGAAAGGTGATGAGGCGATTGGCGAGCGCCACCTCCTCGTTCTGTAAACCGTAACGCTCGCGGCCGAACAGGATGCCGACGGTGCCGCCGTCCGCGATCTCCGAGGTGATCTCGCGCACGGCGAGTTCCGGCGCCACCACCGGCTTGGCCTGGTCGTGGGCGCGGGCCGAGGTGGCAAACAACAGCGTGCAGTCCGCCACCGCCTGCTGCACCGTATCGAACAGCACAACCTGATCCAGAATATGATCGGCGCCGGCGGCGGCGCGCTGCGCGCTGATATTCGGCCAGCCGTCGCGCGGCTTGACGATGCGCAGGCGCGAAAGCGCAAAATTACCCATCGCGCGCGCGGACATTCCGATGTTCTCGCCGAGCTGCGGCTCAACCAGAATGACAATCGGGCCGGCCAGTGCCATGCCTGCTTTGGTCTTGTCGGTGCCCGAGCCGGACATCTCGCTTCACTTTCTGCTGCAACTTCGCAGGCGCAATTGGCATGGGCTGGCTGGAGCGGCACTTCGGCCTCGCCTGAAGTACCGTTGCTCGCTTCCCTTTCTGATTTAACCTCTGAGGGTGTTACATCAGGCTCCGAGGAACCCGAAGCAACACCTCGGCAGCGGACGCTAACCGGCGGTCCATTTTGTAGCATTTCCGAAGTCACATAAATGGCTTAGTGCGACTTTCTAACTCTCGATCAAGTGCGCAAGGTGGGGAGGTTTGCAGCCGGCCGCTTGTGTCCATTGCAGTTACGGATACGCTGTCAACCGCAAACAAGAGCCCGAAAGCCGGCTGCAACGGCGGGGAGGGGCCGGGAGGGTTGCATGCTCCGCAGATGGTCATTGGCGATCGCCGGCCTGGTTCTGATTCTGGCCGGCGGCGAATTGGCCCATCTGACGCAAACTTCCGGCGGCATCCGGATCCAGGATGTGCGCTTCAAGGGCGCCAAGGGCAACACCATGAGCGCCCTGCTCTACATCCCGCCCAATGCGACCCCGCAGTCCCCCGCCCCCGGCATTCTCGCCGTCCACGGTTACATCAATTCGCGGGAGACCCAGGATGGCTTTGCCATCGAGTTCGCGCGCCGCGGCTTCGTCGTCCTCGCCCTCGACCAGACCGGTCACGGCTACAGCGATCCGCCGGCCTTCGCCGGCGGCTTTGGCGGCCCCGACGGACTTTCCTACCTGCGCGGTCTCGACATCGTCGACAGGGACAACATCGGCCTCGAGGGCCACTCCATGGGCGGCTGGGCCGTGCTCGCTGCCGCGGCAGCGATGCCGTATAATTACAAGGCGATGGTGCTGGAGGGTTCCTCCACCGGCAAGCCATTCGCCGCCGAGGGCACCCCGGGCTGGCCGCGCAATGTCGCGCTGGTGTTCGCGCAATACGAGGAATTCCCCGATTTGATGTGGGGGGTCGATCGGGCACGCGACGTCGCGCAGAGCCCGAAACTCGAGACCCTGTTCGGCACCGCGGTCCCGATCGAACCCGGCAAGCTCTATGGCGACATTGCGCAAGGCACCGCGCGGGTGCTGTACACGCCGGCGGTGACGCATCCGGCCGAGCACATTTCGCACCAGGCGATCGGCTATAGCCTCGACTGGTTCGAACGGACCTTGCAGGGCGGCACGCCGCGTGCCGCCGATGACCAGATCTGGTTCTACAAGGAGATCGGCACGCTGATCGCGCTGATCGGCTTCGTTGCGCTGCTGCTCGGGGTTTTCGATGGCCTGCTCGAAACGCCAGTGTTTTCGTTCCTGAAACTGCCGAAAATTGCTGCCGTGATGGGCCCCGCCCCGACCGCGGCCAAAGGCGGCCGCTGGGCCGCCGCATTCGTGCTGACGGCGCTCATTCCCGCGCTGACCTACTACCCGGCCTTCGCGCTGGCGGGCATCTTCATGAAACCCTCGCACTTGCTGCCGCAGGGCATCACCAACCAGATCCTGGTCTGGGCCATCATCAACGCCCTGATCACGCTGGCGCTGCCTTGGTTCGCGCCCAAACGCGGCAGCCGTGGCGGCATCATCATCTTGCCGTCGATCCTGATCGCGGTCGCAACCATGATCACGGGCTATGCCGCGCTATGGCTGGCCGATCTCGCCTTCCAGATCGACTTCCGGTTCTGGATCGTCGCGCTCAAGCTGATGAGCCTCAAACAATTCCTGATCTTTTTGATTTACCTCGTTCCGTTCACCGGGTTTTTCGTGGTCGCGCTGCGCCTGCTGCACCGCAATTTCTCGACGCTGTCGGCGGCGCGCGGCGGGCTCTATCTGACCAATATCCTGGCGCTGACATCAGGCTTCATCGCGCTCCTGGTGCTGCAATACGGCACGCTGTTTCTATCGGGAAAACTGTTCAATCCGCTGCCCGACCCCGGCTTCGTGCCGCTTGCCACCATCGTCGCCATCCAATTCGTGCCGCTATTGGCGATCTGCGCCATCATTGCGACCTTCACCTGGCGGCGCACCGGCTCCAGCCTGCCCGGCGCCCTGATCTCTGGCCTTTTCGTCACCTGGTACGTGGTGGCCGGCACTGCCACCCAGGCGGCGTTCTGAGCCAAAGATCGGCTTGATCTGCCTACGCCCCTGTTTGACATTCAGCTTGGTTCTGGTCAGGCAGCGCCGGGGCGGTCAGCCCAAAGTTCGGGCGAAAGTGCTTGGCGCCCCGGCTTTCGCCAACCCATCGGCAATGCTATAGGCCGGACATCCCTCAATTCGTCCGCCCCGAAACGCGACCAATTCCCAAAAAGGCCCGATCTCCATGGCAAAAATCAAGGTGACCAACCCCGTCGTCGAACTCGATGGCGACGAGATGACCCGGATCATCTGGCAATACATCAAGGACAAGCTGATTACGCCCTTCCTCGATATCGAGCTGATGTATTTCGACCTCGGGATGGAATATCGCGACAAGACCAACGACCAGGTCACGATTGACGCCGCCAACGCCATCAAGAAGGTCGGCGTCGGCGTCAAATGCGCCACCATCACCCCCGACGAAGCCCGGGTGAAGGAGTTCGGGCTGAAGGAAATGTGGAAGTCGCCGAACGGCACCATCCGCAACATCCTTGGCGGCGTGATCTTCCGCGAGCCGATCATCTGCCGCAACGTGCCCCGCCTCGTTCCGGGCTGGACCAAGCCGATCATCATCGGCCGCCACGCCTATGGCGACCAGTATCGCGCCACCGACTTCAAGTTTCCGGGCAAGGGCGTGCTGACGATGAAATTCGTCGGCGACGACGGCACCGTGATCGAGAGGGAGGTCTTCAGGCCACCCAGCGCCGGTGTCGCGATGGAAATGTATAACCTCGACGACTCCATCAGTGACTTCGCCCGTGCCTCGCTGAACTACGGCCTGCTGAAGGGATACCCGGTCTATCTTTCGACCAAGAACACCATTCTCAAGGTCTATGACGGCCGCTTCAAGGATATCTTCCAGGACATTTACGACCGCGAGTTCAAGAAGGAATTCGAGGCCAGGCACCTGACCTACGAGCACCGGCTGATCGACGACATGGTGGCTTCCGCCCTGAAATGGTCGGGCGGTTACGTCTGGGCCTGCAAGAACTATGACGGCGACGTGCAGTCCGACACCGTTGCCCAAGGCTATGGCTCGCTCGGCCTGATGACCTCGGTGTTGCTGACCCCCGACGGCAAGACGGTCGAAGCCGAGGCCGCCCACGGCACGGTGACGCGGCATTACCGCGAGCACCAGAAGGGCAAGGCGACTTCGACCAATTCGATTGCCTCGATCTTTGCCTGGACCCGCGGCCTGTCGCACCGCGCCAAGCTCGACAACAACGAGGCGCTGGCGAAGTTCGCTCTCACGCTGGAGAAAGTCTGCGTCGATACCGTCGAGGCCGGCTACATGACCAAGGACCTCGCGCTATTGGTCGGCGCTGACCAGCGCTGGCTGTCTACCGAGGGATTCCTCGACAAGGTCGCGGATAATCTGACCAAGGCAATGGCGGCGGCATAAGCGACGGGCGAAGCAGACCCGGCAGCTCCCCGGGATCAACATGTCAGCATAAAAGAGTACGACCATGCCTACCCTCAGGGCCGCCGCGCTAGCGCTAATGCTGCTGTCGGGTTGGCCTGTGACCGCGTTCGCTGGCGAAATGCCGGTTCCCGACGCCATCGCGGCGCCGGGCGAGACGGTGGTGCTGTCGGCCCATGCCGAAGGCGCGCAGGTCTACGAGTGCAAGACCGGCTCCGACGGCAAGTTGAGCTGGGCGTTCCGCGAGCCGATCGCCACCCTGATGGTCGACGGCAAGACCATTGGCCGCCACTCAGCCGGACCGAACTGGGAAGACAGCGACGGCAGCGCCGTGGTGGGTAAAGTCGCCGCCAGCGTCCCCGGCGCGACGCTGGCCGATATTGCCTGGCTGAAACTCGATGTGGTTTCCAGCCGCGGCAGCGGCATCCTCAGCGGCGTCACCACGGTGCAGCGGATCAACACGCAGGGCGGCAAGCTCGAAGGGGTTTGCGACAAGGCCGGCGCTACCCGCAGCGCGCCCTACTCTGCGCAGTACGTGTTCCTGCGCAAGGGTTGAGCGACGCGGCGTGATAAGCGCCGCGCCAAGCCGGTCGACGGAGATACCCCATGCTGTTCATGGTGATCGAGCGTTTTGAAAATCGCGACCCGATCCCGGTTTACAAGCGGGTGCGCGATGCCGGAATCAAATTTCCCGAAGGCTTGAAATATGTTGTTTACCCCTCCCAGAGATGCCCGAGCTTGTCATCCATCCCGCGCACGAACACGTCGATCCGGTTCTTTCCCCACGAGACCGCAGCGGGATTGTCGTGGAAGACGCCGCCGACCCAATCCCAATCGCTCCATTTCGAGCCGTCCCACCATTTGTGCATGAGATTGTTGTCGGCGCCGGCCGCGAATACGTCGAGGCGATTGGCTCCCCACGACGCCACCGCCGGCGCGGAGGTGAGGCTGCCTCCGAGGTCTTCCCAACCCTGCCAGGCGCTGCCGTTCCACCAGAGGTGACCGAGATGGTCATCCATGCCGCGGACGAAAATGTCGATGCGATTGGGGCCCCATGACACGGCTGCCGGCGCGCCCTTGAACGTGCCTCCCAGATTTTGCCAATCGTGCCACGTCGAGCCGTCCCACCATTTATGTTTGAGGTTGTTGTCCGACCCGGCAGCGAAGACATCCAGCCGGTTCGAACCCCACGAGGCCACCGCGGGAGGCGATGTCAGAGTTCCTCCGAGATCTTCCCAACCCTGCCACGCACTGCCGGTCCACCAGCGGTGGCCGAGGTGGTTGTCGGTGCCTTGGACAAAGACGTCGATCAGGTTCGGTCCCCGCGACACGGCCGCAGGGCCGCCCTTGAAGGCGCCGCCCAGGGTCTGCCAGTCGTGCCAGGCCGAACCATCCCACCATTTGTGGTTCAACTGGCTGTCCGACCCTGACGAGAACACGTCCAAGCGATTGGGTGCCCACGACGATACGGCAGGCGGCGCCAGGATCGGCCCGCCCAGGTCCTGCCAGCCAGCCCATAGCGGGTTCCGGCCCAGTGGCCAGATGAAGGCGTTGATCGGCCCGAGCGGCGGCCCCTGTACGTCGACCCGTGTCCACGGACCCGCAATGTTGGGCAACTTCAAAGCCGCCTCGTCGACCGCGAATATGTCGCGGAACAACAGCGGACGCAGCGGCCCGGACTCGGGTTGGGTGCCCTTGATGGTGTGGATGTGAAGATGCGGCTCGGAGGCGTTACCCGAGTTGCCGGCGAGGCCGAGGAAGTCGCCCGCGCTGACCTTGGCGCCGGCCGACAAAAGCTTGCTGTTGAGCGAACCCTTTTGCATGTGGGCATACAGCGCGACCTCTTCGCCGTGCTGGATGTAGTAGTGATTGCCGGCACCCGCGTGCACCACTTTTTCGCCGCCGTGCGCGTTGTCGTAGGCGCCCCAGAAGGCGTTCTGCTGGGTCGTCCACAGCTGGGCATCATGGGGCTCGGTGCCGTTGAACTGGTTCGCCAATGGCGGGCTGTTGTTGGGGCAGTCGTTCACGACTTGCAACACGACGCCGTCGGCCATGGCGTGCAGCTTCTTGCCCCATACCCGGAAATCCTCATTGGCATTGCCGGTCTTGCCCGGAAGCAGCCGGTT
>NZ_JBEKXH010000296.1:0-8190 GCF_049512235.1 Bradyrhizobium sp.
GATGGATGTCGTGCTTGAACTCTGGCGAGCGACGACACCCTGCAGCTTCGATGCCAGGCCCTCGACGGCAAGGACAACGGGCGCATCGATTTCGGCGCCCGCGATCGCCTCCGAAAGCTCGGCCCCACCCTCGGAAAGATCGTGAACGACAACCTTGCGGCTTGTGCCCCGATACTCGACCGTGCCCTGACAATCGATTTCGGTCCGGGTAAACGCGCGCCGGTCGGCATCGGCCGTCGAGGTCCGGACCACGCGCACCAGCGTCCGCTGCAGGCCTTCGACCTTGCCGGCGACTTCCGCCGCGACGTCGCGGATTTCGGTGGCGCGCTTTCCGGTTTCGACAGCCTCACTGGATACATTGGCGATCTGTTGGGTAACCTCGCGCGAGGCCGCTGACGATTCCTCGACCGTCTGCGATATCTCACGGGTGACCGCATTTTGCTTTTCGATCGCCGCCGCTGTTACCGATGCGTTCGATTCGACGTTGCGGATGACCTCGCCGATCGCACTGATCGAGGCCACCGACTCCTGCGTGGCCTGCTGAATCTCCGTGATCTGCTGCGCGATCTCGCTGGTCGCCTTGGCGGTCTGCTCCGCCAGCGATTTGACTTCGGAGGCAACCACGGCAAAGCCGCGTCCCGCTTCGCCGGCACGGGCCGCTTCGATGGTGGCGTTGAGCGCCAGCAGATTGGTCTGGCTGGCAATTTCGCTGATCAGGTTTGTCACCGCGCCCACCTTGCCCGCGGCCTCCGAGAGCTTGGCGATGGTGGCCTGCGCCTTGGTTGATGCCGCCACCGCTTCGCTCGTGAGTGTTCGCGACGAACTGATCTGAAGGGCTATTTCGGCAATGGATGTGTTGAGCTGCGATGCGGCGGTCGTCAGCGTGCGCGAATTGGCCAGCGCCTGCTCGGCCGCGGCAGCCACGCTGCTGCTGTTGTGCGCGAGCGCCACCGCACTCTCGCTCATTCGCGCGGCGTTGACGGCCAACCGCTCCGTGCCTGCCGAAACCTCCCCGACCGCGGTACTGGTCTCGCGCTCCACCGCCGCGGCTATGGCCTGAACGGCGGTAACTTTTTCCCGCAGCTGCCGTTGCCCCAGTTCATCCTGAACGGCGCGCAGCCGCGCGGCCTCGCTCATATTGAGCTTGAAGACCTCGACGGCACCGGCCATCTCGCCAATTTCGTCCCCGCGGTCGAGGCCGGGTATACCGCCTGCGAAATCGCCGCCTGCAAGCCGGGTCATGGCACGAACCATGGCCGAAAGCGCCTTCGAGATCGAACGGCCGATCAGGAATGACGTTGCGCTCACCATGATGATCGTCAAGCCAAGCGCGATCAGCATACCCAGCCCAATGGAATCGCGCGTCGCCGCCTCGGCCGCCTCGGCATCATCATGGTGCCGTTCGACGCCCTGCTGGATCTCGGCAATGACCGGTTCGATGTCGTGAAATTCCATCGACATCGCGGTGCCAAGACGCGCGACTTCCTGCGCGCCGTCGGCCCAGGCCAGGAAATCCGTTTGATACTTTTGAAGCTTCTGGGCGATATCGGCCTTCACGTTCGGCGTCATATCGGCGCCGGCCAGCTTTTTCGAGAATTCCGTGGCGGTCTCTTTCAGTTCGCCAACATATTTCAGGTCGCGCCGCAGCATGAAGTCCTTTTCATGCCGGCGCATCATCAGCATTCCGCTGGTCAGCCTCGGATCGTCGCTCTCCTTGAGCTTGGCTTCGATATCGTGCACCGCGTTGCGCAACGATCCCGACAACCCCAGTGTCTCGTTAAGGCCGAGCTTGACCTCGGCTTCGGCAAGCGCGCCGAAATCCGCCACATAGGCGTCGAAGCCGCTGTGCGCGATGTCGATCTTTTCTGCGACGTCATTGAAGCCGCTTGAGCGCGCCAGAGTTTTCAGCTGCCCAAGATCGCGGTCGACCGCGGCGGCCAACTCGACATGGTGTTTCGAATATGACAAATCCCGGCGCAGCTGAAAGTCCTTTTCGGCGCGCCGCGCCTGCAGCATTTCCAGCGAAACCTGCTTATTGAGATCGGAAATCGCGCGGGCGGCGTTCGCGATGCTACGCGATCCGTCCCGTGACCAGCTGCCGACCTGATAGATGGCGCCAAACGCCAGCAGCCCAACGAGACCAACCACGCCGATGCCCGCGATCTTGTGGGTCAGGCGGATGGAAAAACCGCTCATGTTTCAGGCCGCCCTCACCGAATTCAGGAAGCGGCCAACTTCGAGCTTGAGGCGGTTGCTGTCGCCGGACAGCGACTTCGCCGCGGCGAGGACCTGCGAGGAGGCCGAGCCGGTCTCGCTGGCGCCGCGCTGCACGTCGGTGATGTGGTTCGAGACCTGCTGGGTGCCTTGCGCCGCCTGCTGCACGTTGCGGGCAATCTCCTGGGTCGCCGCGCCCTGCTCTTCCACCGCGGCGGCGATGGTCGAAGAGATCTCCGACAATTTCTCGATGGTGCCGCTGATCTCCTGGATCGCGCCGACCGACTCCTTCGTCGCCGCCTGGATGCCGGTGATCTGCTGGCCGATCTCGCCGGTCGCCTTGGCGGTCTGCTCCGCCAGTGCTTTCACTTCCGAGGCCACCACGGCAAAACCGCGGCCGGCCTCGCCGGCGCGCGCTGCCTCGATGGTGGCGTTCAACGCCAGCAGATTGGTCTGTCCGGCGATGGTATTGATGAGTTCGACCACGTCGCCGATCCGGCTGGCCGCCTTCGACAATTCGCTGACGCGGTCGTTGGTCCGGCGCGCCTGATCGACAGCCTCGTTGGCCATCCGCGCCGATTCCTGGACCTGGCGGCTGATCTCGTTGACCGACGATGTCAATTCCTCGGTGGCCGAGGCCACCGACTGCACATTGGTGGAGGCTTCTTCCGACGCCGAAGCGACCCTGGAGGTGATCTCCTGGGCGTGCGCCGCGGTCGAGGTCAGCGTGCCGGCCGAAGCCTCGAGTTGCGAGGCGGCCGAGGACACCGTCTCGATAATTCCACCCACCGCGCCTTCGAAATCGTTGGCGAGCTTGATCATATCGGCCCTGCGCTGCTGGGCGCCGACCTGATCCTGCCTGCTCTTGGCTTCGGCCTCGTCGCGGGCCTTCTCCGCGGCCTTGATCTTGAAGGTCTCGACCGCCTGCGCCATGTCGCCGACTTCGTCCGCGCGGTCGAGCCCTGGAAGAACCACGCCGAAATTGCCGGCGGCAAGTTCTTTCATGCCGGCGGTGAGGCCTGATAATGGGCCGATAATGCCGCGCGCGATAACGACTGCGATCAACAGACCGAGCATGGCCGCCAGCCCGCCGATCATCTTCTGCATCGTGACGGTGTTGGCAATGCGTTCATCGGTCTCGACGGCCGTCTTCTGGAAAGTCAACCCCATCCCGTCTTTCACGGCATCCATTTTGCCGATCGCGGCCACGCTCAGCGGGGCGATGCTCTTGTAGAGCAACTCGTCCCCGAGCACGAGACTGGTTCCGGCCTTGTCAAATGCGTCGGCATATCTGGTGACGTCCGCCTTGACGTCCTTCAACAGCGCCGCAAGATTCGCCGGCAATTTGGCGCTTGCGAGCGCCTCGATCTGCTGCGAAGCCTTTGCGGTATTTTTCTGGAAGGTCACCATGCCCTTGGGATCGCGCGTCGCCAGCATGCGCCAGTTTGCGATCCGGACCAGAAGGACCTTGGCCTCAAGGCTTCCCGCCTCCTTAACAAACTCGGTCTTATCAGCGGCGTCGACGAATTTCTGCACGTCTTCCGCCATCCTGTCGCCGTCGGTGAACAGCAGCTTGCGGCTCGCCTGCATCTGGGTGACCGCATCGCGAAGGGCAGCACGCTTCTGCTTCAGCTCGGCGATATCCTTGGCGACGTCACCAAGGGCCGCGCGCCGTTCGTCGGAAATCGTTGTCTTGATCGCCTCCTCGACGATTTCAGTTGTCTTGGACAAACGCGTCTCGGACTCGGCGAAGGAGGCTTCGTCCTGGTCGAAGATATACCGCAACAGGCTGCGGCGGATGGCCTGAAGTTCGGTCGCGATTTCGCCGACCCGGATCGAATTGGTCGACTGCAGCTTCATGGCCGCGGACTGCGAGCGGATTTCCCCGAGTTGCCATACCGCAAAACCAGTAAGCGTCACGCAGAACAGCACCAGCGCGCCAAATCCGCCATAGAGCCGGCCACGAATTCGGAGATTGAACATGAAATGGGTCCTTGCGACTGCAGCGGGTTGACACCGCCTTTGCGCTCGAAGCGCTTGGTGGCTGCGTTTCCCTTCAAGCCCTAGCCAATCGTTCTCACCCCGGCGTTAATGCAGGTTGGTACAAGTACGGAGCAGCGAGCGATATTCACCGAGCGGCGCCGCGCTCAGTTCAACTTATGCTCTCGGCCACCAGACGGATTTTGAAGACGGGCTTTTTGGCCTCGTCCAACAGCTCCATCTGCCATTCCGCGCCTTGCTGCAGGTTCCGTGCGATGCCGGCAACGAAATCGCCGCAAACCCTGGTCATTTCGGCAAAGGCCAGGTCGCGGCTGTCGAATTCCGACGGCTGATCGGAAGCGCTGGAATAGCTGCCATGGCTAATTCGGAAAAAATACAGTGCCATGACTAAGCCCATGTGCTCGGCCATCCCCGGCCTTTTTGCCCGCGCCAGATTGATCGGGACAAGCTACCAACACATGAAATTGACCAGCCGTAGCATTACGGCATGGTGGCACCGGCACGGGCTGCTTCAGCCGCATGGCGATGCCCTGGCCGTGCGCGGCACGCTCGGCCCGAGCGGCCCGGTCAATCGGTCGAGTGGCGAAGTTCCGGAGCCGTTTCCGATTTTACCGGCTCAGGCTCGGACTTGGCTGGCTCAATCGTGGTGCTCTCGACGTGCGGGGTCTCGACGCGCGCGGTTACTTCGGCCCGCGATGCATCGCCCGCGCGGGCCTGCTCCGGCGGATGCAGCGATTGCGGCCGCGCCACCGCCCGCGCCATCAGCATCTGGGCTCCGCCCTGGTGCCGGAAATCGCAATAGGCGAAGCCCATGCCGGAGACCGAGCCGCGGAAGCTGCGTTCGTCTTTCTTGTCGAGATTGAAGCACGGCTCGAACGGCAGGCCCTTGATCGACGCGCAAACGGCCTGGCCCCGGATCTGAAGGGTATTGCTGGGCAGCCGCAGATGGCGAATGGGACCGGAACCATTGAATTGCACCGCGCCGGCCGCTCCCATGTCGTCGAGCAACCGGCCCGCGCCGCGGGTTCCATCGAAGCAGGTAAACGCGAAAACCTTGCCGGCCACGAACCTGCGGGCCTCCTCGGCATTCATCTGTCCGGCCAAAGCTGGCCCGATCACCGCGCCGGCGGTAAGGGCTGCGAACACGAAACGCACAAGCATGCTGAAACTCCGACTTACCGACCGAGCGCGGGCACCGCCTGAAAACTTTACCCGCTGCTTACCATACCAACCAGGGCAACATTGGAGCAGCTTGGTTGGTAAAGTCTGAACATGCTCAGAGAATTTTGACCACAACCCGGCCGCGAACTTGCCCGGCGATGATCTTGGCGGCGGCCGCAATGACCTCGTCGATACCAATTTCATGAGTAATTTCAGTCAGTTTTGCCGGATCGAGGTCGCCGGCGAGCCGGTTCCAGGCGGTTTTTCGCAAGCCCATCGGGCACATCACGGAATCGATGCCCAGAAGACACACTCCACGCAAAATAAACGGCGCGACCGAGGCCGGCAGGTCCATGCCGGCGGCAAGCCCGCAGGCGGCGACCGCGCCGCGGTATTTTGTCATTGAAAGCACATTGGCAAGCGTGGTCGAGCCGACGCTGTCGATCCCGCCCGCCCAGCGTTCTCTGGCCAGCGGCTTGGCGGGTCCCGACAACTCATTGCGATCGATCACCTCGGCGGCCCCGAGGCCTTTCAGGTAGTTCGCCTCCGAAACCCGCCCGGTCGAGGCGATGACGTGGTAGCCGAGCTTCGACAGCAGCGCCGTCGCCACCGAGCCGACGCCGCCGGCGGCGCCGGTAACGACCATGGGGCCATGGTTCGGCGTCAGACCTTGCTGCTCCAGCGCCAGCACCGCCAGCATGGCCGTAAAACCGGCGGTGCCGATCGCCATCGCATCGCGCATCGACATGGCATCGGGCAGGCGTACCAGCCAATCGCCCTTGACCCGGGCCTTCTCGGCGTAGGCGCCAAGATGGGTCTCGCCCATGCCCCAGCCGGTGCAGATCACCTTGTCGCCGGCCTTCCAGTGCGGATGTGTCGACTGCTCGACGGTGCCAGCGAGGTCAATGCCCGCGATCATCGGAAAGCGCCGCACCACCGGCGCCTTGCCGGTGACGGCGAGACCATCCTTGTAGTTCAGGTCGGACCACTCGACCCGAATGGTGACGTCGCCGTCCATCAATTCGGCTTCGTCGAACTGCGTCAGCGCGGCTGCCGTGCCTTTTTCCGCCTTGTCGATCCTGATCGCCTTGAATGTTCCCAACGCCGCCCCCCAACTTTCTGGTGGTGAATTTCTCAACCTTGAACGGTCCAGGCCGGTTGCGCAACCGGACGTTCCACCGGCGCCTCGACGATCGGCAGGTTGATCAGCGCCGACAGCACGCCGAACAGCACCGACAGCCACCAGATCGAGGTGTAAGACCCGAACTTCTCGAACACGATGCCGCCCAGCAGCACGCCGAGGAAGCCGCCGACCTGATGGCTGAAGAAGGCAAAGCCGTACAGCGTCGCCAGCCAGCGCGTGCCGAACATCAGGGCGACGAGGCTGGAAGTCGGCGGCACTGTCGACAGCCAGGTCAGGCCGGTGATGACGCCAAACGCGATCGCGGAAAACGTCGTGATCGGGAACGAAATAAACGCGACGATCGACATCGCACGCACAAAATAGATCGCCGACAGGATGTAGCGCTTAGGCAACCGGTTCTGCAGCCATCCGACACCGAGCGAGCCTATGATATTGAACAGGCCGATGGTGGCGATCACCCAGCCGCCGGTTTGCGCGGCCATGCCGCGGTCGACGAGGTAGGCCGGCAGATGCACGGTAATGAAGGCGAGTTGGAACCCGCAGGTAAAGAAGCCGAGCACCAGCAGCACATACGAGCGATGGCCGAAAGCCTCGGCGAGCGCATGCCTGAAGGTCTGCTGCTCCGTCACGGACATGGGGCGCGCGGTCGATGGCGGCGTTGCCAGCACCAGCGACAGCGGCACCACCAGCAGCATCAGACCGGCAAAAACCATCAGGGCGGGCTGCCAGCCGAAATTGTCGAGCATCGCAACGCCGAACGGCGCAAACACGAATTGCCCGAACGACCCCGCCGCGGTGCCGGCGCCCAGCGCAAGGCTGCGCCATTGCAGTGGGAGAAGTTTTCCGAACGCCGACAAAACCAGATTGAACGAGCAGCCGGACAATCCGAAGCCGATCAGGACCCCGGCGCTGAGGTCGAGCGACAGCGGCGTGGCGGCATGGCGCATGGCGATCAGGCCCGCGGCATACATCAGCGCGCCGATGGAGATCACGCGCACACTTCCGAACCGATCGGCGATGGCGCCTGATATCGGCTGGCCCATTCCCCACAAGAGATTCTGGATCGCCAGCGCGAGGCCGAACACGTCGCGGCCCCACGAGAAATCCCGGCTCATCGGCTGCATGAAAAAGCCGAAGGTGGAGCGCGGCCCGAAGGTCAGCATGCCGATCAGGCAACCGCAGACGATGATCACGAGCGGCGTTCGCCAGATCGCTGCTGTGGGAAGTCCGCCCAGATCGCCCTCGGTCGCGGCCATGCTATTTCCTTGATGGTTGCAGCTCGATCAAATGACGACCACGCGCCTGGGAAGTGTGAAGGCCACCCGGAGATCGATGCCAGGCGAAGTTAAAGCATCGGCATGAAAATCCCAACCGGGACATAAGCAGAAGCCGCCCGCGCAAAGCAGCCCTGCGTTTTGAGATGATCCTTGAGTCGGTGGGCACGCCATCGGTTCGCGCATTTGCGCGACCCGGTTGTTTTGCCCACAAATTTCTGATGCACGTTTCAAACCCGAGCAAGAATGCTCTGAGATCGTCATTGCGAGCGTTCGCGAAGCAATCCAGCTTTGACGCCGTGGAGAGAAAGCTGGTAGAGTAGGAGTGTGGCGCAGTGAACTTTAGGCCCAGCATATCTGTTACCGCCCCTTTCGTTTGGCGGTGCCTTAGCGGCT
>NZ_JBEKXH010000297.1:0-10971 GCF_049512235.1 Bradyrhizobium sp.
TGGCGCTGCCACGTTAAGCCGTCCGGAAGCAGGCAGTGTAGGCAAATTCCTGTTTCTGTGAAAGCATGGTTAGGGCTGTGGTGCCAAGTCCAGCACTGTCGATCATGCGTTCGATGAAGGTGAGGGGAAGACCATGATGGCATTCTTGCGCGCCGCGATGTTCGGTCTGGTTGGCCTGGCGGGCGTCATGGCCGGCGCCACGCCGTCCACCGCCGCCGACTATCCAAGCCGCCCGGTGCGCTGGCTGATCGGCTTCGCGCCCGGCGGACCGGTCGATATCGTGGCGCGGATCATGAGCCAGTGGCTGTCGGAGCATTTCGGCCAGCAGTTCGTGGTGGAGAACAGGGCCGGCTCCGGCGGCAATATCGCGGCCGCTACCGCGATCAACGCGCCGCCGGACGGCTACACGCTGCTGTTCGTCGGGCCCAACAACGCGATCTCGACCTCGCTCTACAAGCATTTGTCCTATGATTTCATCCGCGACACCGCGCCGGTCGCCAGCATCATGCAACTGACCAACATGCTGGTGGTGTCGAACGCCATGCCGGTCAAATCAGTTCAGGAGCTGATCGACTACTGCAAGACCAATCCGGACAAGGTCTCCTACGCTTCCTCCGGCTACGGCACCTCGGTGCACATGTCGGCGGAATTGTTCAAGGCGATGACCGGGATCAACATGGTCCATGTGCCCTATCGCGGATCGGCGCTGGCATTTCCCGACATCATGTCGAACAAGGTGCAGCTGATCTTCGACAACCTGCCGACGGCGCTCGTACAGTCGCGCGGCGGCAATGTGCGCGCCCTCGGCGTCACCTCGCCGCAACGCTGGCCCGGCCTGCCCGATGTTCCCGCCATTGCCGAGACCGTGCCGGGATTCGAGTCGGTCGGATTCTACGGCATCTCCGCGCCGAAGGGCACGCCGCCTGAGATCGTCGAGATCCTCAACCAGGCGGTCGGCGAGGCGCTGAAAGATCCCAAGCTGGTGGCCCGGCTCACCGAAATCGGCGGCATCCCGAAGCCGATGACCCCGGCGCAGTTCGGCCAGCTGATCGCCGACGAGACCGAGAAATGGCGCAAGGTGGTGAAATTCGCCGGCGTTTCCGTGGATTGAACGAAGAACCCGGACGGGCCTCCCTTTGCGGGGCGGAAACGCGCCATTGCCGGATCGCGGGCCACATTGTAAGGGGTCTCCAGCACCGTTGCCGGCCGCGACAGCGGCCGCTTGCGGCGGGGCCTGTAGCTCAATGGTTAGAGCCGGCCGCTCATAACGGTCTGGTTGCAGGTTCGAGTCCTGCCGGGCCCACCAGCCTTCGCTCGCAATAGCCGAGTGAAGGCTGCCGCGCCGAAGCCCATCGGGCGAAGGCGGGCTGTGCACGCGAGCTGCTGCTCGGCATGCCAAAAATATCGAAAACAACCCCATGCAAAGTAACAGGGTGTCGCTGGCGGGGATGCTTTGACCGATCCCGCAAAAACATTTTGACGCGTCGGGCAAATCAGTGGCATTGTTGCATCCTCACGCAATTCAGGGAAAGACAGATGCCCACGCACTTTATCGGCGTGTCGTCTTCAACGTGCTGATCTCCAATGTCGACGATCACTTGCGCAACCGCGGTTTCCTCTGGCTGGGAAAGGCGGGATGGTCGCTCTCTGCGGCTTATTATCTCAATCCCGTGCCAACTGATCTGAAGGCGCGGGTGCTGACGACGAACATCGACCTCGACGAAGGCACCTGCTTTCTAGGTTGGAGTCCTGCCGGGCCCACCAGCTAATCAAAGGCTTATGCGGACTACGAAAGAACGACTCGATCGCAGGAGGGATAGCGTCATTGCTGCCATCTCGTCAGACGTGCGGGCCAAAGCCCCCTGACCTCGTCCGAGGCCGGGGGGCTTTGTCAAAAGGGACGTCGAAGCAGACGGCCTCCAGGTCCATACTGAACTCCACTGCATCAAGATCGAGAATGCTTTCCGGGTCGGCAGCACCCGCATCTCCCAGCCGTTCTCGACCCTGTAATAGAACTCGACCCGCATCTGGTCCGAGTAGGCCAGCACGACGTGCTGGACAGTGGGCAGATTCTTGTAGAATTCCAGTTTCGGACCGCGGTCGCGCTCGATCGTCGATGGCGGCAGCACCTCGACCACGACGATCGGATCGGTGATGAACGTGTTGTTGCTGGGCGGGCCGCAGCGCACGACCACGTCGGGCCTGAACTTGTCGCGCCCGGTGGAGTTGGCCGAAGCCTGCACCATCATGCCGCCCTGATAGGTCCGGCAGCCGCGCTTGTCCATTGCGAGCTTGAGGTTGGCCCCGATGTTCGACGCGATCTGTTCGCGCGTCTCGCTCGGGTTGCTCATCAGCAGCGGCGTCCCGTCGAACAACTCGAAGTTCTTGCCCTCCGCCATGCTTTCGACGAAAGCATCGAACTCGGGGATGGTCATCATTGCCCGTCTCCGGCCCATCCGTTGGATCTTGGGTCACATTATTGCGCACGGGTAAACTCGGCAAGTTCAGAACGCCGGATGCGCGGGGCCTTCTCCGCAAGTCAGGCTCGTGCCTGGCAGATCAATGCTGCTCGTCGATTTGCCTGCGATCTCTGCCTTTCCGTCGTGGAATCGGCGGCCTTTTCGGACGTAACGATAAAACAGCGGTTTGCAACTCTATCGTCGAACGTCCGACCAACGGTCGGCCATGTTTGCACGGCTCTGCTCTGCGGGAGCAAGCAGCAGTTGTTCAGCAACGCTCGCCCCTAAATCCGCTCCTCCCCTGGGCAGTTCTCAGGCGGCCAGTCTCTGCGCGGGAGCCACGTCGAAGCCGACCCGCGGAAAGTGCACGTTCACCTTGCCGACCGACGGATCCTGGTGCCGGATGACGATTTCATCAGCCGTCCAGGCGAGGATGGCGCCGTGCACGGGATTGCCATAGTCGTCGGGGGTCACGCAGACCCAGTCGCCGCGCTGAAGCGGCGACCATCCAGTACCCCAGAAGACCCATAACACTCCCGTATAATTCCTGGGCACGCCGGAGCGTGCAAACATGCGGTTCAAACTCGGCGGCGGCCGGCCCCTTTTTCACTTGCCCATGTTGGGCCGGCGCTCCCGAAAGAGCTGCGACAGCAAAGGCCGCCAACCCGACACCCTTCTTGCGGGACAACCAATCTGGACACAACATCATGCGGAGAGCAAGCGATGAAAGCCACCCAAAAGCTTCATGAACTTGGCCAGAGCGTCTGGCTCGACAATATCAACCGCGACCTGCTGACGAGCGGGACTCTGAAGCGTTACATCAACGATTTGTCGTTGACCGGACTTACGTCGAACCCGACAATCTTCGACCAGGCCATTAGCCGCAGCTCCGCCTACGACTCTGCGATCCGTGCCAAGCTCAAGGAGGGAAAGTCGGGCGAAAAACTGTTCTTCGAGTTGGCGATCGAAGACCTCTCGCAGGCCGCCGACATGTTTCGACCAGTGTGGGATCGCACCGGCGGGGTCGATGGGTGGGTATCGCTTGAGGTTTCGCCACTGCTGGCTCACGACTCAGCGAGCACCAGCACCGCAGCCAGGGAGCTGCATGCGAGGGCGCAACGCCCAAATCTCCTCATCAAAATACCGGGGACCAAGGAGGGTTTGCCGGCGATAGAGGAGTCAATTTTCGCCGGGGTGCCCGTGAACGTGACGTTGCTCTTCAGCCGCGAGCAGTATGTCGCCGCCGCGGAGGCATATCTGCGCGGCATCGAACGACGCATATCCGCCGGTCTCAGTCCCGATGTCGGCTCCGTCGCTTCACTGTTCGTCAGCCGCTGGGATGCGGCGGTCGCAAGCAAGGTCCCCGAGTCCCTGCGCAACCGGCTCGGCATCGCCATCGCGAAGCGGGCCTACAAGGCATACCGCGAACTGCTCGGCTCGGCGCGTTCGCAGCGAATTTATAACGAAGGCGCCCGGCCGCAACGTCTGTTGTGGGCGAGCACGGGCACCAAGGACCCGGCCGCCTCCGACATCCTCTACATCAAGGCATTGGCGGCGCCGTTCACGGTCAACACCATGCCCGAAGGCAGCGCGAAGGCCTTTGCCGATCACGGCGATATCGGAGACATCCTTCCGGCCGATGGCGGCGACTGCGAGGACGTACTGGCGCAATTCGCGAAAGCCGGCGTTGACATCGATGCGCTGGCGGCAAAATTGCAGGACGATGGCGCCAAGTCGTTCGTCAAATCCTGGGACGAACTGATGAAGGCGATTTCCGCCAGGAGCGGAGTACTTGCCAAGGCAAGCTAAGACTCGATCGAGAAACAGGCGTTCCCATAAATATGCATGTCATGAGGAGATGGTGGCAGTGGTTCAGAGCAAGAGTTCACCGGAGCAGGTGAGGAAGCAGTCGACGAGCGTTTCGGCTCTGCGCAGGCGACCCGCCTGGGCGGCGCTGGAACAACACTATCAAATCGTGAAGGACCTCCACCTCAGGCAACTCTTCGCCGCGGACCGCAAGCGCGGCGACAGGCTCGCGGTCGAGGCGGCGGGAATCTATCTCGACTATTCCAAGAACCGGATCACAGACGAAACCTTGACCCTGTTGCTGCGGCTTGCCGAGGAATCGGGGTTGCGAGACCGCATCGAAGCCATGTTCCGGGGCGACCGCATCAACGTCTCGGAGCACCGCGCGGTGCTTCACGTCGCGCTGCGCGCACCTCGCGGCGCTTCGATCATTCACGATGGACGCAATGTGGTGCCCGAGGTCCATGCCGTTCTCGACAAAATGACGGATTTCGCTCATCGACTCCGCAGCGGCGTCTGGAAGGGGCATACCGGCAAGCGCATCCGCAACGTGATCAATATCGGCATCGGCGGATCTGATCTCGGACCGGTGATGGCGTATGAAGCGCTGATGCATTACAGCGAGCGCGCCATCACCTTCCGGTTCGTCTCAAATGTCGATGGCACGGATTTCGCCGAGGCGGTGCGTGATCTCGATCCCGACGAGACGCTGTTCATCATCTGCTCCAAGACTTTCACCACGCTGGAGACGATGACCAATGGCCATACGGCGCGTGACTGGCTGCTGGCCGGCCTGAAAGACGAGGAGGCTGCCGTTGCCAGCCATTTCGTCGCCGTCTCGACCAATGCCGCGGAGGTGGCGAAGTTCGGCATCGACACTGCCAACATGTTCGGCTTTTGGGATTGGGTCGGAGGTCGCTACTCGATGGATTCGGCGATCGGTCTGTCGACGATGCTGGCCATCGGCCCGGATGGCTTCCGCTCGCTGCTGGATGGCTTTCATGAAATCGACGAGCATTTCCGCTCTGCACCGTTCGAGCGCAATTTGCCGGTGCTGATGGGTCTGCTCGCCGTCTGGTACAACAATTTCTTCGGCGCGCAGACCGCCGCGGTGCTTCCCTATGAGCAGTATCTGAAGCGCTTTCCGGCCTATCTGCAGCAGCTCACCATGGAGAGCAACGGCAAGCACGTGACCGGCGACGGCGTCATCGTGGATTACGACACCGGGCCGATCTACTGGGGCGAGCCGGGGACCAACGGCCAGCATTCCTTTTATCAGCTCATCCATCAGGGCACCCGGCTGATACCCTGCGATTTCATCGCGTTTGCCCGCAGCCTGAACCGGCTGGGCCGACATCACGACATCTTGCTCGCCAATGTCTTCGCCCAGACCGAGGCGCTCGCTTTCGGCAAGACGGCCGAGCAGGTCAAGGCAGATGGCACGCCCGACGGGCTTGTGCCGCATCGGCTATTCGCGGGCAATCGTCCGTCGAACACCCTCCTGCTGGAGGCCTTGACACCCGCGGCGCTGGGTAAGCTGGTCGCTCTCTACGAGCACAGTGTCTTTACCCAGGGAGCGATCTGGCAGATCGATTCGTTTGACCAATGGGGTGTGGAACTGGGCAAGGCGCTCGCCCAGCAGATCATTCCGCAGATCGAGAGCGAAACCGAACCCAAGCTCGATCATGACAGCTCGACCAACGCGCTGATCCGGCGCTATCGCAAGCTCAAGGCATCCGCCTGATGCCACAGGGATATGACCGCGCGCCTGATATCCCGCTGTTCGATCACCACGGCTCATTTGAGTCTGGCGTTTGGCTCGATGCTTGCTTTGGGCGTGGTGCCGGATTGAAACATGAGCAGGAGGGCTGACCCATGCAACTGGGAATGATCGGTCTGGGCCGGATGGGAGCGAACATGGTGCGCCGCCTCTTGCGGGGCGGGCATCAATGCGTCGTGTTCGACAGGTCCGCAAAAGCGGTAGAAGAGTTGGTGAAGGAGAAGGCCATCGGCGCCGCTTCATTGGCGGCGTTCGTCGGGAGCCTGACCAAGCCTCGCGCAGTCTGGCTGATGGTCCCGGTCGGCGTCGTGGACGAAACCATCGCTGAGCTGCTTCCCCACCTTGAGCACGGCGATGTCGTCATCGACGGCGGCAATTCCTACTACGTCGACGACATCCGCCGCGCCAAGGAACTGGCGACCAAGGGCATTCATTGTGTCGATGTGGGCACCAGCGGTGGCGTCTGGGGTCTCGAGCGCGGCTATTGCATGATGATCGGGGGCGAGGCCGACGCGGTGAGGCATCTCGACCCGATCTTCGCCACCCTCGCACCGGGTCGTGGCGACATTCCGCGTACGCCTGGACGCGACCAGGCCGACGGCAACGCAGGCGGAACGTCGGAGCAAGGGTATCTCCATTGCGGCCCCAATGGTGCGGGCCACTTCGTCAAGATGGTGCACAACGGCATCGAATACGGTGTAATGGCGGCCTATGCGGAGGGGTTTGCGGTCCTGAAGGCGGCCAATGCCGGGAAAAAGCCGGGCGTGGTCGACGCCGAAACGACGCCGCTGCGGGATCCCCAACACTTTCAATACGATCTCGAACTGGCTCAGATCGCGGAAGTTTGGCGCCGCGGCAGTGTCATCGCTTCCTGGCTGCTTGATCTGTCGGCTGCAGCGTTGATCCGGGATCCCGCGCTGTCGACCTTCGCGGGAAGGGTGTCCGACTCCGGTGAAGGTCGCTGGACCATCAAAGCCGCCATCGATGAGGGGGTACCCGTCCATGTGCTGTCCGCTGCGCTCTACGAGAGGTTCAGCTCGCGTGGCGAGGCGGATTTCGCGGACAAGCTGTTGTCGGCGATGCGCTACGAGTTCGGCGGGCATCTCGAAAAACAGGTTTGATCGCAGCCGATCGAAACGCGGCCGTAGTAACGGAGTCTAGTGGAATGACCCCCGAAGAGCTTGATCAACTGGCGATCACGACGATCCGCACGCTCTGCGGATCGTCGCGACGGCAATGGAGCTCCTCGGCCGCGAGTAACGAAAGAAGCACCCGATCATGTCAAGCAGGCAAAGTCAGTTGACCGAGGTTGAAAGCTCTCAGACCGAGAGTGCTGTGGTCGCCCCGCCATGCGCCATGGTGATATTCGGCGCTGCCGGCGACCTGACGAAACGCCTGGTGGTGCCGGCGCTCTACAACCTGGTTGCTGCGCGGCGGCTACCCGACGAATTTCGGCTCGTCGGTGTCGACCTCGCCGACCAGACTGCCGAGGAGTGGCGCAAGGGCCTCACCGACACGATGCAGCAATTTGTCGGGAAGGACGGCGAGTTCCAGATCGGCCGGCCTGATCGGGACGCCTGGCATCGGCTGGCCGAGCGCATGAGCTACCTGCAGGGTGATCTCGACGATCCCGGGACCTACGACCGGCTGGGCAAGCATTTGGCCAAGCTCGACAAGACCGCCGGCACCGCAGGCAATTACCTTTTCTATCTCGCCGTCGCGGAACGCTTCTTCGGCGTGGCCGTGACGAGGCTCGCGGCTGCCGGCCTCGTCACCGAAAGAGATGGGCAGTGGCGGCGGGTGGTGATCGAGAAACCGTTTGGCCACGACCTGTCCTCGGCCAAGGCACTCAATGCCCAGATCCTGACTGCGCTGCAGGAGCATCAGATTTATCGGATCGACCATTTCCTCGGCAAGGAAACGGTGCAGAACATCATGGCGCTGCGCTTTGCCAACGGCCTGTTCGAGCCGGTGTGGAATCGCCAGCACATCGACCACGTCCAGATCACCGCGGCGGAGACCGTCGGTGTCGAGCACCGGGGCAGGTTCTACGAGAAGACCGGAGCGCTGCGCGACATGGTACCGAACCACGTATTCCAGCTGCTGGCGATGACCGCCATGGAACCGCCAATATCATTCGATGCCGATGCGGTTCGGGCCAAGAAGGCGGAGATCATCCAAGCCATCCATCCCTTCGAGCCCGCGCGGGCGCTCAACGATGTCGTGCGCGGCCAGTACGACGCCGGCACTGTCCTCGATCGAGCGGTGCAGGCGTATCGCAGGGAACCTGATGTCGCCCCCGACTCGAATACCGAGACGTACATGGCCTGCAAGCTGAAGATCGACAACTGGCGTTGGGCTGGCGTTCCGTTCTACTTGCGCACAGGCAAATATCTGAAGCGCCGTGTGACGGAGATCGCGGTCCGATTTCATCAGGCGCCATACGCCCTGTTCCGCGGCACCGACGTGGAGCGAATGAATCCCAATTGGATGATTCTGCGTATCCAACCCGACGAGGGCATCGCGCTCGAATTCGCAGCCAAACGCCCTGGTCCAAGCATGAAGTTGAGCTCCGTCAGCATGGACTTTGCCTACAAGACTTACTTCAGGATCGAACCCAGCACCGGATACGAGACGCTGATCTTCGACTGCATGATTGGCGACGCGACCCTGTTCCAGCGCGCCGACAATATCGAGGCCGGTTGGCAAGCCGTTCAACCCATCCTTGACGTCTGGGCGGACAACGTGCCCCCGGATTTTCCGAAATATGCCGCGGGCGGAAGCGGCCCCGCCGCGGCCGAGGAGTTGCTGGCGCGCGATGGGCGCGCCTGGCGGTCGCTGGACTGAGCTGATGTCAAGGAGGTCATGATGGCGGCGAAGCGGAAGATTTCCCTGGTGTTGGCGGACGTGGACGGCACGCTGGTCAACGAGGAGAAGGTGCTGACGGAGCGCGCGCAGAGCGCCGTCGGGGAGCTGCGACGCGCCGGCATCCGCTTTGCAATTACCAGTGGCCGGCCGCCGCTCGGCATGGCCATGCTGTTCGACCAGCTCGCGCTCGACACGGCGATCGCCGGCTTCAACGGCGGGCTGTTCGTCGAACGGGATCTCAAGATCCTGGAGCAAAAGACGGTCCCTGCCGATGTGGCGAGGCAGGCGATCGACCTCATTCGCGAGCACGGCCTCGACGCCTGGGTCTACCGCGGCAATGACTGGCTGATCGCGAAGGCCGACGCCCCGCACGTCGCCCGCGAAGCTTGGACGGTCAAATTCGAGCCGAAGATCGTGGCGGATCTCGGCCAAGAGCTTGACCACGTTGCCAAGATCGTCGGTGTCAGCGACGATTACGACAAGGTGCAGCGCTGCGAGGCGGAGGCCCGAACGTCCTTCGGACAGCGCGCGACGGCGGCGCGGTCGCAGCCCTACTATCTCGACATTACCAACAAGGATGCGAACAAGGGTGCCGTCGTGGAGTATCTGTCGAGCCACATGGAGGTGCCGATCCAGGAGATCGCCACGATCGGCGATCAGCCCAACGATGTGCTGATGTTCAAGCGATCCGGTCTAAGCATCGCGATGGGCAATGCCTCCGATGACGTGAAAAAGCAGGCCGACGCTACGACGGACTCCTACAATGACGAGGGTTTCGCCAAGGCGATCGAGCGCTTCATTCTGGGTGCTTCTGATTGAGGTAGCAGCATGGGCAAGATCAGTGGTCGCTTGGAAATACTTCCCGATCCGATGGCACTGGCCCGTCATGTGGCCGAATGGATGACGTTGGCTGCGCTCGCCGCGAACGGCGCGTTTCGGGTGTCGCTTTCCGGCGGGTCGACTCCAGAGACGCTTTATCGACTTCTCGCGTCTGATGAGTTCAGCGGCCGTTTCCCCTGGCAGCGTGTCTTCTGGTATTGGGGAGATGAGCGCTTCGTTCCCTACGACCATCCCGACAGCAACTATCGCATGGTGCGCGAGGCGATGCTCGCGAAGGTGCCGGTGCCAGCGCAGAATGTTTGCCCTGTCCCGATCGACGGAAGCCCGCAGGACGCGGCCATGCGGTATGAGCAGACTCTGCAGGAAGCGTACGGCGGGACGATTCTCGACCCTGCCCGTCCGCTGTTCGATGTGACCCTGCTTGGCCTTGGCGCCGACGGACATACGGCTTCGCTGCTGCCTGGAGAACCGGTGCTGGAGGAGCGGCAGCGATGGGTGGCGGCTGTCGCGCATGGGCGCCCCGAGGCCCGCATCACCATGACCTATCCGGTGATCGATAGCAGCCGGCGTGTGGCGTTTCTGGTGACGGGTCGGGAGAAGGCTCCGATCTTGCGGGCAATCCGCGCCGGGGACAGCGAGGCTCCTGCGTCGCGGGTACGGCCGATCGGCGAACTTATCTGGTTCGTAGACCAGGCTGCGGCCGGCGACGAACGAATGCCCAGCCGGGCGCCGACGCGGCCGCTATGACATGCACATGCATCGGCTATCATTGCCTGCAATTGCGGGGGGCAAGCCTGCCCACTTGCGTCCGGCCCCCGACTGCGCGAGAGACGTGCAATGACGCTTCGAATCGAAGACTATGCCTTGATAGGCGACTGTCATACGGCTGCTTTGGTCGGGCGCGACGGCTCGATTGATTGGCTGTGCTGGCCGCGTTTTGATTCGGCTGCCTGCTTTGCCGCCCTGCTGGGAGAGGTTGATAACGGCCGGTGGCTGATTGCCCCAAAGGATTCAACTCTCGGCGCGCGACGACGCTATCGTCCAGGCACGCTCATCCTTGAGACCGAATTCCAGACTGAATCCGGCCGCGCGGCGTTCGCGGAAGAGCTCGATCCACTGACCGGACGCATGTTGGGCAATTTTCCGCAAGCCTACAGCCACGTTGGTCTGATCCACTGCGCTCTCAGTTTAAGCCGACTGGGGAGCCCGGCGGCAGAG
>NZ_JBEKXH010000298.1:0-8143 GCF_049512235.1 Bradyrhizobium sp.
GGATGCGCCGGTCGCTGGCCACCGAGCTGCTCGAAAACACGCATATGGGGATCGAGCAGGTCGCCGAGCGCGTCGGCTTTGCCGACGCGACCAGCTTTCGAAAAGCATTCAGGAAATGGACGAACCGCTCACCCTCCGATTTCCGCCACCCCGAACGAGGCCCGCGCAGCTAAAATGCCGCGTGAGCCAAGGCCGCCAGGAGGTGCGCTTCCCGCGATAACATCCGCTCCGACATCCTCGCGGGCCGGATCGAGCCCTCCCTATGTTGCCAAGCATTCGGGCTCCCTTGAGTCCCTTTGCGGCCTGCTCACTCGCTGCGAATTCGTTCCGCGTATGTTGAAAACGAGCGGGACGGCCTCACCGTTGCGGCGCGGGCAGCCAGCGACCCGCCGATGTTGCGCAGTAGAGCAGGTCTAACCGCCCGTGCGTGCATCCAGGAACAGTTGAGTGAAGGGCTTTGCCAGGATGGGCTCCAGCTTCGGCACGATCGCCTTGATATCTGGCGTAACCATGTGGGCATCAAGCGCAGCCTTGTCCTTCCACCGTTCGAAGGTCAGGAAGCGGCCCGGCTCGCCGATGACTTCCATCAGCGTGTAGACCAGACACCCCGGCTCTTTGGCCGACGTTTCGGCGAAGGGAACGAGCAGCGCGCGCAGTTCATCCGCCTTGTCCATCTTGGACACGATTTCCGCGATCACGAAGTAGCCGCTCTGTCCCGTCGCCTCGGCAGATGAGCCGGCGATTACGGCAGCTGCCGCGCCGCCGAAAGCGGCTGCTGCCACGAACGCGCGGCGATCCAATTTCGACATGGCAATTCCTCCCTTTCAGTTGTTTTTCATTGCAAGCCAGCAGCAAGCCAAAGCCGGCCATTCCCAGGCTGTCCTTGACATTTACCTGGAGTACGAATAGTTTGCACACTATATATTGAGAGTCAATCATATGCTGAACGATATAATGAACCGCATCAGATTTTCCTGACACGGCTTGCGCAAGCGCGATGGCTGACGATGGATGCGGCTGAGCCACGCTGGTGTCTTGCGAGTCGAGGCTGATATAATGAAAACGCGAACAATGATCCTGCGACGCGATGCCAGGAATCGAAGCAGCCGGAGCCCAGTCGCGCCGGTCGAGATGCCCGGGCTCGACAATCATCTTTGCTTTGCGCTCTACGCCGCCAGCAATCACATGACGCGCCTGTTCGTGCCCTTCCTCCGCAAGCTAGGCCTGACCTATCCCCAATATCTGGTTCTGGTCGTGCTTTGGGAGCGCGGGCCGCGAGGCGTCGGAGATCTGGCCTCGGCGCTGCAAATGGACCTGGGCACGCTTTCGCCGATGCTGAAGCGCCTCGAGGCCAAGGGACTGGTTACACGACGACGGCAGGCAACGGATGAACGTCGCGTGCTTGTCGATCTGTCGCCTAAGGGCGTCTCGCTTCGAAAGCGAACTGAACAGATGTTGGGCGAGTTCTACTGCTTTCTGAATATGCCTTTGGACGAGCTTTTCGACCTGAAGGATCGGCTTCGTCATTTCGTAAGCTCGGCGGGGCCCAAGGAAATAAAGACAACTCCTGTCAAGCTATCGCAGCCAGCGTTCTGAACCAACATTTATCGACGAGAGACGAACGCGGTGGGACGAGATCAAGCCTGCCGATATCACCGTCGGCGATTGAACGCTGTCGCGGCTGAGGATCTCAAGAAGTCCGGCACCACGCGATTCGTGATGCAGTCGACCGGCTGCAGGCGCGCCACCAATGGCGGGGTCTGAAGTCCGTTGTCGTGGTCGAAAGCCAGCGCGAAACCGCACGCTGCGACGACGAATATGTCGCCAGCCTCATCGCCGCATCATTTCCTTCAATTGCCCTTGTCACAGGCCATTCACACTCCTAAGATTGAATATCTTTAGAAGACTACTTATAATTGCAGTACCGGCATACCTGCGCGGCTGTTCTGCGTTTCTGATTCTGCGTTCGTGTTCTGCGTGCAACACGTTCTGCGTTCATGGAATGCGCTTCAAGAACTTCCCTGCGGATAAGTTTTTCGCGGGCGAGATTCGACTGGCGCGCATTCAGGATAGTTCTGGCTCCCTTCTCGAATTCAGCCATGAGGCCGCTAACATGAAAACTCTTTTTTCCGTCACGCGGGCCGCCGTTTTCGGCGCTCTCGCGGCTGCGCTCTCGCTCACCGGAGGCGCAAGCGCGCAAACGACCGACACCACTATCACCGCCGGCGGCACGCCGCAGACGCTGACGAGCCTGTCGGCGAACCTGAGTGCCGGCGCTACCGAGTTTCCGACCGAAAGCGGAAGCCTGACGCTGAGCAGCGCCGTGCTGCTCGGCGGGCCGGTCACCCCGCCCAACATTCCGCTCAACCGCTATCTGTCCATCTTCGTCTCCGACGTGGATTCGGTCAACAAGCTCAAATTCTCGCAGGTCATGAACCAGCTCGTGGCGCAAAGCGGCCAAAGCTCGCTGACCGCCAAGGCGCTCTTCAATCAGTGGTTCGACACGGAGGCGCAAAAGCCTGGCGTGTTCCCGCTCAACGAGCATTGCGACGACTTTAGCCCGCCGCTGCCGACGAGTGGCATCGCCGACTTTACCGCGCTGTCGAAAATCAACAGTTTCCCGTTCCGCTGTCCGCGGCTCGAGGAGAATGAAGCGACAAGCGATCCGTTCACGAACGACGACATCTCGAACCCGAACGCCTATAGCGCCATCGCCTTCTCCAACCGTTTCGATCTCGCCGGGGCGCCGGGAACCTCGCCCACCTATCCCAACGGCGATTGCGGCGAATATCGCATCGTCTTCGCCCGCAACTCCGGCATCGCGTTCGAACAGCGGGCGTCGGACCCCTTGAACCGCAATCTTCTCATCTTCGAGGCCCGCGTCGCCCATCCGCTGCCAGCGGCGAAGTGGCCGACGGGCTGTTTCTCCATCCTGAACTTCTGGTACAGCCTTTCGAATCCGGCCATCACCATCCCGCAGCGCGGCAAGATGCTCGCGAATTTCTATCTGAACGGGCTGCCGGCGACGACCGTCACCATCTCTGGCGCCAACGTCGCCATCCCGGCGATCCCGCCGATCGTCGCCATCGAGAACTACACCTTCGGCCACGGTCAGATCCGCACCAACTCGTTCATGCTGAACGATCTGGTGGGGCTCCAGAACCCGCCTTTCAACTGGACGCTGCGCGAGTTCAAGACCTTCTTTCTTCTTGATCTGTTCCCGACGCTCGGCGTCACGGCCTCGACCGCGACCGCGCTTGCTTCGGACGGCGTCACGACCCTGAACGCCTCGCTTGCGCCGGACGGCTCAGTTGTGATCAACGGCCAGACCTATGCCAGTCTTTCGATCGTGCGCGACTCGACGAAACAGACTGCCGGCGACCTGTTGTTCGTGGACGGCGAGGGCGACACCAACGAGCCCGCGCGATTTGCCAAGTTGGAGGATGCTATCGACGAACAACTGACGCAGCTGCTCGGCAATGTGAGCCCGGGCGACGTCAACCAGATCCGCTTCGCCACCCCGACCGCCGACAAGGCCGTCAACGCTTATGAAAGCGACGAAAAGCAGTGCGACATAGGCGACATTTACTACGCCTATACGCATACACCCGCGACCGAGAGCGACAACGACATTACGGCCCCGCCCGCGCTCTGCCCCCTCGCGGTGCCTCCGACCCCGAACCCGATGTTGCAGTCTGCCATCCAGGCCGACCTGAATTCGCTCGGCGTCTTCACCTTCACGCCGGACAATGTGGTGCGTCGCCTGCGCACGCAGACCTGCGGGGGTTGCCATATATACAGTAACCACGACACGGGCCTCGGCGGCGGCGCGATCTGGCCGGACAAGATCAACGCAACACCGTCGTTGCCCTTCACGCAGGAGTCGGAGCTCAACCTCGTGCCGGCGGTCGGCGGCAACGGCAGCCGTTACGCGATCTCTGCGGCGGTTGAATGCTTCCTGGACTTCCGCACCAACCTCATCAACGAGACGTTGTTCGGCCTGCCTCCGCCCAATCCGCCGAACCCGCACTGCCCGACGCAGTGAGGCGAGCGGCAGCCTTTTACAAAGCGGCGGGTCTCGGGCCCGCCGCTCTACTTTTTTCTGCAAGCGGGGGTGACCCGCCGCAGTTCACCGCGGCTTGGCCAAATCAAGGCGATACCGGGTATGACGCAGCTCTCCGGTCCTGGTCAATGCGCCCTTCCCGAACAGGTCCTGCAAATCTCTTGTCGCCGTGGCACGGGAGGCTCCGGTTATGCTGATATAGTTCTCAGCGCTCAAGCCGCCCTTAAAGCCGTCGATGCCTTCGCGGAATATCCGGGCGATCACCTTCTCCTGACGCTCGTTGAGCGAGCCGCGATGCTTCTGGTAGAATTTGGCCTTGGCGACGTGGAAATCCACCCGCCTGATGGTGATGTTCTGGGCTTCCAGAATCGTGTTCGCAAAATATTTGAGCCAGCTGGTGATCTCGGTCTCTTTATTGCTGCGCTCCAATGAGGCGTAATAATCGCCACGCTTCCGCTCAATCGTATAGGCGAGCGCAATCAGGCTGGGTTGACCAAGATTTTGCGCGAGGGATTTTTCCGCGAGGGCACGGCCTATGCGGCCGTTGCCGTCTTCGAACGGGTGAATACACACGAAGTACAGATGGGCAATTCCGGCGCGCGTCAGCGGCGACAACGGAGTCTTGCCTCCAGGGGCAGTATCGTTGAACCAGGTGACGAACTGCTTCATCTCGTCCGGCACGCGGCTGGACGGCGGAGCCTCGAAATGCACCGTGGGCTTATGGATCGGGCCCGAGACGACTTGCATGGCTTCGGCGTGGGTCCGGTAGCCGCCAACAACCTGGATGGATTCAATGCCGCTCAGCACCATGCGGTGCCAGTCGAATATCGTCTTGTCGGTAAGTGCGTCCGCAAAGCTGCGGTAGAGATCGACCATCATTTGCGCGATGCCGCGTTCAGCCGGTGTTATGCCGGGCCGTTCTGCTCCCAACCCAAGCTGATGGCGCAGTGACGACTGAACGCTGTCGCGGTTGAGGATCTCGCCCTCGATTTCGGAGGTTTTTACGGCCTCGTCGCTGATAAGCTCGATTTTGAGGGCGTCCTGGTCATCGGCCCCGATATGCTTGAAAACGCCAATGAATTCTCCGGACTGGAGCAGGAACCGCATTTCCAGCGGCTCCAAAGCCGTTGTATCATATTTGAAATTCGGCCAATCCGGCTTTTCCCAGTTCCAGCTCATGAGCTATAGGCGTCCCTTCTATAGCTCATTATTTACAAAAAATTGAGCTATAGCAACAAATTCTATAGCTCATGCGCCCCGTTAAGCAGCCTCTAGACAACCATCAGGTGGTGGTATGTCTTTCCAGCGAAACTACCTAACCGTCTATTATAAACCTCGATCGGTGTGCGCATAATGTTTTGTCGATGCCCTTGAGCAGTGCCAATCCTTCCTTGTTCCCTATGGTTCGGGCTTCGTAACGGCGGTCGAGACAAATATTCCTGCCGCCTCATTGGCGAAGCGGCAGGCGTCGATGACCGCATCGCCATCGGCCAACCGCGATGCCAACGTACCGAGGAAGCAGTCGCCCGCGCCATGGGTCGAGACGGCTTTGACTGGCACGGCGTCCAATTCGACCGGCGTCTGCTTGGGCGCGGCGACAACCATGCCGCCGCTGCCGAGCGTCACCACCACGGTTCTTTGGGCCGCGCCGAGCGTGTCGAGCGCCGCGCGCGCGCTGGCATGGTCGGATACCGGGACGCCGGCCAGCATCTCCGCCTCGACCCGATTGACCACCAGCACATCAACCAACGCGAGCAGGTCGTCACCGCCCGGGCGGGCGGGCGCGGCGTTGAAGACAATGGTCGTGCCGGCTTCGCGTGCGGCCCGCGCCACGGCGACATTGACGGCGTGGGGCACCTCATTCTGGAGCACCAGCACGCGGGCTCCGCCCAGACGATCCCAACTCACGCCGATGCCGGCCGGGTCTATGGCCAGGTTGGCACCGGAAACGATGACCGCGCCGTAGTCACCGTTGGTATCGACGATGGCCACGCTCATGCCTGAGCCGACCTTGTCGTCAACCGCGACGCTGGTTCGGTCGACGCTGGCGGCGTCGAGGTTCGCCAGCAAGCGGCCGCCGAATTCATCGTCGCCGACGCGGCCGATGAAGGCCGTCCGCGCGCCCTGGCGGGCCGCTTGGACCGCCTGGTTGCCGCCCTTGCCACCACAGGTGCTGAACCAGGAAGTGCCCACAACGGTCTCGTCGGCGCGGGGCAGGTGTGGCCCGTGGACCAGGATGTCGAGATGCAGACTGCCGCAGACGATGACGTCGAACTTCGGTCCAGACATGAAGATTCCTCTCGGCGGGGGCGGCCAGGCGCATCCCTGAGTTAGCATCGTTTGGCCCGGACGGCTGCCATGGTGCCGTAGCCCTTTTGCGCAACCGCGATGAGACGGCATCCATGATGTTGAGTTGGGCAATCCGCCGAACCTGCTCTGCAACTGCGACCGGTCGGCCCGATTTTTTTCGGCGTATGAGATTTCACGGCGCAAACAGCGCAGCCTGCACGATCTTCTGGCTGGCCACCGAATTCTGGGTGGCGATGGCATGGCTGAGAGCCGGCGCTCTGCGGAGCCGCTCGACAATGGTTTTCATGGCGAGAACGCTATCGATATTGGCGGCGCATTCGGCGACGGGATCGAGCCCGGAAATATCCGGGAACGTGTCAAAATAGAGCAGGCCGTCGTAGCCTAAGCTGTCGAGCGCATAGAGCAGCTCGATCGTCTGCTGAATGTGAACGGCGCCGACCATTAGTCCGTCGTCGCGCTTGCCGTAGCTGTCATTGAGATGCACACCGAGCAGGCGGCTGTGCCGGGCCGCCAGCATCGCCGCATAGGCCGGCATTTCTTCCGCATAGAGCACGTGGGCGAAATCGAGGGTGACGCCGAGGTTCGGTCTGTCTGCTTCGCGAATCGCCAGAAGCGTGGTCGCGACATCGGGAAGGAGCGCGAACGAGCGCGGCTCGTTGGGCTTGTATTCGAGGCTGACCTCGACGCCCGGATCGTGCGAGGCGACCTCGCGTATCGCCTCGACCTCCATCTCCCACACGGCTTTGTAGTCGACCTGGAAGGAGTAATCGAACCCGTCCTGCCCGAGCCAGAGCGTCATGGTTTGGCCACCGGCCTTGCGCATCGAATCGATGCCCTTGCGCGTCAGGTCGATCGCCTTGCGCCGTACGACCGGGTCAGGATTCGTGAATGCGCCGATCTTGAAGCTGGGATCGGTATAGTAACGCATGGCATAGCCATTGAGCGCGACACCGGAGCCGGCCAGCCGCTCGACGACTTCGGCCTCGGTATGGCCGTCGAGATGATCGGGGTAATTCAGATCTACGGCATTGAGGCCGGGAACGGTGGCTGCGCGCTCGATGAGATCGAACGTGGTGGCTTTACCGTTCTTGAATTTCCAGTAATTTTCTGCGCCGACTCGGAACGAATTCAGGCGCGCCGCAAACTTGAATTCGCGCAAATCAGCCCCTCCTACCCCTATAAGGCGTCCCTAAGCTTGGATCTCAGGCATCGAAATGTTCCAACATTTGGTAGGTAAATTACCAGCAGATCATTTCCGAAGACGGGACGATGTTTCATTTTGCTCACTGTTCAAATCTCTTGCCGTAAACAGCACTTTACAGATTGCGTTGCAACAAATACGCTTGGTACATGAAGCAGCCAAGCCTTTTCGATCCCAAAATCTTCCTTGCCAAGGTGGGCACGGGGAAAACGATCCTTGAGCTGCACAAGAATCAGACCGTGTTCCAGCAAGGTGACATCGCGGACACGGTTTTTTATCTTCAAAAAGGAAGGATCAAACTGACCGTTCTGTCCGAACAAGGCAAGGAAGCCGTCGTCACAATCCTCGGGCCGGGACAATTCTTCGGTGAGGGCTGCATGAACGGCCACAAGATACGTATCTCGACGACAACGGCGATGGAAGATTGCATCGTCACGTCAATTACAAAAGCTGCAATGATCGTCGCCCTTCACGACGAGCCGAGGTTTTCGGAGCTGTTCATGGCTTACCTCCTGAGCCGGAACAGCCGAATTGAGGAAGACTTGATCGACCAGCTATTCAATTCCAGC
>NZ_JBEKXH010000299.1:0-8128 GCF_049512235.1 Bradyrhizobium sp.
AAGCTGGTGTCAAGTCTTCGGAGGTTTCGTTCGGCTCAACCGGGTCGGACAAAACCGTTAATTCGAAGGCAACGGTGGCAAGAGAGCTATCTCGCCGGGGAGAGCGCGTCATAAACCGTAAACCATTGTGTGGGGAATGCCGGATGATCCGGTGCCTCGCTGTTGCTCGTGTGCGTCGGCCGTTTTTTTGCACGCGAGGCCGCGGGTGCCTCTGGGCATCGCGGCATTCCCCGCGCCCTCTGTTATCCAAGGGCGAGAGGTTCTTGCAAAAGCCCGGGCGCCTCGCGCCGCGGGGTGTTTATTCGCGTCTGGAACGACTGATCGTCAAAATCGGAAGCAGTTCTTTTGATGTCTGTCCTAAAGCCTGCTGGCGATCTCGGGCGCCATCTTCTCGGTGCCTTCCGCCGCCTGAGCCGCGGCGGCACGCAATCGCGGCACGATATCCTCGACCCGTTCGGCTTTCAGGATATCGACCGCCAGCGACGGGCGGATGAATTGCGTCGCGCGCATGTGCGCGAACAGGGCCAGCAACGGCTCCCAGAAGCTTTCGATATTGGCGAGCAGGACCGGCTTGGAGTGGCGGCCGAGCTGCTGCCAGGTCAACTGCTCCACCAGCTCCTCCAGCGTGCCGATCCCGCCGGGCAGCGCAACGAAGGCGTCGGACCGCTCGAACATCAGCCGCTTGCGCTCATGCATGTCGGGGGTGACGATCATCTCCTGAACGCGGGTCAGCGCGTTTTCGCGGGCGGTCAGAAAGCTGGGTATGATGCCCGTCACCGTACCACCATGGTCGAGCACGGAGGTCGCCACCGCGCCCATCAGCCCGATCGAGCCGCCGCCATAGACCAGGCCGATGCCGTTCTCGGCAAGGGCTTTTCCCAGGCCGATGGCCGCTTCGACAAAGCGGGGATTGGTACCGGGGCCGGAGCCGCAGTACACACAGACAGTTCTGATCTTGCTCATACTGGCCATGTGGCACCGCAGCGTATAGCCGTCAAGCCTTTCGAATTCGCTGCCGGGCGGTTGAATCCATCCTCTAAATGCCTGAACATGGTCAAAGAATCGTTTCCATCGAGGGTGCGCAAGAGGTTCAAAACCTCTATATGACGGTTAGGATGAAGGTTAACAGAAAAACCCGCACGGCAACCTATCCGCGCCGCCGCCTTGCTTCAGGCGTTCGCTGATGGCTCATACTGATTCGGCCCGGGGCGCCGGTGCAGCGCCGTCTGCCACTCATACCTCAAGCGAACGGGCGACCCTGATCGGGACGCTGGCGCATCTTTGGCCGTACATCTGGCCCGGCGATCGCGCCGATCTGAAGATGCGCGTGGTGTGGTCGGTGGTGCTGCTGCTGATCGCCAAGGTCGCGACGCTCACGGTTCCCTTTACCTTCAAATGGGCGATCGACGCCCTGACCGGCGCCGATACCGCCCCGGTCGCATCGTCGAACTGGACGCTGTGGCTGGTCGCCTCGCCCCTGATCATGACCGCGAGCTATGGCGGCCTGCGGGTCGTGATGGCGGTCCTGACCCAATGGCGCGACGGCATCTTCGCCCGCGTTGCGATGCATGCGGTGCGCAAGCTCGCTTTTCTCACCTTCGTCCACATGCACGAGTTGTCGCTGCGCTTTCATCTGGAACGCAAGACCGGCGGGCTGACGCGGGTGCTGGAACGCGGCCGTTCCGGCATCGAAGTCATCGTGCGGATGGTCATCCTGCAGCTGGTCCCGACCATTGTCGAGGTTTCGCTGCTGATGGTCGTGCTGTTGTGGAAGTTCGACTGGCGCTATGTGCTGGCCACCATGATCACGGTCGTGGTGTTCATGTACTACACCTACATCGCGACCGAATGGCGGATCGAAATCCGCCGCAAGATGAACGAATCCGACACCGACGCCAATACCAAGGCGATCGACTCGCTTCTGAACTACGAGACCGTCAAATATTTCAGCGCGGAACAGCGCGAAGCCTCCCGCTACGACCGTTCGATGGAGCGTTACGAGCGCGCCAGCGTCAAGACCTATACCTCGCTGGCGCTGCTCAATACCGGGCAGGCGATCATATTCACAGCAGGTCTCACCGCGACCATGCTGATGTGCGCGATCGGCGTCCGCGGCGGCAAGAACACGGTGGGCGACTTCGTCATGATCAACGCCATGATGATCCAGCTCTACCAGCCGCTGAATTTCATGGGCATGGTCTATCGCGAGATCAAGCAGGCGATCATCGATATCGAGAAGATGTTCGACGTGCTGTCGCGCAATCCGGAAGTCAAGGATGTTCCCGGCGCGAGGCCCCTGATCGTGACCACGGGTCATGTCCGTTTCGAGGATGTGCGGTTTTCCTACGATCCGGAGCGGCCGATCCTCAAGGGCCTCAGTTTCGAGGTGCCAGCCGGCAAGACGGTGGCGATCGTCGGACCGTCCGGCGCCGGCAAGTCGACCATCTCGCGGCTTCTGTTCCGGCTCTATGATATCTCGGGCGGCAAGATCCTGATCGACGGCCAGGATATCCGCGCCGTCACCCAGGCCTCGCTGCGGGCGTCGATCGGCATGGTGCCGCAGGACACCGTGCTGTTCAACGACACCATCCGCTATAATATCCGTTACGGCCGCTGGGACGCCACCGACGCCGAGGTGGAACAGGCCGCCCGGCTGGCGCAGATCGACGCCTTCATCAGGATTTCGCCCAGGGGGTATGAGACCCAGGTTGGCGAACGGGGCTTGAAACTGTCGGGCGGCGAGAAGCAGCGGGTCGCGATCGCGCGCACCGTTCTCAAGGCGCCGCCGATCCTGGTCCTGGACGAGGCGACGTCGGCGCTCGACAGCCATACCGAGCATGAAATTCAGGAGGCGCTGGAGCGGGTGTCGCGCAACCGCACCTCGCTCGTGATCGCGCACCGGCTGTCCACGATCGTCGGCGCCGACGAAATCATCGTGCTGGACCAGGGCCGTATCGCCGAGCGTGGAACGCACTCCGAGCTTTTGGCAAGCGGCGGACTTTATGCCAGTATGTGGAACCGGCAGCGCGAGGCGCAGGAGGCGCGCGAGCGGCTGGCGCGGATTGCCGACGACAATGAGGCGCCGAACCGCGCGCCGCCGCCGGTCGACACCCCGCTTGTCGACACCCCGCTTGTCGATGATGCGCTGCCGACCCCGGCTGCTGCGGAATGAGCGAAGCGCAATCCGCAGGGCAGAACGTACAATGAGCGGCGAAGATTGATGTCCATCACCCATTCCATTCGCGCGCAGATCCCGCCGATCCATCCCCAGGGCTATCCCTTCATCGGCGGCTTTGCGGTGGCTTCGCTGTTGTTGTTCTGGCTCTGGACGCCGCTGGGGTGGATCGGGGCGGCGCTGACGATCTGGTGCGCGCTGTTCTTCCGCGATCCGATTCGGGTAACGCCGGTGCGCGAGGGCATCGTGGTGGCGCCGGCCGACGGGCGCATTTCGATGCTGACGCAGGTGATGCCGCCAGCCGAACTCGGTCTCGGTGACCGGCCGCTGCCGCGGATCTCGATTTTCATGAGCGTGTTCAACTGCCACATCAACCGCAGCCCGGTCTCGGGGCGGATCGATCGGATCGCCTATCGGCCCGGTACCTTCATCAATGCCGAGCTCGACAAGGCGAGCGAGGACAACGAGCGCAACTCGCTGGTGATCTCGACGCCGGACGGGCGCATCGGCGTGATCCAGATCGCAGGGCTGGTGGCGCGCCGGATCGTATCGTTCGTACGCGAGGGGCAGTCGATCGGCGCCGGCGAGCGGTTCGGCCTGATCCGCTTCGGGTCGCGTCTTGACGTCTATCTGCCCGAAGGCACCCCTGCGCTGGTCGCCGAAGGTCAGACCGCGGTTGCCGGCGAGACCATTCTGGCCGATTTCAGGCCCGGCGATGGCAGTCGAACCTACCACGCCGATTAACCATTGGGCCTTCGAACCGCGCGGCCGGGTGCCGCGGTGGCGGAGCCGGCCGGCGATTGCTATATGGATGCGAGCCATGATGCCCATCGATCCCAACCACCTGGAAATGCGCCGCCGCCGGTTTCGCCCGATTCCGGTGCGGATGCTGGTGCCCAACTTCATCACCTTGCTGGCGATCTGCGCGGGTTTGACGGCGATCCGGCTGTCCACGGAAGGGCGGATGGAACTGGCGGTGGCGGCGATCGTGTTCGCCGCCGTGCTGGATTTCCTGGACGGTCGCGTCGCCCGCATGATCAAGGGCCAGTCTAAATTCGGCGCCGAACTCGACAGCCTGGCCGATTTCGTCAATTTCGGCGTCGCGCCGGGCCTGATGCTGTACTTCTGGCAGTTGCATGACCTGCATAATGGCGGCTGGATCGCCGCGATGGTGTTCGCGATTTCGGGCGGGCTGCGGCTGGCGCGTTTCAATGCCACCATGGACGATCCGAACAAACCCGCCTTTGCGGCCAATTACTTCACCGGCGTTCCGGCCCCCGCCGGGGCGATCACGGTACTGCTTCCGATCTACCTTTCCTTTGTCGGCGTGCCGCAACCGCCGGCCGTGCTGACGGCATTGTTCACGCTGTTAATCGCATTTCTGATGGTTTCGCGGCTGCCGGTATTTTCGGGCAAGACCGTGCGCATGCGGGTGCCGCCGGAAATGGTTCTGGCGGTCTTCGTCTCGGTGATTTTCTTCATCGCGCTCTTGATCAGCTACCCCTGGTACATCCTGTCGGCGGGATCGGTGCTTTACCTCTTGAGCCTGCCGGCCGGATGGAGGTCCTATCGCGACCATCAGCGCAAAGCGGCCGCCCAGGCCGTGCCGCGGGCCGATGCCGCCCCGCAAGGTCCGGCGCCGCCGTTCCCTCCGACGACGGTGGTCGCCGGCCCGGACCCTGATGACAGGCCCACCCGGCTGAACTGATGAGCGGCTTCCACTCTTTTGCCGATCGCGTGGCGGTCTTGTATATGGCTAAGCCAAGGGGCCTTGAAGAATGGCCGGTCGCAACATTCTGGAGAAAACGCCGTGACGGATTCCACAAAAGCGCCGCTGTCCGCTTCGCTTCTTGAGGCTTTGGGGCGCTACGACACGCCGACCATCTGCAACGCGCTTGAAATCGTCGCGCCCGAACGTCGTCTGATCGGTTACACGACGAAACCCCTGGTCTGTCCGTTCCCCGAGCTTTCACCGATCGTCGGTTATGCGCGCACCGTGACCATCCGCTCGGTGCTGCAATCCGGCCTTGCGGCGGCGGAGCAGGCCAAGCGTCGCATCGCCTATTATGAATATGTCGGTACCGGCTTCGGTCCGCGCATCACCGTGATCCAGGATATCGACGGCGCGGATGCGGGATATGGCGCGTTCTGGGGCGAGGTCCAAAGCTCGGTGCACAAGGCGCTCGGCTGCCTCGGCGTCATCACCGACGGATCGATCCGCGACATTCCGCAATGGGCGCCCGGCTTCCAGGCGCTGGCCGGCTCGATCGGTCCGTCGCACGCCTTTGTGCATGCCGAGGCTTTTGGCGGCGAAGTACGCGTCGCCGGGATGACGGTGCGCTCCGACGACCTCATTCATGCCGACCGCCATGGCGCCGTGGTGATCCCGCGCGAGGTCGCCGCCAAGGTCCCCGACGCCGCCGAACTCTGCGGCCGCCGGGAAACGCCAATCCTCGAAATCGCCCGCAGCAAGGACTTCACCCTCGATAAGCTGAAAGAGGCCCTGCAGCGTTCGGCTGAAATTCACTGAAGGCGTTGTACGTTGCGCTGACTATGGTTAGCGAAATATTGAGATCGGGCCCGGACGCCAACTGACCGGTCGATCGCGGGTTGGATCGGCTGTTTGCGCCAGTTCGCGCCGGGTTCCGCCGCACGGCGGTTTAAGCTTTACGCGTCTTTAATGGCGCGGACGTAGAGTGCTTGTTGCGTGGCTCGGGACGGGCCGCGCCATCGTCCAGGATGGCCGGTGGTTCGCGTACGCGTTGGAGTTTTCCATGGATATCATGACGAGCGTCGGACTGGCGTGCGGCTTCGCCGTCATCACCCTGATCATGCTGATGGGTGGCAGCATGGAAATGTTCTGGAGCGAACATGCGGTCATCATCATCTTCGGCGGCTCCATCGCCGCCACCATGATCCGGTTTCCGCTCAGCGCGATCCTGCACGGCCTGCCGCTCGGCGCCAAATTTGCCTTCACGATGAGCCGGCTGTCGGCGCGCGATCTGGTCGACGAACTTGCGCGCATCGCGGAAATCGCCCGCAAGCAGGGACCGGTCGGGCTGGAAAAGGTCGAGACCGACGAACCCTTTCTCGCCAAGGGCATCCGCTACGTCGCCGACGGCTACGATCTCGAATTCATCCGCGACAATCTCGAACGCGACCGCGACAACTTCCTGATGCATCTCGACGAAGGCGGCAAGATCTACCGCGCCATCGGCGACTGCGCGCCGGCGTTCGGCATGATCGGAACCTTGATCGGCATGGTGCAGATGTTCGCCAACATGACCGACCCCTCGAAGCTCGGGCCTTTCATGGCGACGGCGCTGCTGGCGACGCTTTACGGCGCGCTGGTTGCGAACCTGTTCTGCCTGCCGCTCGCCGACAAGCTGCATGGCAAGCTGCTCGACGAGGAGACCAACCGGACGCTGATCATCGACGGCATCCTGATGATCCGGGATTCCAAGAGCCCGACGCTGGTCCGGGAAATGCTGCTGGCCTATTTGCCGGAAAAGCACCGCCACGAAGAAGGCGAGCCGGTCCCGGCCTGATCGGCCGGTAAACGCGGTTCAGAAAGCAAGCGATGGCCAAGAAAAAACGTGGCGCTGGACATGGCGGTGGACACGGCTGGTTCGTGACCTTTGCCGACCTCATGGGTCTGATGATGAGCTTCTTCGTGATGCTCGTCGCATTCTCCACCATGGACAACAACAAGCTCAAGATTGTCGCAGGCTCGATGCGCGATGCTTTCGGCGTGCAGACCGATGCGCGCTATTCCGGCATCATCGAATCCGACGGTCTGCCGACGCGACCCAAGCTGAAGAACGCCGCGCACGTTCCGCCGGAGGAGGCCTCCAACCGGCCGACCCCAGATGAGCAGGAGAAAAGCCTGGCCGACGGTGCCCGCATCAAGATCGATCGCGAATTCGCGCTGGCCTCGGCGTCGTTGCGGCAGGCCTTGCAGGACCTGCCGGAACTGACCGAGATCTCAAAACACGTCATGTTCGAGGAGACCAAGAAAGGCCTCAATCTGGAAATCGTCGACCAGGATGGCCGTTCGATGTTTGCCGACGGCTCCAAGGTACCCTACGACCGCACCCGCCGGCTGATAGAGAAACTCGCAGCCCCGCTCAAGGCGACGCCGCTTCGCGTCGCCATCGTCGGTCACACTGCGGCTGGCTTTGTGCCGACGCGGAGCGACTATGGCGCGTTCGATCTGTCGGCGGATCGGGCCAATGCGGTGCGTCAGATTCTCGAGCAGGAAGGACTGCCGTCAGCCCACATTTCTGAGGTGTCCGGAACGGCCGACGGGCAGCCGCTGTTCCCCGACGATCCCTCGCTGGCGGCGAACCGCCGCGTGACCATCACCCTGATGCGTGAGGATCCGCCGTTGCCGCCCGGCCTCAAGCCGTAATTTGCAGCCACTACGGCATCCCGTTACCGTGAAACCAGCAAGGGTTGCATTGACGTGCAACGCTCTGCTGGCCGGCGATGGGCGCAGAACGGCCTTTCTGCAGCAGTGGCTCGGCGGCAGGCAACCCCGGCTGCCGTCCATATTTTTGCATGGTGTTGGCCTAAAATCAGGCTAGGCTATGCACCAAGCGCAGGACTATAAGCGGCCTCGCTTTGCTATTGGTGCAGTGAAGCATTTTGAGGCCGAAGCTCTCATGACCACTGATGTTGTAGCTCCCGCCGCGGAAACGACGGCGGCCGGCGGGCATGGCGAAGCCCATTCCACTGCCAGTTTCAGGGCTCTGCTGATCGGCAGCATTGGCGTTGTCTATGGCGACATCGGCACCAGCCCGCTCTATGCGTTACGCGAAGCTGTGGTCGCCGCCAGTGGTCCCGCGGGGGTTGCCTCACCTCAGGCGGTGCTCGGCGTCGAGTCCTTGATCCTGTGGGCGCTAATCATTGTGGTGACGCTGAAATATGTGCTGATCCTGCTGCGCGCGGATA
>NZ_JBEKXH010000300.1:0-8112 GCF_049512235.1 Bradyrhizobium sp.
AGACGGCTCGTTGCCTCCCCGCCTGCTCCGATTGCTACCGGCCGGAGCGACCCTTGCCGGGAGGGACTTGCACCCTCTCAAGAATTGTGCCTTTCCACGGCACACGATTGCTTCGTCGCAAGAGCTCCTCGCAATGACGGTTGGAAGGTCCTCAAGCCACGCCCATGGCGCGTGCTTCCACGGCGCCAGCCGGTTGCGGCGCATGGCAAAGCCAAACGTGGTGGACCCATCGAAAGCGGATGCTTGCCAAGCGCGCCTGAATCCCCAGTGTCCTGGCAGGTCTTTTGGGTTGGAAAGGCCAGAAATACGCGTAGGATTCAGTCAAGAATGGACAACAAGAACAAGGGAGACTGCCATGGCGGCGGTGCAGGCGCTGGGTTATGCCGGGTTCGGATCGTCCGCGCTCGATGATTGGCGGCAGTTCGGCACCCGCCTGGTCGGCCTGCAGGCGGTGGAGCGCAGCGCTGCGCTGCTCGCCTTCCGGATGGATGACCGCAAGCAGCGCATCGTTATCGACCGCTCGATGCCCGAGGGCGCGCGCTTCTTCGGCTGGGAGGTGACGGATGCCGCCGCGCTGGAAGCGCTCGCGGCCCGGCTGGAAGCCGCCGAGGTCGAGGTATTGGCCGAGCCGCAGACGCTGGCCGATGCGCGGCGGGTCGGCGGCCTGATTTCGTTTCGCGATCCGGCCGGCAACCGGCTGGAGGCCTTTTACGGCGCCGAGATCGACGCGACGCCGTTTTGTCCGGGCCGCTCGATTTCCGGCTTCCGCACCGGGCCGCTCGGCCTCGGACATGCCGTGCTGACGGTGGAACATATCGATACGGTGATGCCGTTCTACGTCGACCTGCTCGGCTTCGGGCTCAGCGACTACATGCAAAAGCCGTTTCGCGCCTTCTTCTTCCACATCAATGCAAGGCATCACAGCCTCGCTTTGATCGAAACCGGCCGCAACGGCATGCATCATCTGATGGTCGAACTGTTCTCGCTCGATGATGTCGGCCAGTGCTACGATGTCGCCTTGAGCGAAGCGGACCGCGTCAACGTCACGCTCGGGCGTCACACCAACGATCTGATGACGTCGTTCTATGCCAGAACGCCGTCGTCGTTCATGGTCGAATGCGGCTGGGGCGGCCGCGAGATCGATCCTTCGACCTGGCGCCCATTCGAAATGCAGAACGGCCCGAGCCTGTGGGGCCATGAACGGGTCTGGCTGCCGCCGGCCGCGCGCGAGGAGGCTCGCGAGATGCGGATGCGCGCCGCGGCCGCGGGCCTGCGGGCGCCGGTGCAGGTGATGGAGGGGAATTACCAGCTGATGTCGGGGACCTGTCCGTGGTGGGATGGGGTGAAGGCGGGCGACTAACTCAACTAAGGCAGCCATTCACCCGAGATGCTTGCGGAAAAACTCGGTGGCGCGGCCCCAGGCCAGCTCGGCCGCGGCGCGATCGTGCACCGAGACGCGCTGCTCGTTGACAAACGCGTGCTGGGCGTCATAGCGGAACACCTCAAACGACTTGCCGGCTTGTTTCATCGCCTTCTCGAAGCCATCGACGAGTTGCGGGGTGCACCAGTCGTCGGTGTTGGCGAAATGGGCCTGCAGCGGAATTTTCACGTCCGCAGGCTTTGCGGCCTGCTCCGGCGGGATGCCGTAGAACACCACGCCCGCGGCCAGTTCCGGAACCTTGGTGGCGCCGATGATGGTGACCGCGCCGCCGAGGCAGAAGCCGGTCAGGCCGACCTTGGCGCCGTTCTTGGCCAGAAATTGCGCGGCGCCGCGCACGGTCTGGGTGGTGGCGTCCATGAAATCCAGCGAGGTCATCTGCTTGTTGGCGGCGTCGGTGTCGTGATAGGGCACCAGCACGCCGGCATAGAGATCCGGCGCCAGGGCGTCGAAGCCCGCCAGCGCGAAGCGGTCGCACAGGCCCTTGATATTTTCCGAAAGCCCCCACCATTCCTGGACCACGACCACGCCCGGCGCGTTGCCGCGCGCGGCATTGGCGAGATAGCCATTGGCGTCCTTGCCGTCCGGACGCTTGAACGTAATGCTGGTACCCATGGGCTTGCTCCGACGATTTCAGGGGGGTGGCCGACCGGGGCTATATAGTCCGCCGCGCGCTCGCGAGGCAATCATTTGCTGTACCGCGTCCGGACCCGCGGCGCGTTCGGTATCCCAGCAAAAAAGCCCCGGCCGGGGCTTTTTCGCATTCGGATTTCAGATCCGGATGACGTCAGGCGTGGACGTCGGCCCAGACTTTTTTCTTGGTGAAATACAACAGTCCCGACAGGATGATCAGGAAAATGAAGACCTCCATCCCGAGCCGCTTGCGCGCCTCCATCTGCGGCTCCGCCGCCCACATCAGGAAGGTGGCGACGTCATGGGCGTATTGCGCCAGCGTTGCCGGTGACCCATCGTCGAATGTCACCTGGCCATCGCTCAGCGGCGGCGGCATCTTGATGGCGTGGCCGGGGAAATATTTGTTGTAGTAGGAGCCGTCGGGAATGCTGACGCCAGGCGGCGGGCTGGCTTCGAAGCCCTGCAGCAGCGCGGCGACGTAATTCGGGCCCTGCTCCTGAAACTGCGTGAAAAAGTCGAATATGAAGGTCGGGAAACCGCGCTCGTAAGAGCGTGCCTTGGTGATCAAAGAGAGGTCGGGAGGCAGTCCGCCGCCATTGGCGGCGCGCGCGGCCTGATCATTGGGGAATGGCGGGGGAAAGTAATCGGCCAGACGGCCGGGCCGCTCGAACATGTCGCCCTGATCGTTCGGGCCGTCCTTGATCTTGTATTGGGCTGCCAACGCCGCCGCCTGGGCAACCGAATATCCGGGACCGCCGGGATCGGCGAGATTGCGGAACGCGATATAATTCAGACTGTGGCAGGCGGAGCAGACTTCCTTGTAGATTTTCAAGCCGCGCTCCAGCGCGCCGCGATCGTACTTGCCGAACGGACCGGCGAACGACCATTTTTGCGACGGCGGGACGTCCGGCTCTTCGGCCCGGGCGCTCGAAGCGCTTGCGGCGAACAGCCCGCCGGCGACCGCGAACAGGATGACCGCGGACACCATCGGCGCCGCCTTGCCGCCGTGTTTCGCCAGCACGTCGTCGGCGATCGAATTGGGAATGGTGCGCGGCGTTTCGATCCGGCTCAGGAGCGGCAACAGGATCAGGAAATAGCCGAAGTAGCAGGCGGTCAGGATCCGGCCGGCGATCACGTAGATGCCCTCGGGCGGCTGCGCCCCGAGATAGCCCAGGAGCACGCAGACGATGACGAAGATCCAGAAGAACTGTTTTGCCAGCGGCCGATACTTGGAGGACCGGGTTTTCGCGCTGTCGAGCCAGGGCAGGAACACCAGCACGATGATCGCCGAGAACATCGCGATCACGCCGGCGAGCTTGTTCGGGATCGAGCGCAGGATCGCATAGAACGGCAGGTAGTACCATTCCGGCACGATATGGGCCGGCGTCACGCCGGGATTGGCGACGATGTAGTTGTCGGCGTCACCGAGATAGTTCGGCATATAGAAGATGAACCAGGCGTAGAACAGCATGAAGCAGGACACCCCGAACGCATCCTTGATGGTCGCGTAGGGCGTGAACGCCACGGTGTCCTTCTCGGTTTTCGCCTCGACGCCGGCCGGATTGTTCTGGCCCGCGACATGCAGCGCCCAGACGTGCAGCGCCACCACGCCGGCGATCACGAACGGCAAGAGATAGTGCAGCGAGAAGAACCGGTTCAACGTCGGATTGCCGACCGAATAGCCGCCCCACAGCAGGGTGACGATGCTCTCGCCGAAATAGGGAATGGCGGAGAACAGATTGGTGATGACGGTGGCGCCCCAGAAGCTCATCTGGCCCCACGGCAGCACATAGCCCATGAAGCCCGTCGCCATCATCAGCAGGTAGATGATGACGCCGAGGATCCACAGCACCTCGCGCGGCTCCTTGTAGGACCCGTAATACAGGCCACGGAACATGTGGATATAGACGGCAAGGAAGAACATCGAGGCGCCGCTGGCGTGCATGTTGCGCAACAGCCAGCCATAGTTCACGTCACGCACGATGCTCTCGACCGACCTGAAGGCCAGATCGGCGTTCGGCGTGTAGTGCATCGCCAGCACCACGCCGGTCAGGATCTGCACCCCGAGCATCACCGAAAGAATGGCGCCGAAGGTCCACCAGTAATTCAGGTTGCGCGGCGTCGGATAGGCCACGAACGAGGCATGGGCGAAACTCAAAATCGGCAGGCGCCGCTCGAGCCACTTCAAGGCGGGATGGGACGGCTGGTAGTTGGATGGTCCGCTCATGATGCGATCCTGAAGAAGCGGTTTAAAGTAAGGCAAAGCTGCGCGACAAGCCAAGTGCGGGATCCCCGATCCCTTAACTCAGCCAATCTGGATTTTGCTGTCGGAAACAAACTGATAGGGCGGCACCGCCAGATTGGCAGGCGCCGGTCCCTGGCGAATACGCCCCGAGGAGTCGTATTGCGAGCCGTGGCAGGGGCAGAAGAAGCCGTCGTAATTGCCTTCATAGGCAATAGGGATGCAGCCGAGATGGGTGCAGATGCCGATCACGACCAGCCATTGATCGTGGCCCTCCTTGACCCGGGCCTGGTCGCTCTGCGGATCGGGCAGGCTCGCGACCGGTACCGCGCGCGCCTCGTCGACCTGCTTCTTGGTGCGGTTCATGATATAGATCGGCTTGCCCCGCCAGAACACCTTGATGTCCTGTCCCTGGGCAATCGGCGTCAGATCGACTTCGATCGGCGCGCCGGCCGCAATGGTCGATGCGTCCGGATTCATCTGGGCAACGAACGGCCATAGCGTGGCCAATCCACCGACGGTGGCGGCGGCGCCGGTTGCAATAAAGAGGAAATCACGGCGGGTGGAATCCACTGAGGACGCTGTCGTCACGATTGCAAACCCTTTCCAAGTTGCAGCCGGTGGAACCACCCCAGCAAACGCATATACGAAGCAGGCATATACGAAGCCAGCGAAGCTGCCGGCGCCCGCGGCCCCCGCGGCGGCAGAAGGACCGCTTTTCCCGGCCAAAGGCTAAGGAACCAGCAGTCCAGAATCGTTCTATTGGCACCCTTGCCGGAAGAGCGCAAGCCCGCTATCGGCTGCCAAGCGTGCCCTGCACGAATTCCGTGCGCGGCAGCGATTTGTCCAGATATTTCATGGCAGACCCGAGGGGCCGGCACGGCATGCAGATTGCGCTATTCCAGCCCGACATCCCCCAGAACACCGGGACCATCCTTCGCCTCTGCGCCTGCCTCGAGGTTGCAGCCCATATCATCGAGCCCGCCGGTTTTCCGGTATCCGACCGGCACTTCCGCCGGGCCGGCATGGACTATCTCGACCAGGTGACCATCACGCGTCACGATTCCTGGTCAAAATTCGAGCAGTGGCGTCACGCCGGAGGCTACCGGCTGATCCTGTTCACGACCCGCGGCGTCTGTTCCTATCTCGACCATGGCTACAGCGCGGCCGACGTCCTTTTGTTCGGACGGGAAAGCGCAGGCGTACCCGACGAGGTTTTCGCCGCGGCCGACGCACGGCTCGCAATCCCGATCAAGCCCGGCTTGCGATCGCTCAATGTCGCGATGGCGGCAGCCATGGCCATTGGTGAGGCGCTGCGGCAAGCCGGTCGCGCCACCGGCCTGCAATCCAACGACGCGAGTTCGACCCGTCCGTGATCCCGCCGGCAAGGCTCGCCCCGGCGCGGCTCTATTCCATGCTTTGACGCGCGGTTGATACGAATCGGTATCCACTTCGCTCGAAAACGCTATTGCTCGAAGTACGAAACGCCATCCGCGCGCCGTGAAGTTGGAGGACGACGCACCGGCATCGCATTTGGCGGTGCATCGACGACCGCGCGCGCCAGGCCGTGATCGGCCTGTCACGTCCGATCAATAGCCTGTGAAGCGCGCCCATCAACATTGAAGGAAGCGAACCATGAACTTGAAACCAGGCGATGTTGTCATTCTGAAATCCGGAGGTCATCCCATGACGGTGGCAGAAGTCAGCGACGGCGCCGCCGCGTGCCTCTGGATGGGCACGGAAGGCGAATTGTTTCGCCAAACGCTGCCATTGGCCGTCCTGGAGCTTGCCGACATCCTGGATGACGACGAGGAAGAAGAGGACGACGAAGAGGAAGACGAGGACGAGGACGAGGAAGACGAGGACAGGAAAAGCGTTGCGTGAGCTTTTTCAAGACGATGCCGCCGGTCCTGCGATCGCCGGCGGCATCGCTTTGCCGGTCTTGATACAGCCTCATCGACCTGCTTCAGAGGATCTTCACAGCCTGTGGTCGCGGGTAAAGCGAGCTACGGTCTGGTCGGCAATGGCTTCGAGCGCCTGTTGTTCGAGCGCGAAATTCGTCGCCAGCCAGGCGTCTTCGGCCAACGCCAGCACGTGGCCCAGCGCCGGGCCCTCGGCGATGCCGCGGGCGATGAAATCGGCCGCCTTGAGCGGAAATTTCGGCGCGCGCCAGCGCTCCGGCAAGGTGGCAAGCTCGCGCCATTGCGCGAAACGGCCATCATCTCCCGCCCGCGCCCAGGCCAGCATCAGCCGGTCGCGATAGCGATCCTCGCCGAGCCGGTAGAGCCGTCGCCGCGCGGTCGCCTCGTCCATCCCGGCGAGCCGCCACCAGCGATGGCCCATGGAATCCAGCGCCCTGGTTTCGGCATTGCTCAGCCGCAGCCGCCCCGCAAGCCGCCTCGCGTCCTCGGTGACGGCGACCGCCAGGGCAGCGAGCCTTCGGATCGCGTTCGCCTGCAGCCCGAGCGAACGCTCGGCTGCGATCATCGCGGCAAACGCACCGGTATAGGCGACGCCGCCGAAAATCGGCAGCAGCAAGCCGCCGTCCGCCATCGCCGCAATCGCGCCTTCGGCAGCTTCGGCGACCAGCAGCTTCAGCATTTCCATACGCACCCGTTCCGCCGACAGGCTCGCCAGACCTCGCCGCGCACGAATGCAGGCGAGATAGCCGGTGCGATCCGGCTCGCCATCGCCAAAGGCGGCGTGCATGCGGAAGAACCGGAGGATGCGCAAGTAGTCCTCGGCGATCCGCTGGTCCGGGTCGCCGATGAAGCGAACGCGCTTTGCGGCGATGTCGTCAAGTCCGCCGACGTGATCGTGCAAGCGACCTGCGGCGTCAACCGACAGGCCGTTGATGGTGAAGTCGCGCCGCTGCGCATCGACAATCCAGTCGCGGCCGAACGCCACCCTGGCCTTGCGGCCGAACGTCTCGGCATCCACGCGCAAGGTCGTGACCTCGAAGGGTTGGCCATTGACGACCAGCGTCACCGTGCCGTGATCGATGCCGGTCGGCACGCTCTTGATGCCGGCCGCCTTGGCGCGGCGGATCACTTCGGATGGCACGGCGGTGGTGGCGATGTCGATGTCGCCGGTCGGAATCTTCAAGAGCGCGTTGCGGACCGCGCCGCCGACCACACGGGCTTCCTCGCCATGGCCGTTCAACAGTTCGAGCACGCGGGCGGCTGGACCGGACGTGAGCCATGGCGCGTCGTCGAGCACGCGCGCATCGCTCATTTTTCAACTCCGGAAATTTCCACTCCGGGAACGAATTTGCCATTCTCGATATGCGCCGGAACGTAGGTCGAGTTCGGCGCCGCGCCGGAAAAGTGCGCGAGCAGGATGAAACTGACGAGCACCAGCAGCAGCGAACCGAGCACCAGTTTGGCGACGACATGCACCGGCCAGGACGACTGCACCACCAGCCCGGAGCGCGTCGCGAGCAGGAACAGCGCATAGACCGCGAACGGGATCAGGAAAATCAGAACTTCGGTGAACGCCGGACGGATCATGGCAGATAGATCCGCTCGTACAGCATACGCAGAATTCCCGCGGTCGCACCCCAGATATAGCGGTCCGCGAACGGCATGGCGTAATACGAGCGCTCGATGCCGCGAAACTCCCGGGTCAGACGTTGATGGTTTGCGGGATCCATCAGGAACGCAAGCGGGACCTCGAAGGCATCGTCTACCTCGGCGCGGTTGATGCTCAGCGTGAAGCCCGGCCTGACCCGCGCGACGGTAGGCAGGATCCGAAATCCAAAGCCGGTACCGTACAGATCGAGATAGCCGATCGGATCAAC
>NZ_JBEKXH010000301.1:0-8102 GCF_049512235.1 Bradyrhizobium sp.
TGCTCCATCATCGCCCCGCTGCCCGCCGGTCCTTGCCAGGTACTGTCGTAGTAGGTCGCGCCGGCGGATATTTCGTAGTCGCGCACCGGCTTCAAGGGCGGCGGCGGCGCGCGATCATAAGGCGGCGGATATTTCGCATACCCCTGGAATACCCGGTACATGGCCCATTTCGACGACCAGTATGGCGGATATTGCGGATCGGTGGGCTGACCGGGCCCGCGGGCATAGACGCAGGCAGGATTGGCGCAAGGGCTGTCCTCCGGCGGATTATGCACGCCGTAAGTCGGGTAGACGTTATCGGGCTGCTCGGCCGCCACGGCACGCGCCGCGAGACCCGGCATTGCAAGACCCAGCATCGCAAGACTTGCTATCACCATCAACGCCATCAAGAGCCAATCGAAAGCCAGACGATGGAAAAAACGCCAGCATTGATAAAGCATTGACGCGACCTTTCCGGAAAAGCAGGGGCAACAACAGAAGCGTGAATCATGATACGGCAGTGACACGCTGATGACTTCTGGCGGCAATTATAGTCTAGGTTGCATCGCGCCTGCCTACAAGCTAGACTGATCGCAGGTTGCGGATTGAACGAAAATAAATTGGGGGTGTGCCGTGAGTTATCTCGACGCTCCACGTATTGTTTTCACCGGACATTTCCAGGCTGACGTCTCGACCGTCAACAATGACGTCCGCTACTTCCAGAACAAGACGTTTCAGAAGGAGTACCAGGAGCTCGGCAACGATGGCAGCTGGAATCCGGAAGGAACCGCCATATTTCGCTTCATTGAATGCCGGATCGCGGGAGCTCAACTCGGCAAGGTGAAGATCACCTCGCCGGCGCAGGATCCGATTATCGGGATGGCACTTGAGAACGCCGACGACCGGGTGTTCGGCAAGCTCGTTGACCTCGATCCGCAGCAGCAAATGGTTTCGCAGGTCTGGGGAATGCAGCTTCGCCTGGACGGCAACGGCCAGCGGTCGCTGTTCCAGGGCAAGTTTGTTCCGGTCGGTTTCACCAATCTGTGGCGGCGTCAGCAGTCCGGCGTACCCCTCGATCAACAGCTCGCCGCGGTTTATCAGTCGGTCTTGCGTGACGTCGTCTGGCAGGGCCCGTCCAATTCGAAAGTGCTGGACGCGTTGCGCGCCGCTTCGGCGGACGGCCTTCTATCCATCAATTTCAACCTCTATGGTTACGGTCGCGATGCCGCGATCTCGCGCTACACATTGGGGTCCGTGGCCGGGGTGATCGGCCCCTATGCTGTCGACGAGCCCAAGCATTTCACGATCGGCCGCCAGATGGTGGCGGTCGCCAACAATCCGACCGCTCCGGCCCATGGGGTGTATTCGTTCCAGTGCAAGGTCGACGAGAACCGCAAAGTCCTCACCGCGGATTTCGGCAATTGCCTGCAGATCGTCAATGCCGATGGCGATCTGGTCGACATCGGTCCGCTGGTCATGGCGGTCCTGAAGACCGACACCAGCACATTGCTGCACAGCGTCGCCGCCGATCAGGTCGCGATTGTTGGCAACGTCAACTACCTGCAACCCGGCTGGTACGGCCAGACCGCGGGCGTGCAGGATTTCGATTACGCGGCCGATCCGTGGTGCGTCGCGAACATCGCGAACCATCCGCTGCTGCTGCTCAGTCCACAGCCCGGCAATTCCTACGGGGTTATCGTGCAGGAATCCCTTGGCGGGCTCTACGTGCGCTCCGACGATTTCGTCTGCCGGCTCAATCCGAAACAGACCGGAAGGGTCGATCTCTACGCGTCGCATTACGGCAAGCGCCTGCAAGCCAACATCGCCCTCGGCGCCACTACAGGTCCGATGGGTGGCACCGGTTCCGGCAATCAGCCGCTCAATCCGCCTGTCCCGACGCCGCAAATTGCGATTCCGGCTGATGCGATCAGCTATCCGCGGCAGGTTTCATGCGACGAGCACGGCAAGGCGACGGTGAGCGTCACGGTCGACTTGAGCCGGACGCCGACGCCGCGCGGATACATCGACGGACAGCTCTATGGGATCGCCTATCAGCTGACGACCCAACCGCCAAAGGCCGTCGGCAACTTCTGGAATTTCATCAGCGTGCTGGCATTCAGCCCGTTCGAGGCGCCGAAGTCGCCAACCTGGCTGGCGGACATCCAGCCGATCCTGACGCAATATGGCAATCTCTACCCGATCATGAGCAAGTACCTGGTCGATCTCGGCGACTACGACTCGGTGGTGAAACATTTGAAAATTCTCAGGCTCGCCTTCTCGCTTCCGCTCGAAGACCCGAACCACATGCCGGTGACGCGCGACTTGTCGGATGCCAAGCGCAACATGCTGCTGCAGTGGATGGACCATCCCGGCGCCGATGGCTTGCCGCTGAAGGGAACGGCCGTCGTGTTGGCAGCGCAAGCGCCCGCGATGACGGCGCCCGATCCGATCCCGATCCATCTCGATCCGCTGCAGAAGCGTGGCAAGACCGAAGTAATGCTGCAATTTCAGGCACGCAACAGCGCCAAGGAGGGCCCATGATCCGGCTCGATCGCAGGGTTGTCGAAGCGGTTCAGGCTGCGTCCCGCCGCGAGGAGCTTTATCCGTGGCTGCAGAAGGCGATCGAACTGGAGCACAGTACGATCCCGCCCTATCTGACGGCCATGTTCTCGCTCAAGCCCGGGACCAACGCGGAAATTGCAGCGTTGATCCTATCGATCGTGCAGGAAGAAATGTTGCACATGTCGATCGTCGGCAACATCCTGATCGCGATCGGCGGCAATCCCGGGATCAACACCAAGGGCTTCATCCCGATATATCCGGGGCCGCTGCCGATGGCGATCGGAGGCTCCGACTTCAAGGTCGGCATCGAGGCGTTCTCGAAGCCGCTGGTACACGACATCTTCATGGAAATCGAGAAGCCCGAGCATCCGATCCCGGTCAGCACGCTCAGCATGGAAACCGTGCCCGACTTCGCCACCATTGGCGAGTTCTACGCGGCGCTCAGCAAGAAACTCTCCGACTTTGGCAAATCGATCTTTACGGTGCCCGCGAGCCAACAGGTCCTGAGCTGGTTCGATCCCGCGCGGCTGTTCCCGATCAACGACGTCGAAACCGCCGATAAGGGCATCCGGATCATCGTCGATGAAGGCGAGGGAACCAGCACCGATCCGTTTCAGTCCTCCGGAGATCCGGCGCACTACTACAAATTCGGTGAGATCTTTTTCGGCCGGAAACTCATCAAGACGGCAACCGGGTTTGCCTATGGCGGAGCCCCTGTTCCGTTCGATGCGGCCGGCGTCTACCCGATGAAGCCCAATCCGAAGATCGCCGACTTTGCGCTGGGAACCCAGGCGCGAACCCGGGTGCAGGAATTCAGTCTTGCTTACAGTAACCTGCTCAATGCCCTGCATATCGCGTTCAACGGACATCCGGAGAAAATCGATACCGCGATCGGCCTGATGTACGAACTCAAAATGATTGCCGTCAGCCTGATGCAGACGTCTGCGGGGGATGGCAGCAACGCGACGGCAGGACCGAGCTTCGAATATATCGAAGCTTTCTCGCCTGCCGAGGCTTGAACGTTACGAAGTGAGACGAAAATCTCCTGCTCCTTGGATTTTCCTGCCCTGATAGGAGCCCCGACCTTCGGCAGGCGCGCCGGCAGAACAATTGTCGTATTGATCGATTTCCGATACTTAGCTGGCAGGGCATTATCTTCCGGACCAAATGGCAAGGAGGCTATCGATGGCCGCGCCTGAATTACCGCCCGCGCCGCGACCGAGCGCGGAGATCGCGAGTTATCACGCCCATATCTACTACGATCCCACCGCGACTCGGGAACTTGCCGCCCGGTTACGGCAATGGATCGGCGAGCGTTTCCTGGTTCGGCTCGGCAGCTGGCATGACGCGAAGGTCGGCCCGCATGATCGCGCGATGTTTCAGGTTGCCTTCGCCAGGGACGTTTTCGCCACGTTGGTGCCGTGGCTGATGCTCAATCATCAGGGCTTGAGCATCCTGATCCACCCGAACACGACGAGCCCGCGCCGGGATCACCTTGCCGATGCCTTCTGGATAGGAACGGCTGTTCCGCTCCACGGCGAGGTCCTGCCCGATTACGACGAGGCCGAGCAAGCACTGCAGCCCAATACTACTCCGCATCTGCCGGCTTGAGACGGAGAGAGGGGCAGGAGAGCAACGGCTCGGCATTCTCGGAGTTGCCGCGGGCGATCTCGTGCTCCCCTCACCACCGCCTCGCGGGGGAGAAGCAGATCCGATGCAATGGTTTTGACGGCTGGCCTAACGTTCGACGGCAGCGCAGATGATCGTATCCCTGCCGGACACGCCAGGCCTTCAGCCCAGCGGCTCCAGCACCATCAGTCCCGAGGCCGTATTTGAGATCGGGATGTGATAGTTGGCGTGCTGCCGACGGGCCTTTTCCGGCAGGGTGCCGCGCGCGACCAGCCAGTTCAAGAGTTCGATGCCTTGCGTGCCTGAAAGCTCGACCAGCTCGGTGGTCGAATATTTTGTCGCCCAGGCCGGATCGGAGATCATGCTGTCCATGAACTGCAGGTCGAACTCCTTGTTGATGAAACCGGCGCGTTTGCCGTCGAGCTGGTGCGACAAGCCTCCGGTGCCCATCACCACCACCCGCTCCTCTCCCGGCCACGATGCGATCGCCCGTGCAATCGCCTGGCCGAGCCGGTAGCAGCGCGCCGCCGAAGGCAGCGGCCCCTGCACGGTATTCACGCATACCGGAACGGTGCGGACCGGCCATTGCATGTCGGGCCAGCACAGCGCCATCGGCAGGGTAAAGGCGTGGTCGACCACCATCTCCTGGCAGGTCGTGAGGTCGAAATCCTGAGCCACCAGTTGCTCGATCAGGTGCCATGACAGCGCCGGGTCCCCCTGAAGGGCGGCAGCGTCGGGATGCCCCAGCCCTCGTCGGCATTGCGATACTCATCCGCCGCGCCGACCGCGAAAGTAGGCATCTTGTCCAGGAAGAAGTTCAGTCCGTGGTCGTTGTAGACCAGCACGACCACATCCGGCTTCACCCGGGCGAGCCAGTCGCGCACCGGCGGGAAGCCGTCGAAGAACGGTTTCCAATAGGGGTCGTGCTGCAGACCCCTTGCGATGGCGCCGCCGATGGCGGGCACGTGCGAGGTGGTGATGGTACCGACAATCCTGGCCATGAATTTATCCCCGTGCCGCCAGAAGCTTCGACTTGAACTGTTCCTTGGTCAGGCCGGTTTGCTGGGCGCCGATGTCCTGCATGTCGAGCCCGAAGATCCCGGCGAACTTGGCCAGGTAATAGGCGTTGCCGCCGGCTTCGATCAGCTGCAGCACGTTGCGGTTGCGGATGGCTTCGCGCTGCGGCCCGTTGAGGCGGTATTTGGCGCAATAGGCGTCTTCATCCTCGACGAAGGCGCGGCGGTTGGCGGCGTCATTGAACGAGTAGCACATCTTGTTCAAAGCATAGCCCTTGCGGGCCTGCTCGCCGTCAAAAATGGTGGTGCCCGGCACGGGCTGCCGGGATGCAGGCTGGGGATTGGGCATGACGGTCTCCTGGTGTCTCCTGTCGGCCTTGTTATTCCGCAAAGCGCCGGCGCGAATTGTCCTGAATCAAAGTCCGGCGCCGACTAATGCAGTAATTTTTCAAAAATGCTTAGCGCCGTCGCCGTGGTGCATCACACCTCGCCTTGCGAGGGCTATGATCCTGCTCGATGCGCCGCCAGCGGCAGCAGAGGAAACCAGATCTTGTTCAACTTCGATCCGTACTCGCCCGCGGTCGACGCCGACCCCTTTCCATTCTACAAAACGCTGCGTGACGAATATCCCTGTTTCTGGAGTCCACAGGCCAAGACGTGGATCCTGTCGCGCTACCAGGATATCGCATCCGCAGGCTCGAACTGGCAGAGCTATTCTTCGGCAAAGGGTAACCTGATGACCGAGCTGCCCAACCGCGCCGGCGCGACGCTCGGCACCACCGATCCGCCGCGCCATGATCGCCTGCGCTCGCTGGTTCAGCATGCCTTCATGAAGCGCAATCTGGAGAGCCTGGCGGATCCGATCCGCGAGATCGCCCGGACCGCGGCGGAAGCGCTGCGCGGCGAAAGGCAGTTCGATTTCATCGGCGATTTTTCGTCCAAATTCACGGTGCGGGTCTTGTTCGCCGCCTTGGGCCTGCCGCTCGGCGACGAACAGACCGTGCGCGACAGGGCGTTGCTGATGGTGCAGAGCGACCCGAATAGCCGCGCCAAGGGCCCGGAGCATATCGCCGCCTACAACTGGATGCAGGATTATGCGGCGGGCGTCATCGCCGAGCGCCGCGCACGCCCTCAGAACGACCTGATCTCTCACTTCAGCACCGCCGAGATCGACGGCGACCGGCTCGACGAGCGCGAAGTGCTGCTCACGACCACGACGCTGATCATGGCCGGCATCGAGTCGCTCGGCGGCTTCATGAGCATGCTGGGGCTCAATCTGGCGGACCACCCCGCCGCACGCCGCGCGGTCGTCGCCAACCCCGTTTTGCTGGCGGACGCGGTCGAGGAATCGCTGCGCTACAATACCTCCGCGCAGCGCTTTCGCCGCTGCCTGCAGACTGACGTCACATTACACGGTCAGACCATGCGGGCCGGCGACTTCGTCTGCCTCGCCTACGGATCAGCCAATCGCGACGAGCGCCAATTCGCAAATCCCGACGTCTACGATATCGGACGCAAGCCGCGCGGCCATCTCGGCTTCGGCGGCGGCGTGCACGCCTGCCTGGGCTCCGCGATCGCCCGGATCGCGATCAGAATCGCCTTCGAGGAATTTCACGACATCGTGCCGGACTATAGCCGCGTGCAGCAGCAGCTGGCCTGGATGCCCTCCTCGACCTTCCGCAGCCCGCTGGTGCTGCAGCTGGCGGTGCAGTGAGGCCGGCACGGAAGTCACTCTCCCCGTGGCAATCGAGTAAATAGCATATCGCTCTTCAAGTTGCTTGCCGGAAATGTTTAGCTGCGATTCGTCGATCGTCGTCATCGCGCGAGAGAGGATTCATGGCCAAGAAACGCAAATCTTCCGGACCTGAGGATGCAGTCCGGCGCGCCGCCAAGGAAGTCACCGCCGTCGAGCAGCATTGGCGCGCGGCCGGACGGCCAAAGTCGCGCAAGCCTCCGGAAAACTACAAATACATCGACGAGCTCGCTCATCTGCAGTTCGAACTCATCAAGTTGCAGGAATGGATCCGGTTGCAGGGCCTCAGGGTCGCCGTCCTCTTCGAGGGCCGCGACGCGGCCGGCAAAGGCGGGGTCATCAAACGCATCACCGAGAGTTTGAACCCACGCGTCTGCCGCGTCGTGGCACTGGGAACGCCGACGGAGCGCGAGCGCGGCCAATGGTATTTTCAACGCTACGTCGCCGCGCTTCCGACGCGGGGTGAAATGGTTCTGTTCGACCGCAGCTGGTACAATCGCGCCGGGGTCGAGCATGTCATGGGGTTCTGTAACGACGCCGAATATCAGGAGTTCCTGCGTTCCTGTCCGATTTTCGAGGGAATGCTGGTGCGCTCGGGTATCTATCTCATCAAGTATTGGTTCTCGGTCAACGACGAAGAGCAGGAGCGGCGCTTCCAGGAGCGCATCCGAAACCCGACCAAGCGCTGGAAGCTCAGCCCGATGGACGTGGAATCGCGCAAGCGTTGGGTGGAGTATTCCAAGGCCAAGGACGTGATGTTTGCCCACACCGACCGCAACAAGACCCCCTGGCATGTCGTCAATGCCGACGACAAGAAACGAGCCCGGCTCAATTGCATCCGGCATCTGCTCAATCAAATTCCCTATCAGGACATGAAACCCATCGAGATTGAGCTTCCTCCGCGCCAGCTCGATACCGGCTACAGGCGACCCAGGAAATCGACCCAGCGTTTCGTTCCCCAGGTCTATTGAGCAAACTGCGCTTTACCGCCGCGAGTTGCGCGGCCTCGAAGCCGCGAGGCGCGGCGCAATCTCGCGACTGCGTGCCCGCCTCACCCCTCCAGCTGCTGCTCGAGCTGGTGCAGCACCTGGTAGCAGGGCAGCACCTGGGCGATGCCAGAGTTCGGCTCGCGGCCTTCATTGATGGCGGCAAAGAACTCGCGG
>NZ_JBEKXH010000302.1:0-8044 GCF_049512235.1 Bradyrhizobium sp.
AACTTTCGTCAGGCGCCTGCTGATAGTATTTCGCGTCGACGAGATCGGACATGCGGAAGCTCCGGAGGCAACACCCAATTTGCCTTTCAGATACACCATTAGCGAATGATTAACCAAGCAAATTTGGCGATCCGGATGGGCCGGACCGCATCAATGCCGGCCAATGGCGCGTTAATCATAATTTCGATTGGGAGCCACAATTGCCCCGCCCTGACGACGATAACAATCGCCGCGGCAATTTGGGGATCGCTGCCGGCTGTTCAACCCGGAGTTTGCCCGCAAATCCGGGCCTGCATCACCGCCGCCGCCATGGTTCCTTTCGTGCTGTGTCGGAATGTGCAACTCGGCCCGATCGGCTCTGACTTGCCGGATTGGTCCAGCTTTGGCAGGTGATATCAGCTCCGCGCCTTGATGATCTTGCGTAAGGCACTGAGGACAGGTCTTTCAAAAAGTGTATGATATAGCCACCCCGACCCGATCACGCATATCATCGAGAAGATCAGGCTGCCGCACCAGCGGTCGACCACGGCGATTTTGGCCGCGGCCCGGGATGTCAGCGAAATCATGGGATTGTGAAGCAGGTAAACTGCGTAAGACGCATCTCCAAGGCGAACAAGAAAGCGGGGAATTCGATCGCTGATACGGCGTTCGAGCAGTACCGCTCCCAGCAAAATGAAGCTCGCGCCCAGACCGAATAACAGCCGGTCCGCGCCCTCGCCCTGCGCGACCAGGAAATAGGCGCAGGCCACCGCGGCCCCGACCGCCAATGCGGCCCATCCCGAATGCTCGACCAAATGGGTGATCTTGCGGTAAAGCAGCGCGCAGATCATTCCAAACATGAACTCGATGTTGATGGAATCGAACAGCGTCGAGAACAGCGGCGCCAGAAACCCGGCAGTCGGGGGATTGGCAATGATCGCGACGGTCCAGGCTGCTGACGCGAACAGGAACACGCGCTTGCCAAGAAAGAAGAGCACGAAAATGGTATAAAACAGCATCTCGTGAATCAGCGTCCACGCCGCGACCAGAGCCGGTGGATTTTGCGACGGCACCAGAAAGATGCTCGTCCACCACCCCCAATCCCGGTCGACGTTGCTGAGCGACGGGAAAAGCAGGTAGCTCAGGATCACGACCGCACAAACCGGCAGATACGGAACGTAAATGCGCGCGACCCGCTTGAGGACGTAGGATTTCAGCGCACGCAAGGTCGATTCGTCGTCGAGATGGGAGTTGAGTATGATGAAGCCGGACAACACGAAGAAAAAATCTACTCCGAGAAATCCCTTTGCCAGTATGGCCATCAACCAGCCGGGAATAGGCTCGACGAATGCGCTGGTTCCGAGCCGAGCATGGCTTATCGCCACGCCGACCGCGGCCAAGCCCCTGCCAACCTGCAGCAACAGCAGGCGATCCCTTCGATCGGCCACCGCCACATCGGGGGCCGCAGCCGCAATGGCTGGCCGCAAGTTCTCCGCCGGAAATTTCAACGTCATGCATTTTTTAAGTGGAATTTAAACAGCTCGAGGCTTAGTTTAGCCGAGAATACCGCCATTCACTAGCCGCAGCGATCCAACGAATATGCCGGCCCGTTACTTGGTGGCAGGTTGTTTTTCGCACGGCGCAGGGCCGAAGGATTGGTATCCGCGATACGGTTCGGTCCCCCTTCCAGACGACAATCGATTATTTGCGGACGTGGCGATCAAGCATGGAGCCTGCATCGTGGTTTTCGGCGGGGTGTCACAGGGACATGCGGGTTAGTCACGACACACGGACCTTGACGGGATTGATGGCGGCGGTCGTCACGGTCACGGCCTTCGCAAAAACATTCATTCCGTTCTACCTGATCGGTTCGACCACTATTTTTGCGTTAGCCAGCGCGCTGGGGATCACTCTGGTTGCCGCGAACTGGCGCCAGCTCCGCAATGACGCGATCCAGGTCACGGACCTGCTGGTCGCACTCGCGTTGTTCTACGGCGTGGTCATCGTCAACTTTCTGACGCACTCGCTTGCCGCCGTGCCGATCACCCACCTCGCTGGCATCCTGATCTTCCACGGGATGTTTCTGATCTTCGGTTTCGCCGCGGCGCGCGCGTTGCGGACGGTCATGCTGGTGCTTGTAGTCGCGGCGGCGATCTATGCCTTCATCATCGTGCAGCACTCCGTTCGGTTCGGCGACGTGATGCGCGGAAATCATATCAACGACATTTTCGGGGTCGGCGTTCCCATCATCTTCAACACATTTCACCAGAACATCGGGCTTATTTTGGCGCTGGGCATGCTGGCCGCCCTCGGACTCGTTTCAAACCGTTTCCAACTCGCCGTCGTCTATGGCGCGCTGCCAATCCTGCTGCTCTTTCTTTTTCACATTGCCGCAAGAGGGGCGATGGTTGCGCTGGTCGGCGGCGTCCTCTTTCGGGTATTTTCGGCCTGCTGGGTCCGGTCGAAGAAGACGGCAACTCTAGCCCTCACCGCGGTAATCCTGGCGGCAACGATCGCCTCGGGGATCTTTTATCGCTACGGCATCCAGGATCGCGACGTCGATCCGGTCGCACCGGACGCGATTTCCCGCACCATTCGCGAGCTTCATGATTCGGACCCGGAGTTTCGCTTGCAGATCTGGTCGCGAACGCTGCACCATATTGTGAGCGAGCCAACTCTGCTGCCGTTCGGTCGGGGCCTCGGCATGTTCCCTGTAAATGAAGGTTTCGGTCCTCCGGATTGGCCGCTTCGCTCGGCCGAAGGGTCCAAATACTACCCCCATAATATCTTCCTCGAAATCATCTACGAAATGGGAATTGCCGGTTTGATCCCTTTCGCCTTTGTCACGTTCTTTCCGGTGGTCGCTGCATTGCGGCGCTGGCAGCTGTTTTCGGCGGCCGAAAAATCAGTCTTTACGATCTATGTCTACGATCTCGTCAGCTTGCAACTCTCCGGCGCATTTGGCCGGTCCAACATGGAGCAATTTTTTCTCGGGCTGGCCATCGGCATCATTGCCCTGAAACGGGCCGGGGAAACCGCGACGTCTCCGCTGCCGGTCGCGAAAAGCAGCTTGGACCCGGGCTATTCCGCGTAGATGCCTGCCCCATGCGCCTGGCAGACATCATAGACCGCAAGCCTTGGAGGAGCGCGCGCTGAACATGAGCTCAACGCGCTCTCTGCGGCGGAGAAATTTACCTGTGCGCCGCGACCACCCGCTTGACCCGGTCCCTGGGACTGCCCCGATAAGGACCGCGGTCAGCCAACAACGAGGTGATTCGTGAGCGCTTCCGCCCCATTCCTGTCCCCTCCGCAGCCGCTCAGCGGCTTGGCGTCTCCGCCCTGGCCTTGGGGCGGCGAACGCTTCGAACTCAGCGATTTACGGCCGTTTGGGCAGCGGCAAAACACGGGAGGAGGCGATCATCTTCTGTCCCGCCAATCACAGCCCGCCGATCGGCGTCGCACCCTATCCCGGTGCCCCCGGCTACGAGGCGGTCGCCACTTGTCTCGCCTCGCCCGAGGTACGGGCGCGGACGCAAGGCCTCATCGCGTGGAGACCGCAAACGGCCTGAGGCCGCTTGCTCGCGCAAAGCTGTCCGGTGCCGGACGTGACGAGGCCTCGCGCAACGGCAGCGGCAGGCAGCCGGTGTTCGCTTCGCGCGTCAGCTAGCCGCCCGGACGACCTGACGTTGTCCGGGATCTGGGCCGGCACCCTTGACACCCACCTGCGCGATCAAGCGCTTCATTTCGGGAATGCACGAGCCGCAATTGGTGCCGGCCTTCAATCGCACCCCGATCTCGGCAGCGCTGCCCGCACCGCCGGCGATGGCCTCGCAAATCGTATTGCGGCCGACGCCAAAGCAGGCGCAGACGATCGGGCCGGCGCTTGCCAAGCCGTCCGCCGATTTGCCTGACAGCAGCATCCGGCGTTGATCGTCGCTGAGCCGATCCGCGGCGAACAGGTTCTTGACCACATTCCAGTCGCCGGCATCGCGGGCGGGACCGACGAAGAGGCAGGTTTCGATGCGGTCCTCGACAAACGACGCGGCGCGATAGATGCCGCCGCTAAAATCCCGGTATTCGGCAAAATCGCCGCTGGCGACCTCCCGTAGCCAGCATGGCCAGCCCGCGAGATCGGCGTTATCGGCAAACAAATACCCAAAACCGCCCGCCACGGCCACGCGCGTCCACCAGGCGTGGTCAGGCAATGCCAGCGCTACCCGCGACAGGACAAAACCGCGGAAGACGTATTCGCAAGGAACGATCGACGCCGGCGTAGCCTTGTTCTCGGGCTGGCCGGAAAATGGATCGGTGAACGGCGCCACCAGCGCACCGACCCGGGCCGAGGAGGCCGTCTCGTCGCTCCAATGGATTGGTGCAAACAACATTCCGCGCTGCTGCCGCTCGCTGACCGTGACCTTGAGCGTGCATTGTCCGTAGTCGGTCGTGACGCGCGCGAAGCCGCCATCTTCCACCCCGGTTCTTGCCGCATCGTTGGGATGAACCTCGACAAACGGCTCTGGCAAATGCTGGCCCAGCCGCGGGGTCATGCCGCTGCGGGTCATGGTGTGCCATTGATCCCTGATGCGGCCGGTGTTCAGCCGCAGCGGCCGTGCTGCCGTCGTCTCCGTGCGCAGGGCCGGAATGGCCGGCGCGACGAAGCGTGCTCTGTGATCGCCGGCAAAGAATCCGCCATCGCCGAAAAACCGCGGCTGCGGCGCTTCACCCTCGCGCATCGGCCACAACACCGGCGCCATGTCATCGAACGCCTCATCCGACAGCGACTTCAGCGCGCCGATATCGAAATCGCGGCCGCCGCGATTCTCGAACGCCGACAGCGCGGCGTGCTCGCGAAACACCTCCGCCACCGAGCCGAAGTTGAATGCCGCGCCAAAACCGAGCCTTTTCGCGACCTCGTTGACGATCCACCAGTCCGGTTTGGCCTCTCCCGGCGGCGTCAGGAAGGCGCGCTGCCGCGAGATACGCCGTTCCGAATTGGTCACCGTGCCGGATTTCTCGCCCCAGGCCTGGGCCGGCAGCAGCACATGCGGACCCGCATTGACGGTGTCGTTGGAACGCACATTCTCCGAGATCACGAACAGTTCGAGTTTGCTCAAGGCCGCGCGGGCGGCGTCGGCGTCCGGCAACGACACCGCCGGATTGGTGCCCATCACCCACAGGGCCTTGATCTCGCCTCGCCCGATCGCATCGAACATCTGGACCGCCTTCAGCCCCTCATGGGTAGCGATGCGCGGCGCCTTCCAGAACCGGCGCACCCGGTCGATATCCGGCGGCGTGAAAGCCATATGCGCGGCGAGCTGATTGGCGAGCCCGCCGACCTCGCGCCCACCCATCGCATTGGGCTGCCCGGTCAGCGAAAACGGAGACGCGCCGGGCTTGCCGATTCGTCCGGTGGCGAGGTGGCAATTGATGATGGCATTGACCTTGTCGGTGCCCTGCGCCGACTGGTTGACGCCTTGCGAATACAGCGTGACCACCCGTGGTGTACACCCAAACATCTGGAAGAAGCCGGTGACGTCGGACTCGGGCAGGCCCGTTGCCAGCGCAGTTGCCGCCCCGCCGCCGGCGATGCTGCGCGCCCGCGCCAGCGCTTCTTCGAAGCCGGTGGTGTGACGTTCGATATAGCCGGCGTCGAGCGCGCCGGTATCGGCAAGATGCACCAATAACCCGCTGAACAGTGCGGTATCGGTCCCAGGCTTCAGTCCGAGATACAGATCGGCATCGCCGGCGCTATCGGTCCGGCGCGGATCGATCACCACGATACGCGCGCCACGCTTCTGCTTGTTGACAAGCATGCGCTGGAACAGAACCGGATGGCACCACGCCGCGTTGGAGCCGACCAGCACCAGGAGGTCGGCCTCATCAAGATCCTCATAGCAACCCGGCACGGTGTCGGCGCCGAACGCGCGGCGGTGACCGGCGACCGACGACGCCATGCACAGGCGCGAATTGGTATCGACATTGGCGCTGCCGACGAAGCCCTTCATCAGCTTGTTGGCGACGTAGTAATCCTCGGTCAAGAGCTGCCCGGAGAGATAGAAAGCGACCGCTCCGGGGCCGTCGCGCTTGGTGATATGCGCAAAGCGATGCGCGACATGGTCGAGCGCGTCGGTCCAGGCCACCCGCTCCATGGTGCCCTTGCTGCAGCGGATCATCGGATAGAGCAACCGGTCCTCAAAACCCAGGGTCTCGCCGAGCGCCGAACCCTTCGAACACAGCCTTCCGAAATTGGCGGGATGATCGGGATCGCCCGATATCGCGATGCCGCCAGCGCCGTCGGGTGTCGCCAGCACGCCGCAGCCAACCCCGCAATAGGGACAAGTGGTGCGTGTGGTGCCAAGGGCGGGATCGACGACTGTCATGGGACTAATCCGGGGTTACGCCGCCTCCGACTGGGTGGCAAGCGAGCGGCCGAACATCATGTCGTTGCGAATTGCGGCGATCGGCTGCCGGCTGCGGATCAATTCGAGATACCAGAGCGCATCCCCGACATCGCCGACCAGAACCGCGCCGGTCAGCCTTCCATCCGATATCACCAGCTTTTTGTAGGTGCCGCGCCTGACATCCGAGAGTACGATCGCTTCGCTGCCATCAGTTCCCAGGAAGTCGCCGGCGGAAAACACACTGACGCCGGAAACCTTGAGGTTGGTCGCAACCACACTGCCCCGATAGGCGGCGGTTCGTCCGGCGAGGTGCTGCGCCAGCACCCGCGCCTGCTCGTAAGCCGGTTCCACCAGGCCGTAACAGATACCGCGATGCTCGGCGCATTCGCCGAGCGCGAAAATATCCGGCGCGCCGGTCTTGAGATGATCGTCAACGACGATGCCACGATTGACCGCAATGCCGGCGTCCTTCGCCAGCGCTACGTTGGGCCGGATGCCGGCGGCGAAAATCACCGCATCGGCAGCGATCCTGCGTCCGTCCGCCAGCTCGATGGCCTCGACGCAGGTTTCGCCATGGAGGCGCGCGGTATCGGCCTTGAGCAGGACGCTGATGCCCTTGCGTTCGACCAGGGATTTCAGGAGTTCGGCTGCCGGGGCATCGAGCTGACGTTCCATCAGCCGGTCCATCAGATGAATGAGCGTCACCGGCGCGCCCGCCTTGGCCAGGCCGTAAGCCGCTTCCAGCCCGAGCAACCCACCGCCGACCACGACGATGCGTTTCTTCCGCGCTGCGAGCGTCAGCAGGAGATCGACGTCGCGGCTGTCGCGGAAGGTGTGCACCCCGACCAGATCGGCGCCCGGCACCTTGAGCCGCAGCGGCGTCGAGCCGGTGGCCAGCACCAGCCTGGAAAAGGCTATGCTTTCGTGACTGGCGATCTTGAGTTCGCACCGGCCGACATCGATCTCGGTAGCGAGGCAGCCATATTTCAAGGTGACGCCGCGGTCTCGCCACCACTTAGCCGGCCTGAGCTCGATATCATGCGAGGCGGTCTCGCCCGCCAGCACCGAGGACAGCAGCACGCGGTTATAGGCCAGCCGCGGCTCGTCGCCGATCACGGCGATCGCATAACGCCCGAGCGCGATCTTTGCCAGTTCGTCGACCAGACGCGCGGCGGCCATGCCATTGCCGACCACGACCAAGGGCTCGCCCATGGTGCTTCCTACTCGGCCGCTCGAGGGTAGGCTTCAGAAATCATGAAGCCGGACAGCGTCCCGTAAGCCGTCGTCCATGCGTCAGCGACTTCGGGTGTCCAAGCCTCGCCAAGTCCCTTTTCCAGGGTCCACAGCAACGCCGCGCCGACCACGGGATAGTGCTCGGCTTTGGCGCCGTAGCCGACGTGGCGCTTGGCCAGCGCGCTTGCGGCCGGCAAAATCGAAGAGAGATTGCCAAGGCCGCCGACCACCGTGGCCAGCATCGCCATCAACTTCCTGCGCTGTTCGGTCATGTCGGCGGGAAACATCGACTTTACCGCGGGCGCGACCTCGAACAAACGGTCGTAGAACAATACCGCCGCGGTTTCCGAGATTGGCGCGACCTTGGCGAAGCTGTGCTGCACGAGCGTGACTTGGTCTGGTGTCATGGTTGGCTCCTTTATTTATTGTTT
>NZ_JBEKXH010000303.1:0-8031 GCF_049512235.1 Bradyrhizobium sp.
TCCGGCGTCGGCGGAACCTGGTACTGGAATCGTTACCCCGGTGCGCGCTTCGATTCTCAGGTCGAGGTGTACCAGTATTGGTTTTCCGAGGATTTGTACAAAGCGTGGAAGCCGAGCGAGCGTTTTCCGGCGCAGCCCGAGACCGAGCAGTGGCTGAACTTCGTCGCTGATCGCTTCGATCTCAAGAAGGATATCCAGTTCAGCACCCGGATCGAATCCGCCACCTGGCGGGAGCAGGACGGCCGCTGGGATGTGGTCACCTCCGACGGCGAACGCATCGATACGCAATACCTGTTGGCCTGCTGCGGCATGCTGTCGGCGCCGCTGAACGACCGCTTCCCGGGCCAGTCCTCGTTCAAAGGTGTGATCACCCATACCGGCCTCTGGCCGAAAGAGGGTATCGATCTCAGAGGCAAGCGGGTCGCGGTGGTGGGCACCGGAGCCACCGGTATCCAGGTGATCCAGACCATCGCACCCGACGTCGGGTCGATGACGGTGTTCGTGCGCACGCCGCAATACGTTGTGCCCATGAAGAACCCGAAATATTCGCAAGCGGATTGGGATCGCTGGAGCAGCCGGTTCAACGAGTTGAAGACCCGCGTGCGCTCCACCTTCGCCGGCTTCGACTATGACTTCGAGAATCGCCCTTGGGCCGAACTGACCGCCGATGAGCGCACCGAGGTTCTTGAAAAATACTGGAACGACGGATCGCTCTCGATGTGGCTTGCGACGTTCCCGGAAATGTTCTTCGACGAGGCGGTGAGTGCGGTCGTTTCTGAATTCGTCCGAGGCAAGTTGCGGCAGCGGCTTCGGAACGACCCGAAGCTGTGCGATCTGCTGATTCCGTCCGAGAGCGACTACGGATTCGGCACGCATCGTGTGCCACTCGAGAACAAATACCTCGAGGTCTATCTGCAGGACAACGTCGAGGGCGTGAACTGCCGCAAGACACCGATCGAGCGCATCGTGCCCGAAGGCATCCAGACCTCCGACGGGAAGGTCCATGAGGCCGACATCATCATCCTGGCCGTTGGATTCGACGCCGGCTCCGGCGCTCTCAGCCGCATCGACATCCGCGGCCGCGACGGCCGTTCGCTGAAGGACAGGTGGCACGAGGATATCCGCACCGCGATGGGGCTGCAGGTGCACGGCTATCCCAACCTGTTCACCACCGGCGCGCCGCTCGCTCCGTCCGCCGCACTTTGCAACATGACGACCTGTCTGCAGCAGCAGGTGGACTGGATCAGCGACTGCATTGCTTACGCGAAGCAGCACGGCAAGGGCGTCGTCGAAGCAACCAAGGAGTTCGAGGACAACTGGGTGAAGCACCACGACGAAACCGCGGCCGCGACCCTCGTCGTCAAGACCGATTCCTGGTACATGGGCTCGAACGTCGACGGAAAGCCGCGACGCCTGCTGTCCTATATTGGCGGCGTCGGCAACTACAACCGGCAGTGCGACGAATTGGCGGCCAATGGCTACCAAGGCTTCGCGATGACCTGATGAAAACACCAACGGGAGGAAACATCCAATGAGTACAAATCCATACTACGGCCAGGAAGGCCACGGCCCCTACGAGATGATCGGAATCGGCAACCTCGAGCTTGAGGAGGGTGGCCTTATTCCGGACTGTCAGCTTGCGGTGGCGACCCACGGCACGCTGAACGCGGCGAAGGACAACGCGATCCTGGTTCCGACCTGGTACTCGGGAACGAGCAAGATCATGGAGCAGGTCTACATCGGCAACGGCCGTGCGCTCGATCCGGCAAAGTATTTTATCATCGTTGTCAACCAGATCGGCAACGGCCTTTCCACCTCGCCGCACAACAGCAGCGGGGCTCAGGCCGGACCGTCCTTCCCGAAAGTGCGCATTGGCGACGACGTTCGCGCCCAACACAAGCTTCTGACCGGGAAATACGGTCTGAAGAGCCTCGCGCTGGTCGTCGGCGGCTCGATGGGCGCGCAGCAGACCTATGAGTGGGCCGTGCGCTATCCCGACTTCGTCAAGCGCGCCGCTCCGATCGCGGGCACCGCCAGGAATACCGAGCACGATTTCGTCTTCACCGAGACACTCGCCGAAGCGATTACGTCCGATCCGGGGTTCAACGGCGGCAAGTACGGTTCGCCGGCCGATGTCGCCTCAGGCCTCAAGCGCCACGCCAAGCTGTGGACGGTGATGGGGTGGAGTACCGACTTCTTCCGCGAAGGCCGACACAAGGCGCTCGGCTTCGACTCGATGCAGGCCTTCGTCGATACCTTCATGACGGGCTACTTCGCGCCGATGGATCCAAACGATCTGCTGGCGATGGCGTGGAAGTGGCAACGCGGCGACGTGAGCCGCAACACCGGCGGCGATCTCGCATCGGCGCTCGGCCGTATCAAGGCCAAGACCTACGTGATGCCGATCAGTCACGACATGTTCTTCCCGCCTGCAGACTGCGAGGTTGAGCAGCGCCTGATCCCGGGAAGCCAGTTCCGTCCGCTGCAGAGCATCTGCGGACATCTCGGCCTGTTCGGCGTGGACCCGGAATTGCTCGCGCAGCTTGACGCCAATCTGAACGAGCTGCTGGCGGCGCCTGTGAATTGACGCGCCGGATTGATTGATCGCCTGTTGCAGTTGAGGGCGCGAACGAAAAAATTGTTCACGCCCTCAATCCGGACTTCTTATGGAAGCATCGGTTGGATCCGCAAGGTCAACTCTGTAAGTTGAGGAACACGTCCCCATTCTCCGGGTCTCCCACCAGGATGCTGTGGACGTTGTGCTTGCCCTCGCGGATATCCACCGCGCGATCGAGGCCTGCCATCGTGAAGCGGTGCTGATTCTTGTCGTACATCAACTCCACGAGTTCGACTCCAAACGCGAGCGGTATGGCTCCGTCATAGGTCAGTTCCCCGGTCCTTTCGTTCTTCACCGAGATCTTGCCGTCGACGGAGATTACATCCTTCAGCGCGCCGGCTTCGACCGAGATGTCGTTGGAACGGCTGTCTTCCGCCGTCACGGTGATCGAGGGGCTGCGTACGACTGCGACAGTGACGTAGTAGCGGGCGTCGTCCTGGACGATCGGGTTGTCCCTGTCGGGATGGGACTTGGCGACCGCGCGGCCGAGTTCAATGGCGTCGACGGATTCGCGCGTAGCGTTCTTGAGGCTGAATCGCACGAGCGATGCTCCCTTGTGCTCATATTCCGCCTTGATCCTTGCCGCCAAACCGGCGGCGCCGACGGCGCTGAAGAAGCCCTCCAGCAATCCGATTCCCGCCTTCAGCTCGATGGCTCGCGTCTTGGTAGTCGCCAGGCTGGTGAGCTTTTCCTCTTTGGCCGGCGGGATTTTGACCGCCGGCACCAACAGGTGCTCCAGTCGCCCGGGCGGCGCGATCACGCCCTTGATGGCGACGTACACGTCGCCGACCAGCGCTTTCTCCCGCGGGATCTTCAGCAGGTTGAGCTTGTAATCCTTCAGGAACGCCGTCAGCAGCGGGTCCGTCGTGTTGCGTCTCGACATCGTTCGCCTCCTCGTTGCGTATTCAGTGCATTAACTCTTCTCCAGGTGAGCGCCGCCGGCCCCGTAGAACGAATATGCGAGCCAGGTCGGGTCTTCTGGCGCATTTTCCCGGATCTTCTTACGGGCCAATCGCAGTGCAATGCTGAACGGCTTGTTGCCCTCGAGCAGTTCCTCGTAAAGCGCCTCTGCGAATTTGCGCGCGGTCTCGTCGCGCACCTCCCAAAGCGTACCCATGAACGCGCCGGCACCCATGGCGAGGAAGCAGTTCGCCCACCCGCCGATCCGGGTATATCGCAACGGCTTGTCATCGCTTCGGCAGGCGTTCATGAACACGAACGGCGCCGGCCGCTTCAACTTGCCCTGATAGCTGCCGAAATCATCCGACGTAACCGGAGAGTCGATGATGATGCGCCCGGTCCCTGCTTCCACGGCGTTGTGGCAGGCGAAATGCAGCAGGCTTGCCGCCGACTTGTCCAGCAGATCGTATAGTTCCTTGGATTTCGTAATGCGGTAGTCCTTGAGCGCCGTGCTCCATTTCCGGAGAAGGGTCGATACCTCATCGGCCTCGTTCTCGGCATTGGCCGGCCCCTGGTTGGGAATGACGAAGTCAGCGCGACGGAGCGCGATCACCTTCGGCGGTCGCGACCCGAGCCTCCAGCGGGAGAGCTCGACGATGTCGACCAGAAAGCCCTTGTCGAAGGCGGGCTCGTTGGCCTCGAAAGGGTAGAGCATTTCCCACGGAAACGGGTCGCCGTCCGAAATAATCTCCAGCTTCTCAAGCATGCTCTGGCGATGGCGATCGATGAAGCGCTTGCGGGTCTTTTCGGGAACCAGCGTGTTCCAGAGACTGATGCCCCACTCCCTTTGCAGCCTGGCGGCGACTGATGGATCGATCGGATAATCGCGCCGAACGAGTTCCTGAATCTTGCCGATAACGTCGTTGATTGCACCGTCGACCGGCGACAAGGCGTCATCCAGGTGATCCGCGGGCTGGTCACCTTCGCTGTCCCGCCAGTCGAACGAGTATTCCTTCCGCTTCTTGTCGTATTCCACCTTGAGGGTCGCTTGCGTCTCGTCGGCTGCGAACCTTGTGACGGGGTCCCTGCTCGCCTGCCGCCTGGCGTTCACGGCCTCTCCTGCCGCTGCGACATTGACCGCAATGTCAAGGCCTCCGAGAGCCGTTCCGCCGTTGAAGACCGAGATGCGGACAAGCCTGTCGCCGGTATCGAGCGCCCGAAGAGAGAACTCGGCTCTCGTTGACTCGTCGCGCGGCGGCAGGTGAATTGGCAGACGGCTCTCGGGCCTTATCTCGAAACCATCGGCCTTCACGACGACGTCGAGCCCGAGTCCCTGCTCCGGCACGTTGAGATCGAGAGCACGGGTGTGTTCGTGCAGTTCGCTCAAAGCGATATAGACGGCAACCTTGAAGGAGCCGCCCCGCACGACGCGATCGGGACAGTCGCCGACGAGATACCTCCTGACGGACGGCTCGATCGCGTCTATCAGAAGTTTGCCGAGTTTCGCGTCGGCTTTCCCGCCGCCTTCCACGACCGCGGCCAAGTTGCGCTCTGCCATATCGACGGCACCCCCATCCGCATCATGCGGCTCCAGGACCTTCGACATCATGTTCAGGAAATGCGGGTTCTGGCTCTGGAGCGCAGTCAATTCGCGCGTGCGCGCGAATGCGGCGGGCGCTGTGGTTGCGGTCGTGGCCACCTCTGCTGCGTTCGTCAACGCGGTTTCCAGGCTCTCTGCCGTATCAACGATGCCGGCGTCGATCATATCCGCGTAGTTGCCGCTCGTGATATCGTAGCCGACGTGCGCGTTCGATTCGCGCAAAAGGCTGTCAATGACCGATCTGCTGTTGACTTGCGCATTCTCGACGAGCAGCCGTATCGGAGTGAGCACCGCATGAAGGACGACGTCTACTCCCGCCTTCAGGCTCTGGCTGTCCGGTTCCAGGCTTTGGAGTGCACGGCTTGCATGCAGGAGCGCTGCGCCGCCGCCGGCCACCACCCCTCCGGCCTGCGCTGCCCGCACCGCCCGGAGTGACATTTCGATATAACGCTTGCGCCCCCTCGCTTCGGCCTCGGTACCGCCTGCCACCTTGATACGGTAACCGCCCCCCGCGCGAGCAATCTTGATGATCGGCTTGTTGGATATCAGCCCGTCGATTCTGATGGTGCCCAGATCCAGTTTCAGATTGCGGCTGTTGCCGAACGTCCGAGCGACGACTGAGGCCACGTCCGGATCCCCATCGGCCGAGATCCTCGCGACATTCTGGTACATCGCGATTGTCGCCGTCTTGTATGCCTGCTGGCGGATATCCCGCAGAACGGTCTTCACCGCCAGATCGATACCACGCTGAAGCTCGACCGGATCGGCTCCCGATTCGATGGCGCGGGCACTTTGCTCTGTGATGGATTGTGCCAGGATAGCAGTGAGGGTCGCGCCGTCGCCGCAAATTTCGTCGGTCTTGATCGCCGCCGCCTTGGTGATCTCCGCACCGAAGGCTTCGAGCCGATCTGCCGGCATGGTGCTTTCGGCGAACAGGAAATCATGCTTGGCCGCATAGGTAGAAGGCGATGGGGCCCCGGCTGAAATCAGGACCTGACCCGGTCCGAGCTTGCGTTGGGCTACCTCGCCAACGAGGCGGATGCCGCGTGCAGTCCGCCGTGCCGCATGCAACAGATCATCCATCCGCGCGCCGTTCGTTTCGTCCACTCTGGTTTTTGATGGCTCTCGCGTCAACATCTATCATGGGTTGCACTTCAGGGCTACGTCGTGGAGATGGCTCCGGAGCGCGTGGCTGTTCCAGTGGATGCAGGAAAGATAAATAAAATCAATAAGTTGCAATCGTTCGGGGACTGATTGATCTGGAGGATATTGCTGGACAGTCGCCCCGACGAACCGGCCGTGAATTCAGTCCAAGGCGAAATGTTTCAGTGCGACTGCATTTCCCGAGCAAACTCCTCGATGGCTATCTCATAGTCGCGGTCAACTTGCACAGCCGTCTTCTGTCCGTCCTGGAAGAATCGGATCGCGAGACTGTCTTTGTCCGCCAGCACCAGCGAGTTCACCCTGTTAACCGTTGTCCCCGTCTTGAGTGCGATCTGGCTGCACAGATAATCATACCTGAAGGATGGATGTGGAACGTGAACGACGCTGCCGATTTGATAGGGCGAGATGAGGGGTGGGACGCCCCAGACATATACCTCGAACCTTAATTCCTCTCGGCTCGACCCCTGTCCGCGCAGCAGGAATATCACCAACAGGTCCTTGTGATACTGCACCTTGACGAATTTCGGAATCAGTTCGAGCCGGCCGCCGGCTTCGGTCTGGAATTCCCAGAACGCATAGAGCGTATCGCTGAGCTTCTTGGCACGCCGGCGCTCGAACGATGCGACTTCGATCGCGCCACCCCAGCGGTCAACCAGGTTCGCCCCGCTGAAATGCTCAAGGCCGGCCGCCTCGGCCGCTATCAGCATGGCAAAGAGGACAGCCTTGAGTTCGTCGGACTCGCCATCAGGAGGGTTGCACCGGTGCTTGTGTTCCAGTTCGGCGACCAGCCTGGCAACATAGTCGATTCCGGTGCCGGCGATCACGGCATTGCCGCAGACCTCCACAGGTATCTGCAGCGCGTTATGCCAGAAGAAGGAGGTGAAGCCGCTACTTTTCTGGATCAGCCCGATCAGACTGAGGTCGTTCCGCTGCGCTTCCGGGATGGCGCGAATGACCGCGCCGATGTCCTCGGCCGCAGCCGGCCGGCGCTCGATTGCGTCTGCTATGTGGCGGAATGCCGCGCTTGCCTGCAACAGGTTTCCCGCCCAGACCAAAATCATGTCGTCATTTATGATGTTGACTTTTTGCCGCAGCATCGAGACATGCGCTGCTGCCTTTTCGTTCATTTGCCCGAAAGCCAGTTTGTTGAACATACTATCCGATGCACCGGCGCGCGTAACCAGAATGTCGCCCATCACGATCGGAACGATGCCCACCGTGTATCCCATGATAATCGTCATGCCGCCCTCGACCGCGAACCGGTTATCATATCCGTCATGAAATCCATTGTTGCGGCCCTTCCCAAAATCTCCCGTTGCAATTTTGAAACGTTACACGTTCACAGCAGAATTGAGTAGAGAATCTGCGCGAGGTATATCGCGTTACCTCTCATTCTCGTCGATAAAGAACAGCAGACAGTTTGGTCCAACCTGCAATCGTGCGGCGACTTTGTGATTTACCATGAACCATCCTCAACCTGCCCATCGCACGCGCGGGAACCAGAGCGGGCCGGGCGTTTACCCGACGAAGATAGGACCGCGCCAACGATTTCGGTCGACCGGGCTCGATAGCAACTGCACTGGTGGCATTCGTTCGCGCGGTCGATGGCAGACAGCGGGCGATCAAATCACGCATCAGCTGGCGTCTGTGCCCCGGCTGTACCCCGAGATTTCCAGGGGAGGGCACAGACTGTCCCTGATTGGAGCGATGTGGATTGGAATCCAGGGGTTGTCCAGACCTATAGCAAAGC
>NZ_JBEKXH010000304.1:0-7987 GCF_049512235.1 Bradyrhizobium sp.
CCGGCGTCGCGCGCCATCGGCAAGCTCAGGGAACCGCGCCTGTTGCGCGCGCTGCTGCCGGCGTTGTCGCTGGCTTTGGTGCTGGCCGCGATCGCCTGGCTCAATCCGCGCGCGATCAGCTATTTCGGCTTCACGCTGATGCTCAATCTTGCGATCCCGATTGCGCTCGCGACGATCGCCCAGATGTTCGTCATCGCCGGCAACGACCTCGATTTGTCGATCGGGGCCTTCGTCGGCTTCGTCGGCTGTGTCACGGCTACCTGGCTGCGCGAGACGCCGCTCTTCGGAATTGCCATGCTGCTCGGCTGCATCGCCGCCTACGCCGCACTGGGCGCGCTGATTTATCTGCGCAATCTACCCTCGATCGTCGTGACGCTCGGCATGAGCTTCGTCTGGCAGGGTCTCGCCATCCTGCTGTTGCCGAAACCCGGCGGCAAAGCGCCGGGCTGGTTGCTGGCGACGATGGGCGTCAAGCCGCCCTTCGTTCCATTTCCGATCCTGGCCGCGCTGGTGATCGCCTTGGTTGCCTATGTCGGTCTGATGCGCACATCGTATGGCGCGATCCTGCGCGGCTCCGGCGGCAACGCGGTCGCCATTGGCCGTGCCGGCTGGTCGCTGCTCAAGGCCAAGATGGCGTTGTTCGCGTGCACCGGCCTGTTCGGCGTGCTATCGGGTCTCGCTCTGATCGGCATCACCACCTCCGCCGATGCCAATATCGGCAACGGCTACACCTTGCTGTCGATCGCCGGCGTCATCCTCGGCGGCGGCGAATTTGTCGGTGGTCGTGTCTCGCCGGTCGGCGCGGTAATCGGCGCGTTGACGCTGGCGCTCGCCGCCTCACCGCTCCTCACCTTCATGCATATTCCGCCGGATTGGCAGGTCGCAGCCAATGGCGCCATTCTCATCGTCGTCCTCGCCGCCCGCGTGCTGATCAGCCGAAAGGAAGCCGAGCGATGAGGGCAGCAGTCGGCAAGGTTTTTGTCAGACCCTGGATCTGGTCATTCGTCGGCGCGCTGGCGGTCTGGTTGGCGGCCATCTTCTTCACCCATGGCTATGGCGCGGGAGGCATGCTCACCGCAGCGCTTTCGCTCGCGGTGTTCACGGTGGTGGTCGGGGTCGGCCAGATGTTCGTCATCACGCTCGGGCCGGGCAATGTCGATCTGTCTTTGCCGGCCAATATCGGGCTCGCCAGCGCGGTGGCGATGACGGTGATGGCCGGCGACGATGGCCGCGTCGCGGTCGGTCTGCTCGCCGCGCTCTGTTGCGGGCTCGCCATCGGGGCCGTCAACTATCTATTGATCTGGGCGCTGCGCATTCCGCCGATCATCGCGACGCTGTCGGCCAGCTTTATCATTCAATCGATCGACATCAGCTACGGTCGCGGCCTCCAGATCAAGCCGCCGCCCGGCTTCGCGGATTTCACCAACATCCAGCTGCAGGGCATTCCGATCCTCGCCATTCTCACGGTGCTTTTCACGATCGGCGCCGGCGTCGCGCTGCAGCGCACGGTCTTCGGCCGGTCCGTCCTCGCCATCGGGCAGAATATGCGGGCGGCGCGGCTCGCCGGAATCAGGGTCGGGTGGGTGCGCTTTGCCACCTACGCCCTGTCAGGCGCGCTCGGCGGTCTGGATGGCGCATTGCTGGCCGGCTATTTCCGCGGCGCCAATGTCGACATCGGCAACGAATACCTGCTGGCTTCCATCGCCGTGGTGGTGATCGGCGGCACCTCGGTCGCCGGCGGCAAGGCGAATGTTCCAGGCCTCTGGGGCGCAGCGCTGTTTTTGGTGCTGCTGCTCACCATGCTCAATACATTTGGCGTCAGCGCCGGGGTCCGTCTGCTGCTCACCGGTCTCATCATCGTCGCCGTCATCACCGCCGCCGGAGGCGAGCGCACGTCATGACGCCGCTCGCGTCCACCGCCACCAGCCCCGCACCGCCTCGTGAGGATCGCAAACGCCCGGGGGCATTTGCGCCGAGAAATTTCGTGACAACCTCGATCTGCTCATTTGCGATCAGCGCTGGCGCGCGACCGCAGTTCAGAACGGTATGGATACTTGCGTTGACTCGGCTACATGCCGGTGAGCATCGGCCGAGGTTTCGAAAATATGCGCCCCGACGTCGCGGCGAGACAAAGCGTCGCCAAGCTTAAGACGCATGAACGCGCTCGTCGTGTAGCGGGAGACATGATCATAACATGTCCGCTCCACGTCGGCTGCCATCGAAAACCAACCAGCGGCCATGTCCGGCGCGATATCAGACGAGTCGTAGTTGATGATCGCGGAAAAGCGATGCCCTACGCGAGCGAAGATCTCAAATACGGCTTCGCGTATCGCCTCGATATCGCAGAGCTTGTGGACCCGGTAGCCGTCAAGGCCCAGAAACAGCGTGTTGCGTCTCTCATCGAAAATGAGCCGTTCAGTCAATGGACGGTAGAGAAGCCTGTCATCAAGCTGCATCAGCCCATCCCTGAACAGTGACGCATCCATGGCTTTCGGCGACTGGATCACAGGCCGAAATCCCATCAGGGCAAGAATGTCCCGCTCGATATCGATACCTGGTGCAATCTCAATCAGTTCGAGACCTTCCGCAACCAACCTGAACACGCATCGTTCGGTCACGTAGAGAACCGGCTGTGCGTTGCTGACGGCAAGCCGTCCCGAAAACGTGATTTGGTCGACCCTGTCGACAAATTTCGGCGCCTTTCCTTCATTGACGATCTTCAGCAGGCCATCCACGATGGCGGTCTTGAGACCGCCGGATGTGAACGTGCCCGCGAACATCAACCGACGCGCATTCTGCGATATGTTGATAAACCCGCCGGCGCCAGCGAGACGCCCGTTGAACAGGCTGACGTTGACATCGCCGCGGCCATCGACCTGAGCCATGCCGAGGCACGCCAGATCCAGCCCGCCGCCGTCATAGAAGTCAAACATCTGATTCTGGTCGAGGATGGATTCGGCATTGATCGCGGCACCGAAATCAAGACCGCCCTGGGGGATGCCGCCGATGATGCCGGGCTCAGCGGTCAAGGTCACATAATGAACAGCTTCTCTTCCGCAGCGACCGAAGCAACCCCTTCGGGCATGCCGATACCGAGATTGACTACACCGCCCATCGGCAGTTCTAGCGCACACCGGCGCGCGATGATCTTGCGGTCATCCAGCGGCAGCGGGACATTTCGGTCGGTGGGCGCGCGCAACTCGCCCGAGAATGCGCCGTTGTAGCCGGTGGCATAGGTCTGGGCATGATTTTCCGGCTGCGCAATGACGACGCAATCAATCAGGACGCTGGGTATCTTCACGTGCCGTGGATTGAGCGAACCGGATGCCGCGATGCGCTCGACCTGTGCAATGACAAACCCCTTGCAGTTCTTGGCGGCGGTCGCGAGCGCCAGATTGTCAAGCGTCAGGGCCTCCTTTTCCATCGAGATGTTGCCGTTCCGGTCTGCGGTCGTCCCGCGGATGATCGCGACATTGATCGGAAATGCCTTGTAGAAGAGCCACGGCTCGCCATCGATCTCCAGCAGGCGCACCAGATCTTCGATGGTACGCTCATTCAACTTTCCTCCGCCATTGGCTGGATCGACAAAGGTTCCCAAACCAACCTTTGAAAGCAGGCCGGCCTTGCGTCCCGCGATCTCGCGAAATAGATGCGAAACGCATCCAAGCGGCAGATTGTACGCCTCAACAAGATTGTCGACCGCCATTCGCGCCAGTTTCGGCACCAGGCCAAAATGTCCGCCGATCAGGCGCTTGATGAGCCCAGGATGGGCCAGACGATTGAGGCCGCGATCGGCGCCGTCGCCCGGTGCAGCAGCGAATACCAGCGTGAGGTCGCGGGGCTCCCCGGTCTGAACGAACCGCCACTCCAGCGCCTTGATGATTTCGTCGGGCGTTCCAACCCCTACGAAGCCCGATGAGGCAACGGTATCTCCGGAACGGATGATGGCAACCGCCTCCGCGGCATCGACGACCTTGTTACGCATCAGGTTTTGCCCCTGGAAGTGGCGTCGCGGGCGACCAGCCAATCGGCGATGCTTTGGCTGAGTTTACCCTGCGACTTGCTGGAGACGAAGAGTCCGACATGCCCGCCCGGCAGAGCAATCTCCGTGTAATCGTCGCTTCCGATCTTCGCACCAAGCGCGCGCGAGCAGTCTGGCGGAATGATGTGATCGTCCAGCGCGAACACGTTCAGAACCGGCGCGGTGATGGCTTTGAGGTCGACCTGACGGCCCGATAGGGTAAAGCTGCCATCGGCCAGGCGGTTGTCCTGATAGAGCTGCTTAAGCCACGGTTTGGCGGCCTCGCCGGGATGATGTGGCCGGTCCGCGAGCCAGTTTTTCATCCGAAGAAAATTCATGAATTTGGCCCCATCGTCGACCACATCGATGAGGTCGACATTGTATTTCGTCAGCGAGCGCATCGGTGTCATCATCGAAAATACCGAGCTCATGAACTCACCCGCCAACACCCCATAGGTATCCACGAGCTTGTCGATGTCCTCCGGATCGAGGCTCCGCGTCCAGATATTCAGGAGGCCATGATGCGCCGCCGTGTCCTTGATGTCAGCGTGGAAATCAAACGGCGTGATGGTCAGGACCAGGTTCTTGACCTTGTCCGGATGAAGCGCCGCATAGCAGGTGGTGAAGACCCCACGCTCGCAGATCCCCAGAAGCGTCACCCTGTCGTGGCCGGTTTCGCGGCAGATACGATCGACCGCGGCATCGATGTAATCGTCCACATAGTCGTCGATGGTGAGCCACCGTTCGGTTCGAGTGCCGCCGGATGACGCCCTATTCGGCATTTTCCGCACCTTTAGATTCCGCACCTTTGGCCTGCATCGGACGTTCAAGCGCACGGACCTCGCGCCGCAGCTCGGTCAATTGTCGGGTCACCTCGTCGAAATCCTTGCGCGTCGGCAGACCGAGCATCGCCGCAACAGAATCGGCGACGTCGTCCTGCCGGCTTCGCAACTGCAGCCCGGCCTGAAGCAGCTCCTTTTGTGCCTTCAGAAAGTCGTCGGCCCGCTGGTTCCGAATTAGTTCCTGCTTGGAGATTTCGCTCCATTTGGCAAATGCCTCGCGCCAATCCGGACCCGGCGCCTCGCTCGCGCCGGTCGCGGACATCGCTTCAACAAATCGCTTCGAAGCCTCGGTCCAGGGCGCGGAAGCCACCGCACTATAGCTCGCCAGACGCTGGCGCATCTCGATCCAGGCGGCAACGGCCAACGCCAGCTTGCGGTCGATGTCCCAGGCATCGGCAAGCTGCGGCCCCTGCGCCATTCGCTCGATGGTCGCCGATAACTCGTTGCCATCGCCAAAACCGACCGGCTTCTCCGAGATCCGAGCCAGCATGAACGGCGCCATGGAACCTGACCACGCCTCAACCAGGCGATTCGAGGACTCCGCCATGGTTTGCCACAGCCTTGCCCATTCCAGCGCATGATCCGGGGCAGCGGCTGGCGATTTGTCTTGCTCGCTCATCGTCCTCCTCGCACTGCGACTTCAGCCAAGGTCAAATTTCATGCGTCGCCGGGTCAGGCGGCTGCTCTGTTCCCGAAGGCTTCGGTATAGATCGCCAGCGCATCTTCGAAATTTACTTCCCGCGGATTGTTGACGAGAAGCCGCGTCTGTTTCATCGCATCCTCGGCAAGCTTCTTCAGGTCGCTCCTCGCAATGCCGACGTCGGCGAGCGAAGCCGGCACGTTGCAGTCTCTGCAGATCGCGGCGATCGCGTCGACGAAAAGCCGTGCCCGCTGGCTGACACCCATGGCTTGCGATTTGGGGTCAACGATCGGCGCGAGCTCGGCATAGAGCGCTTCCGCTTCCGGCAAGTTAAACCGGAGCACCTGGGTCAGCACCAGGGCGTTCGACAAACCATGCGGCACGTGGAATATCGCACCGATCGGATAGGCCAGCGCATGAACCGCTGCAACCGGGGCATTGGCGAAGGCCATGCCGGCCAGCATGGACCCCAGCAGCATCTGCGACCGCGCTTCAAGATTCGAGCCGTCTGCGCAGACCGCACGCACATTCGCCGACAGCAGCGCCAGGGCCTGCCGCGCCAGCTGATCCGACATCGGATTCTTCTTGTGCCGGCTGGTATAGGCCTCGATCGCGTGCACCATGGCGTCGATGCCGGTCGCAGCGGTGACGTGCGCGGGCAAGCCAAGCGTCAACTCCGGATCGAGGATCGCCCAGTCCGGCAGCAATCGAGGCGAGACGACGCCTTTCTTTTCCGTCGTGGGCGTCGTGACGATCGCTATCGGCGTCACTTCCGAGCCGGTGCCGGCCGTCGTCGGCACCAGCAGCAGCGGAAGACGCTCACCCCTGGCAAGACCGACGCCGTAGATATCGTCGAGGCGGTCGGGGGTCTTGGCGAGATAGGCCACGAGCTTCGCGGTATCGAGCGCGCTACCGCCTCCGATCGAGGCGACCAGCTCGACCGCCCCATCGCGGCACAGGGCGATCGCCCGCTCGACGACGTGCGACGGCGGGTCCGCCTCCACGCCGTCAAACACTGTCAGTTCACATCCATTCGCAACCAGTCCTTGTTCGGCAGCCGCGGTCAGGCCCGCTTTGCGCACACCCTTGTCGGTGACGAGAAGGACGCGCGTTGCACCATATCCGGAAACCAGTTCAGCCAGCTTTTTCGATGCGCCGGCCTCGAACAGAATATTCGGCGGCGCCTGGAATGTAAAAGACTTCATCGGCTATCACTCCTGATCTGGTGTGGCGTTTCCATTCCTGATGCAATTTCGGTTTCGCGATCGTCGCTTCTCGACTTACGTTACCCCCAACCCTCACGTCGCCGGTTCGTCGACCGTCTTCAACTTCTCGCGGAGTTCATCGATCAGCACGCGGGTATTTTCGGTGTAATCGATGGGAACCGCGACCAGGTGCACCCCGCCGCTTTTGAAAGCCCGTTCCAGCGCCGGAATCAGATCGTCGGTGCTTTCGACCCGTGAACCTCTTGCACCATAGCTATCGGCGTATTTGACGAAATCCGGGTTGCCGAATGTCAGGCCGAAATCTGGAAAATTATCCACGGCCTGCTTCCAGCGGATCATGCCGTAGGCCGAATCTTCCAGGATCAGCACGACGAGATTGAGCTTGAGGCGAACCGCGGTTTCCATTTCCTGCGAATTCATCATGAAGCCGCCGTCGCCACACACCGCCATTACCCGGCGTTCCGGATAAAGCATCGCGGCCATCATCGCCGATGGCAGGCCGGCGCCCATGGTCGCAAGCGCGTTGTCAAGCAGCAGCGTATTCGCCACGTAGGTGCGATAGTTTCGCGCAAACCAGATCTTGTACATCCCGTTATCCAAGGCGACGATGCCGTCCTCGGGAATGACCCTTCGCACGTCATGCACAATGCGTTGCGGGGTGGGCGGCCAGCGATCCTCGGTGGCGCGGTCGGCGATACGACTGAGGATGCCTTCGCGAAGGCTCAGCAATGCGCCGGCATTATGCAGTCGCCCTTCGACGCGGTCGGCCAGCAATTCAAGACTCGGACCGACGTCTCCGACCACCTCGCACTGCGGAAAGTAGACCAGTTCGACATTGGCGGGCATATAGCTGACATGGATCACCTGGGGGCCCTTCGGACCCATGATGAAAGGAGGCTTCTCGACGGTGTCATGGCCGATGGCAATGATCAGGTCGGCCCGGTCCACAGCCTCATGCACATAGTCGCGCTCGCTGAGCGCGGCGGTGCCCATATACAGATTGCTGCCGCCCGGAACGGTACCCTTGCCCATCTGCGTGTTGAAGTACGGAATCTTCGTGCGGCGCACAAAGCCGCCAATGCCTGCCGTGCTGCGCGGACGCGACGCCGCGGCGCCAAGCATGATCAACGGCCGCTTGGCTTGCAGGATCATCTCGGCGGCGCGGTCCAGCGCCGCGCGGTGCGCGACCGGAATCTCGATCGGATGCTGCGCAACCATCGCAACTTCCTCACACGCTTCTCCCGCCACGTCCTCGGGC
>NZ_JBEKXH010000305.1:0-7902 GCF_049512235.1 Bradyrhizobium sp.
CCCTGGGCAAATCAGCCCGCTCGTTTGCGGCTTTTTGCGGCAGATCGCGGGTGCCGGTTCCGCCGAGCGCGGGTTCGGCGAGGCGGGCACGTGGTTGATGACCTCGATCGCCAGATCGAACCGGTCGAGCTCGTTGAGGACCTTAATCGAACGGACGCGGCCGGCGATGGCAGGTCGGAAGGCAAGTTTTGAACATCCAGGCGAAAATGTTCTTGATTTGTTCTTAACGTCTGCTAGGGTCGCGCCATGAGCAGAGCATCCTCTCGTGCCCTCAAGCACCCGCCGGTCGCGGCGCCCTCCGAGCCGGCGGGTGCGCCCATTACGTCTCCTGCGCCCTTCCCTGAGCTGGCTGTCGCGATCGAGCGCGGGCGGCGGCGGGGCCGCGGCGCGCAATCCAACGACAGCGGCCGCTTCGAGGCCGAAGCGCGCGTGGCCTTCGATGACGGCTGGCAGAGCCTCGATGACTTGCCGTCCTTCAAGACCACCGTCGCGCTCGATACCGCGCGGAAAGTCATCACCCGCAATGATTCCCCCGATATCGGTTTCGACCGGTCGATCAATCCCTATCGGGGCTGCGAGCACGGCTGCGTCTACTGCTTCGCGCGGCCGACCCATGCCTTTCTCGGCCTGTCGCCGGGGCTCGATTTCGAAACCAAACTGTTCGCCAAGCCCGACGCGCCGCAGCTTCTGGAAAAGGAACTGGCGGCGCCGGGTTACCAGCCGCGCATGATCGCGATCGGCACCAACACCGATCCCTATCAGCCGATCGAGCGCGAGCGGAAGATCATGCGCGGCATCCTCGAAGTGCTGGAACGCGCCGGCCATCCGGTCGGCATCGTCACCAAATCCGCGCTGGTCGCGCGCGACATCGATATCCTGGCGCGGATGGCGAAACGCAGTCTCGCCAAGGTGGCGATTTCGGTCACCACGCTCGATGCCAAACTGGCGCGTACCATGGAGCCGCGGGCTTCGACGCCGTCGCGGCGCCTCGAGGCGCTGCGGCAGTTGTCGGAGGCGGGAATTCCGACCACCGTGATGGTCGCGCCGGTCATCCCGGCGCTGAACGATTCCGAGATCGAGCGCATTCTGGACGCCGCAGCCCATGCCGGCGTCAGGGAAGCGAGCTATGTGCTGCTGCGGCTGCCGCTGGAGGTGCGCGACCTGTTTCGCGAGTGGCTGATGGCGAACTATCCCGACCGCTATCGACACGTCTTTACCCTGATCCGCGACATGCGCGGCGGGCGCGACTACGACTCGCAGTGGGGAACCCGGATGAAGGGCACCGGGCCGATGGCCTGGATGATCGGACGCCGGTTCGAGATCGCCTGCGACAAGCTCGGCCTCAACAAGCGGCGCTCGAAACTGACCACCGATCATTTCGCGCGGCCCGAGCGCAGCGGGCAGCAGCTGAGTTTGTTCTAGCGCCGGATGTCCGTGCGACAGGCGGATGATCCAGGATCGCAATCACCGCCCACGCTTTCCAATTTGTCGTGACATTGTCTGGCAATGATGTTATCCCAGGTGTCAGGAGGCAACATGACACAACGCACCCATCGGACGGAAAAGCTTGATCTTCGGCTGAGCCAAGCCGCCAAAAAGACGTTGCAGGCTGCCGCAACCGCCGAACGCAAGTCGGTCAGCGAATTCGTGCTCGACGCTGCGCTCAGCGAGGCCGAGGAGCGGCTCGCCGATCGCCGAGTCTTCACGCTCGGTGCCAAGGGGTGGGACGCATTTATTGCCGCGCTCGATGTGCCGCCAAGTCGTCATCCGCGCCTCGAGCGACTGTTTCGCGAGCCTTCCGTGTTCGATCCCAAAAGCGAGCCGTGACGCGTTCGCTTCGCATCCAAAAACTGCATCGTGGCCACGACGTGGAGCAGTTTACCTGTGGGCAACCGGAGCTTGATCGCTTCCTGCTACGTCACGCGTTGCAGGCCCAGCAGTCGAATTCATCGCAGACCTATGTCGCCTTCAGCGACAACGAGGTCGCCGGTTTCTACACGATCGTCGCCGGTGAGGTTCAGCACGCGCAGGCGCCGCAGCGCGTCGTCAAGGGCATGCCCCGCCACCCGATCCCCTTGCTGGTGCTGGCGCGCCTTGCCGTCCACGTCAATGCCCAAGGCCGTGGCGTTGGCTCCGGCTTGCTGCTCGATGCGCTTGGGCGCACGCTCCAGGTCGCCGATATGATCGGCGTCCGCGCGCTCGCCGTTCACGCTAAAGACGACCGCGCCGTTGCATTCTACCAGCACTTCGGCTTCGCGCCGTCGCCGACCGACGCGCGGCATTTGTTTATGATTATCAGGGATATCCGGCTAGCAGCGGGGCTGCAGCCATAGCAAACGCCGTGACACGTTGCGCGACCACTTCCGCGGATGGCTGATGGCGAACGATCCCGACGCTATCGCCACGCCGGCGGTCGTTCCAGGCAAGCCTGGCATCGGCGCTCGCTATGACAGGATGCGCTCGGTGACATCGTCGCCGGTCCTGGCATCGACGATCAAGAACGGCACCTGCCGTTCCCTCCAGGCCTTCAGCTCAACCAGACTGCGGTAGCGTCCGATTTCACCATCGTAGAGCCGCCGGTTCGGGTAAAGCTTGATGATGACGGGCAATGGTTGGGGATCGCTCATCTGAGCCTCCTCTCGACACCAAGCCTGACATGAAACGCGACTGCTCGCCGCTCGTCTGTTGAAAGCGGTGAAATGCCGGAGGTCAGCGGCATTTCCCGGTTGCGCCTCCGGGTCCGCTTGCGCACGATCCCGGCATGATTCGGGATAAATCGAAGGACGCTCCGGCCAGGCCGGCCAAAGGCGTGATTGCGGTGGCGCCGCCGAGCTTTCGCCGCGAGCGCGCGCTGATCAAGCGTGGTGTCTGGCCGGTGGCGGGCTGTGACGAGGCCGGGCGCGGCCCGCTGGCGGGTCCGGTCGTGGCTGCGGCTGTCGTGCTCGACCCCCAGCGGATTCCCAGGGGCATCGACGATTCCAAACGGTTGACGCCGGAGCGCCGCGAGGAACTGTTCGAGCAGATCTGTACCACGGCGTCCTTCGCGGTCGCCTTCGCTTCGACCGCGCGGATCGATCGTGACAATATCCTGCGCGCATCGCTGTGGGCGCTCAGGCGCGCGGTGCAGGCTTTGCCGGAAATGCCCAAACACGTCTTCGTCGATGGCCGCGACCGGCTCGATACGCCTTGCGACTGCGAGGCCGTGATCGGCGGCGACGCCCTGGTGCTCTCGATCGCGGCGGCCTCGATCATTGCCAAGGTCTCGCGCGACCGGCTGATGTGCAAGCTGGCGCAGGATTGCCCGGGCTATGGTTTTGCGGCCCACAAGGGCTATGCCGTGCCGGAGCATCTGCAGGCGCTGGCTCGGCTCGGGCCCAGCGTGCATCACCGCCGCTTTTTTGCCCCGGTGGTGGCGGCGCGCGAAAGACATCAGGGCATGACGATGGCAGCTGAAGTCGTCACGATGGCGAGCGGCGCGGCGCCTGAAGCCTCTGCCGGAATCTGACACGCGCTGATAACAGGACCTGGCTGTTCCGCCCGGCGAAGCCCGGCCGTGACGACGGCGCCGGCAGGTGCCAGGCTCGGCGCCATCAAGATATCATCGACCGGCTCAAGCCGCCTTGAGTGTCGCACGCAGGATTTTCATCAGGTCCGGTATCTTCAGCGGTTTGGTCAGAATGTGATCGAAACCCGCCAGATTCATGTTGTGCATGTTGGAAGGCATCGCATCGGCGGTCAGCGCAATGACGGGAATGTGGGAGGTTCGACCATCCTCGCGAAGCGCCCGCAAAACGTCGAAACCCTTGCCGTCCGGCAGGTGAATATCGGTGATGACGAGATCGGGCCGCAGCGAACGGGCAATCTTGAGGCCGTCCTCGACCGTTTGCGCATCGACGAAGCGTGTGTGGCTCAAATCCGCGATGATGGCGCGCATCAGCTCGACGTTCGGAATCTTGTCCTCAATGTAGAGAATCGTGCACCGCGGGTCCGTGGCTGTGGCGATCGGCGGCGCCATACGAACGGTCTTCGCGGCGGCTTCGTCGGCCACCTTGAGCTCGACCCAGAACTTGCTGCCTTGCCCGACCGTGCTTTCGAATCCGATTCCGCCGTTCATGGCCTGCACCAGCCGGCGGCTGATCGTCAGTCCGATGCCGATGCCGTCTTCCTGCGTGAATTCCTTGCCGAGACGATTGAAAGGCTCGAATATTTCGTGTTGGCGCTCGGCGGCAATCCCCATTCCGGTATCGCGAACGACAAAGCGCACGACGTCGTCATAGGGAATAGCCGTCAGCAAGACCCACCCGCCATCGACATTGTATTTGATCGCATTGCTGCCGAGGTTGAGCAGAACCTGTATCAGCCGGCCACGGTCGGCGACGATGGAGGGCAGGTTGCCGGAGGTGTCGACCGTGAACAGCATGCCTCGTTTTCGCGCCGCGAGCTCCAGCACGTGGCTGACTTCGGTCATCACCTCCAGACAATCCAGAACCTCGAGTTTCACGTCGACATGCCCCGATTCGAAGCGGGCCACGTTGAGGAGATCGTCGATCAGCTTCTCCAACTGCACGCCGGCTTCCAGAATATTCTCGGTGTAGCGGACGCGCTTTTCGCTGCTGAGATTTCCGTGCTGATAGATCATCTGGGCAAAGCCGAGAATGGCATTCAGCGGCGTACGCAGCTCGTGACTCATCGACGCCAGGAATTCCGACTTGGCGCGGCTGATCTTGTCGGCGAGGTGCTTTTCTCCGATCATCTCCCGTGCGGCCATTTCGCCTCGCTCGCGTTCCCTCACGCGTTGCTCGATCATCTGCGATGCCTTCATGAGGGCTTGACCGATTTCGTTCACTTCGACGATTTCGGTCGGCGGAATTGACAGCAATTCCGGTGTTCCGAGCGCAAGCGCCGGGACCTGAAGGGAACGGATGGAACGATTGATGCGGACACTGATGACTTTGGCGAGCCAGATGCTCAATGCAAGCAGCGCCAGGGTCACGGCGGCGTTGAAGCCGAGCGAGCGCCACAGGTTTCCGGTCAGGCTGATCCTCGGGATACCGATGGCGACAGCCCAGCCCGACCGCGGCGATCGGCTGAACGAGCTCAATATCGGGATGCCCTCCATCGATTCGGCCTCGGTGACACCCTCGGCGCGGCCGGCGGATCTCAGCAGGAAGGCTGCCGAACCTTTGCCGCCGACGAAACGTTCGGGAGAGTGGGTTCGAGCGGCAATCGTGCCGCTGCTGTCGAACACCGCGGCTATCCAGTCAGGCGGAAGATTCTGCCGGCGCAGGATTTCCGCAAGGCGATCGGCAAGGATGCCCATGGCGAGGGAGTAGATGACTTTTCCCCCGGAGAATACCGGCACCTGCAGGGTGATCGCAGACCGCCCGATATCGGGGGCCACGAAGAGATCGGAGATCGACGGTTGAGCGTTCTCGAACAAGCCCCGGATGTTGGCGGAAAGCGGTACCTGAGGCAGCGGATCCCCGAACGGTTTCAGCGTATTGACACGCTGCTGCCCGGTGGCATCGGTGACGGCGATGTAGTTGCCCCCCATGTGCGGCAATGCCTCGCTCGCCTGCAGATAGAAGCCCGCCAGATTGCCGGAAGCCAGGCGCAGCGACGCCGCGAGCACCTGCAGCGCCGACTGGGCCCCGAACAACTCGGCATCCATCGCCTGCATCAGCGCACGGGCGGTGGCGATGTTGTTGCGTTCGAGGATTGACCGCTGCTGTTGATAGGAAACGGTGAAAAGGAATGCCGATCCCAGGGCCGCCGGCAGGACGCAACCGATGACCTGGCAAGTAAGCCAAAAGCGAATGGTTCTCTGGTGCAAATGAAATTCCTTGCGGCGTCTTCGCCGGCGGCCTTCGCCATCAGGGGTTGTTTAAGTCAATACTGGAACACACCAACCGGAATCGCAGCCGACTGGTGGCGCGATGGCCGATTCACAGCCGACGCGGCCCAAACGCGATTCCGACGCTACGCCGAGATGATTGCCGGCTGTCACTGGTCGCCGACGGCGCGGTGATGCGACTGGCGCCATGTTGCGAGCCCTCGACGCATCCGGCGCAACCGAGCGGCCCGGCCGAACAGTGAGGCGTGCGAATCGCAATGTCAATTGCGAATGCCGTGCCGGTTGCCTGAGCAGTCCGTGCGCCTTATCACACCTTCGAAATCGAATAGAGCCGGCTTGGGCATTTCATGCGTTTCATGCGTTTCACTTCCCTGAATATCGAACTGATCCGCGCCCGGCCGCGGTTGGTGGTCTGGCTTGTGGTGTTGCTTCAGGCGGCGCTCTGGCTGCTGGTGCCGTTGCTTTTGTATCGAAGCCCTCCCGGCGGCCTTGCCACGGTGCTGGCCTATGGCCGCGAATACCAGGTGGGAACCGATCTCGGCCCGCCGCTTTCGTTCTGGCTCGCCGATGTCGCGTACCGCGCCGCCGGCAACCACATGTTCGGCGTCTATCTGCTGGCACAGCTTTGCACCATCACGACTTTCTTGACGCTGTACCAGCTGGCGCGCGCCATCGTCGGCGGCCAACAGGCGGTGCTTGCCATCCTGCTGACGATGACGGTGGTGGCATTCAGTTCGCCCGGCCTCGAGTTCGGCCCGCTGGTGCTGGCGCGTCCATTCTGGGCGCTGCTGCTGTTGCATTCCTGGCGATTGATTGGCCAGAACAGGGGCAACGCATGGTTCGCATGGTCGATCGATGCCGGGCTGCTGCTGTTGACGTCTTCGGCCGCGGTCGGGCTGTTGTTGCTGCTCGCCTTGTTTGCGCTCGCGACCAGGCGCGGACGGCGCACGCTGATGTCGTTCGATCCGCTGTTCGCCATCCTGGTCATTGTGGTGTTGGCGCTGCCCTACCTGGTCTGGCTGATGCGCGCCGATGCGCTGGCGTTGCCGCAATGGCCCGATGTCGCCGATCTCGGCGCCAGGGCGCTGCACGCCGCGCTGTTGCTCGGCGGCGTGCTGCTGGCGATGTCCGGCATCCTGCTGCTGGTGGTGCTCAACTCCGGCCGGCTCAGTCGCAACCCGGAAGAGACGCCGATCATCTATCGGCCGCCGGTCCATGCGCTGGCGCGCGAATTCGTTTATTTCTTCGCCATCGCTCCGGCGCTGGCGGGAAGCCTGATATCCGGCCTGTTCGATCTCGATTCGGTCGCTTGTGGGGTGGGCGTCGCATCCTTGATGTCTGGACTGGCGGTGATCGTCGCGACCGGCGACCTCGTTCATCTCAGGCGCGAGCGCCTGCTGCGTTCGGTCTGGGCGGCGGCGATCGTCGCGCCTGCGCTCGCCGTGGTCGCGGCCACGCTGTTTCTGCCCTGGACCGGCAGCGGCGCGGTGGCGACGTCGTTGCCGGCATCCGAGATCGCGCAATTTTTCGGCGACAGCTTTGCGCGGCGGACCAACCAGCGGCTGCCGGCCGTCACCGGCGATGCGCAGCTTGCGGCGCTGATCTCGTTGGGCGCGGGGCGTCCCCATCTGTTGCTCGACACGGCGCCGCAACGGACGCCGTGGCTGACATTGGCGAAGTTCAATCAAACCGGCGGCGTCGTGGTCTGGCAGGCGTCCGACACCGCCGGCACGCCGCCGGCCGATATCGCGCAGCGATTCCCGGGCCTGGTGCCGGAAGTGCCGCACGCCTTCGAGTGGTTCGTGGCCGGGCGGCAGCCGCTGCTGCGGATCGGCTGGGCCATCGTGCGGCCGAAGCTGCCGTAGCGGAGAGGCGTGCTCCGGACCCGGCTCAGCGTTCCCGGGTCCGCGGAGCCGCGTGACCGGACAATGCTGCGCACCGCCAGGGAGCACGAGTGATCCTGGGCTCCCCTCCCTCCACGCGCGTCGCGCGTGGTGGGGAGGGGTCGGGGGTGGGGGGTGGCGCGGCGTTCACCGAAACAGCGGTTC
>NZ_JBEKXH010000306.1:0-7895 GCF_049512235.1 Bradyrhizobium sp.
ACGACCTTCCGCCAGTTCGACGTCATTGTAAAAAACGAGGCGGAAGAGACCATCGTTTCAGTTGTCGAAAGTTTGAAACGCGGAACATTTGAGGGCGTGCCGGGCATTTCGTTTGTTTCAAACGGCACGTTCAAAACCAACTCCGGCAACTCGCTCATTGCCAATCTCGATAACCTTCCGATTCCCGCATATCATCGTTACCCCATCATGGAACTCGGGCTGACCTCGCTGCGTGTAGATGCCGGACGCGGATGTCCTTTCCAGTGCACGTTCTGTTCAACGGCTAGTTTTTTCGGACGGCAGTACAGATTGAAATCTGCCGACCGATTGCGCCGCGAGCTCGATCATCTGAACGCCATCTACGGGGTCTCCGACTTTTCCCTCACGCACGATCTTTTCACCGTCAATCGGCGAAAGGTTTTGGAATTTTGCGACGCGGTCGAAGGGCGCGGCTACACCTGGAAGTGTTCTGCTCGCCAGGACTGCGTGGACGATGAGCTTCTTGCCCGTATGAGAAAGTCAGGATGCACTTCAATCTATTATGGCATCGAAGCCGGGTCCGAGCGAATGCAGAAGATCTCAAAGAAGAAACTGGATTTGGGCATCTTCGAGAAAACCTTGAGCACCACGCAGCGGCTTGGAATGTCGGCAACGGTGTCATTCATCACTGGTTATCCGGAGGAAACGAAGGCGGATCAGGACGCCACGCTCGAGCTCATTGGAAGCTGCTTTGACAAGGATCTGTCGCCGCTGAACGTTCAGCTACATTTGCTGACGCCGGAACCCGGCACCGCGCTGCTAACCCAGTACCAGAACGATATCGCGTATGACGGGCACATTTCGGACTTCAATTTTCCCACCCTGGAGTTGGACGACGGAACGGTGATTTCGAGCTATCCGCAGGTATTCATCAATCATCATTACTTCCCGGCAGCCCTGCCCAGGGATCGCCACATATTCGTGACGACGATCTACCAGCACTTGTACGGACTGGGCTTCCCGTTACTAAGATATGTCTTGCGTCAGTTCCGGCGCAATTTTGCCAACCTGATCGATGCAATGGATGACTGGCGTACTCGAAGAGGCCGGTCACCTCAAGCCGATCAGTGCACGGTTGAGGATTTTTTTGGTGATAGGTTTGGCCGGTCGCATCATATCGCTGGTCTTGTCAGGTATATGTTGCAAGCGACCGAGCTCCGCAGAAGGTCTTCTAACGAGCTGCTGCGCCATAACCGCCGTTCGAATGGTGACGAACCGTCGCTTTCTCTAAGTTCGAGATCTGCCTTGGTTTTGGGGGTGCCAGACTGCAGCCAGATCCTTGAACTGCTGTCGGACGACCGGGCATCGTCGATCCCGTCGGACCTGCTGTCGCGTCGCTACGACTTTCTCCTGTGTCTTTCCGATCACGACAAAAACCACGTTGTTAATTTCAAGCTGAACAAACCCAGCGTTGCTGCGTTTTCCTATTTGTTCGAGCCTCGTTGTAAAGCCGATTGGCTGACTTTCGAGACGTCGACCGGTTACCCAGCGCCACCGGAGGAGTTTCTAATGGAATATCTGGCGCGCGGGGTTCTGGAAGTCGCGGGCGATACTCTTGCCAGCTGAAGCAAATCTTGTAGCCGTCATCGAAGGCCATTTTGCCAGCGAGCTGCTGCTAGGCTTGCTTCGCGCGGGAACTCTAAAACTTCTGGAGAGGCCATGGCGGATCGATGATCTGTCATTGGCTTGCGGAATCGAAACTGCCGCCCTAAAGCGATGTCTGGACTATCTGACGGACGCAACGACGGTAATTGTGCGACTGAAAAATGGCCGGTACCAGCTTGGGGAATGCGGGTTTGCCGAACTGGCGTTCCAGCTCGAAAAATTCATAGGTGCCTATGGCGGGTCGATTCGAGGTCTCGGCGCGGCGCATGAAGCTAAGGGGATCGATCATCGAACTGACCAGGAAGCCCTGGCAACGGCCTTCAGTTACACGGCTGGGACCGGAACTCCAATCGCACAGCATTTGCATCGCGCGGGCGTCGGTAAAATGCTTGAGCTGGGATGCGGTTCGGAGCCGCTTGCCATTCAAATGGCGCTGCTCGACGATCGCTTTGAGGGACTTTGCATCGATAGCAGCGCGCCAATGTGCCGGCTTGCGGCACGTCGCATCCGAAGCACGGGATTGCGATCGAGGGTTCGCGTCGAAAGGGCCCGCGTGCAGGATATTCGTTCGGTGGTCTCCGCGCCCGAGCGTAGAAGCTACGATGCCTTGTTCGGAAGAAGCATACTGAATACGCTATTCGGCGGCTGCTCGAGCGAGGCGGTGTCGTTTCTGGTTGGCCTGCGCAGCGCATTTCCCAACTGCAGAGCCTTTTTCATCGATTACTATAGTGAGCTGCATGCGAAGCGGCCCAAATTGCCGGCGCGCCGCGTCGCTCGTTTGCAAGACTTGGTGCAAATGGCTTCCGGCCAGGGTCTCCCGCCAAGCAATCGCGGGGCATGGGCGGCTCTGTATAACGACGCCGGGTGCCGCCTTGCTGCTGCCCGCGACTTTAACGATAGGGACATCAGATGGTTCATTCACGAGGTCCATCTTTGATCCCACCGAGAGATCATATTTTCGGCCCCATGCCAGCTCAGCCCGTTGGCGTGAGTACGCCAACGAACGAAGCGCTTTTGCCGAAATGAAAATCCCCTAGAGATGGCAGTCTCCGGTCGTAAGGCATTGTCGGCGAAACACCGGACCTGTAACGTCTGGTGATCGCTGCCTAAATGCTTCGCTTTTCTGCCATTCGAACACCGAGAACTTCATGCATTCAGCATTCGATACCGCGCCCTCGGCATCTTCTGTCCCCATTATCTTCGCGACCAAGGCAACATGGGACGCAACCTGTGACGAACTTGCCCCGCTTGCCCGGCAGTTCGCGCAAGCCAATGGTTTCGCGGCCAAACCGGGAGCGTGCCTCACGCTGCCAACCCTGCAGGGACACATCGCGCAGGTTCTATTCGGCCTGGAGGACGCAACCAGCACCACCCGTGACCTGTTCCGACCAGGGCTTTTGCCAGGTCTTTTGCCGCCGGGCACTTATCGTTTTGCCAACGCGCCACATGATACCCGCCTCGCCGCGCTGGCCTTCGCGCTCGGCAGCTACCGCTTCGGCCGCTACCGCAAGAGCGATGCGCGCGAAGTCAAATTGGCGCCCCCCGATGGCATCGACATCGCCGCCATCACGCGAATGGCCGACGCAGTAACGCTGGCGCGCGACCTCATCAATACGCCGTCGAACGACATGGGGCCGGAACAACTGGCGCTGGCGGCGCAGCATCTGGCGCAGCGCTTCGGCGCCGATTTCAACTGCATCGTCGGCGACGACCTGGTGCGGCAGAATTTTCCGCTGATCCATGCGGTGGGGATGGCCTCGTCACGCCCGCCGCGACTGATCGATCTGAGCTGGGGCGATCCGGCCCATCCCAGGGTGACGCTGGTCGGCAAGGGCGTCTGTTTCGATACCGGCGGCCTCGATCTGAAGCCGTCCGCCGGCATGCTGATCATGAAGAAGGACATGGGCGGGGCCGCCAACGTGCTGGCGCTGGCCATGATGGTGATGGATGCGAGGCTCAAAATTCGGCTGCGGGTCCTGATTCCCGCGGTCGAGAATGCGGTCGCCGGCAACGCCTTCCGTCCGCTCGATATCTTCCCCTCGCGCAAGGGCTTCAATGTGGAAATCGGCAATACCGACGCCGAAGGCCGGCTGATATTGGCCGACGCCCTGGCGCTGGCCGACGAGGAAAAACCCGATCTGCTGATCGATCTGGGCACGCTGACCGGTGCCGCGCGGGTGGCACTGGGGCCGGATCTACCGCCCTTTTATACCAACGACGAGACGCTGTCGGAGGATGTCGCGCGTTGCGCGAAAGCCGAAAACGATCCCTTGTGGCGATTGCCGCTGTGGCCGCCTTACGATAGCTGGCTCGATTCGAAAGTCGCCGACCTCAACAACGCGCCGTCAGGCACGTTCGCCGGCTCCATCACCTGCGCGCTGTTCCTGCAGCGGTTCGTCGAGCATGCGAGAAGCTGGCTGCATGTCGACATCTATGGCTGGACGCCGGTGGCAAAGCCGGCCCGGCCCGAGGGCGGCGAATGCCAGGCCGCCCGCGCGATCTTCAAATTGCTAGGCGAGCGCTATGGATGATCCGCGCCTGACCCCGGCGCGGCCCGACCTCGCCGCGAAACATCTCGAAGGCACGATCGAGGCGGCACGTTTTGTCAGTGGCGAGGAATTCGAAATTGTCGAAGCGCTGGCGCCGCTGCGCGAGGCGCCCTCCTCCGAGGCCATGCTGACGACACAGGCGCTGAAAGGCGAACGCGTCACCATCTATGACCGCAACGACGAAGGCTTTGCGTGGGGCCAATTGAACGGCGACGGCTATGTCGGCTGGCTTCCCGATCGCGCGCTCGCAAAACCCGCTGCGGCGCCCACCCATAAAATTACGAGCTTGCGGACCTTTGCCTTTCCCGGCCCATCGATCAAACTGCCGCCGGTCGAAACGCTGGTCATGGGGTCCCTGGTCACGGTGATCCGTCAAGACGGCCCTTTCTCCGTGACGCAAGAGGGCTGGCATCTGCCTCCGAAGCATCTCGGCAGCATCGACCGGCATGAAGAGGATTTCGTCGCAGTCGCCGAACGTTTCGTCGGCACGCCCTATCTGTGGGGCGGCAAGAGCAGTCTTGGTATCGATTGTTCGGGGCTGGTCCAGGTGTCGCTGAACGCCGCCGGCATCTTCTGCCCGCGCGACAGCGACATGCAGCAGAATGGCCTCGGCAGGACATTGCATCCGGCGCAATGCGAAGACCTGCAGCGCGGCGATTTGATCTTCTGGAACGGCCATGTCGCCATCGTGCGGGATGCCGGCACCCTCGTCCACGCCAATGCCCATCACATGGCGACCGTGATCGAAAACACCAGCGCCGCCGTCGCCCGCATCAAGGCCGCGGGCAGCCAGATCGCCGCGATCAAGCGGCTGACCTGAGATGCGACCGACTCACGTCGCGGCGCCGGGGGCGGCTTCCAGCCGGAACGCGGCGGCAAACAGCGCGCGCGTATAGTCTGACTTTGGATTCTTGAACAGCTGCGACGCCGGCCCTTCTTCCACCACCTTGCCCAGCCGCATCACGATCAGGTGGCTGGCGAGCGAGGCGACCACCCGCAAATCATGCGATATGAACATATAGGTCAGGTCGCGCTTGCGCTGCAGCTCGCGCAAGAGATCGACCATCTGCGCCTGGAACAGCATGTCGAGCGCGCTGGTCGGCTCATCCAGCACGACGAAATTCGGCTCCAGCACCACGGCACGCGCAATGCTGATGCGTTGGCGCTGGCCGCCGGAGAATTCGTGCGGATAGCGGAATCGCGTCGCCGGATCCATGCCGACATCCCGCAGCGCCTTGATCACGCGCGCCTCGCTCTCGTCTTGCGAAAGCCCGGGCTGGTGCACGCTGAGGCCTTCGGCGACGATGTCGCCGACCGACATGCGCGGGCTCAGCGCGCCGAAAGGATCCTGAAACACGATCTGCATGTCGCGGCGGAACGGCCGCATCGCCTTGAAGCGCAGGCCCTGGATATTGCTGCCGAGAAAAACGATTCTGCCATCGGAGGAGATCAGCCGCAACAGCGCCAGCCCGAGCGTGGTCTTGCCGGAGCCGGACTCGCCGACGACGCCGAGCGTCTCGCCCTTGCGCACCTTCAGGCTGACGCCATCGACCGCCTTGATATGCCCGACGGTCGAGCGCAGCAGGCCGCGCTTGACCGGAAACCAGACTTTTAGATCTTCCGACGAGATCACGACAGGGGAATCCGGCCGCGGCGGCGCCGGATCGGGCTTGGGCTCGGCCGCGAGCAACGCCCTCGTGTAGGGGTGTTTCGGCGCGGTGAAGACCTGCTCCACCAGCCCCTGCTCGACGATCTTGCCGCCATTCATGACGCAGACCACGTCGGCAATGCGGCGCACGATGCCGAGATCATGGGTAATGAACAGCAGGCTCATGCCGAGCCGGGTGCGAATTTCCGCCAGCAGCGCCAGGATCTGCGCCTGCACGGTGACATCGAGCGCCGTGGTCGGCTCGTCGGCGATCAGCAAATCCGGCTCGTTGGCGAGCGCCATCGCGATCATGACGCGCTGGCGCTGGCCGCCGGACAATTGATGGGGATAGCTCCCAAGCCGTGCTTCCGGATCGGGAATGCCGACCTGTGTCAGCAATTCGAGCGTGCGCGCCCGCGCCATCGCGCCACGCACGCCAGAGTGCAGCTGCAGGATTTCGCCGATCTGGGACTCGATGGTGTGCAGCGGGTTGAGCGAGGTCATCGGTTCCTGGAAGATGATCGAAATGTCGTTGCCGCGAATGCCCCTGATCTCGCGCTCCGACAGGGCGAGCAGTTCCCTGCCCATGAAGCGGATGCTGCCGGAGGGGTGCGAGGCCGTCGGATAGGGCAACAGCTTCAGGATCGACAGCGCGCTGACCGATTTACCGGAGCCGGATTCGCCGACCAGCGCCACGCACTCGCCGCGCTTGATCGAGAAGGAAATGCGATCGACCGCGATCGAGATGCCGCTGGGCTGATGAAAGGCCACCGATAAATCGCGGACCTCTAGCAGGGGCTGGTTGATGGCGTCCATCAGCGCGTCCTATCTAAATGTCTTGCGCGGATCGAACGCGTCGCGCGCGGCCTCGCCGATGAAGATCAACAATGACAGCATGATCGCGACCGCGAAAAAGCCGGTGAAGCCGAGCCATGGCGCCTGCACGTTGGCCTTGGCCTGGGACAGCAATTCGCCTAGCGAAGGCGAGCCCGGGGGAAGGCCAAAACCGAGGAAATCCAGCGCGGTCAGGGTCATCACCGACGAGGACACGATGAAGGGCAGGAACGTCATGGTCGCGACCATGGCGTTGGGCAACAGATGCCGGAACATGATCACGGCATTGGAGACGCCGAGCGCGCGCGCCGCCATGATGTATTCGAAATTGCGCCCGCGCAGGAATTCGGCGCGCACCAGACCGACCAGCGATACCCAGGAGAACAAGAGCAGGATGCCGAGCAGCACGAAGAAACCAGGCACCAGCACCGAGGACAGGATCAGCAGCAGGTACAGCGAGGGAATGGCGGTCCAGACCTCGATGAAGCGTTGAAAACCGAGATCGATCCAGCCGCCGAAATAGCCCTGCACGCCGCCGGCGGCGACGCCGATGATCGAGGAGATGATGGTCAGGCTTAAGCCGAACAGCACCGAGATGCGAAACCCGTAGATCAGGCGGGCGACCACGTCGCGGCCCTGGTCGTCGGTGCCGAGCCAGTTATATTCGAGGTCGCGGCAGCTTTTCAGGCCTTTCTTTTGCACCACGTCCCTGCACTCCGCCTCGGTCAGCAGCCAGGTCGGCTTCGATGGCGCCGGCGTCGGCAGGTCGAGATTGTGGGTGTCGTAGGAATAGCGGATCAGCGGCCAGACGATGCTGCCGCCCTTGTCCTTGATCAGCTTCTGCAGGTAAGGATCGCGATAATCCGCCGCGGTCTCGAAGTCGCCACCGAATGTGGTCTCGGAATAGCTGACGAAGGCCGGGAAATACAGATGTCCATCGAACTTGATCAGGAACGGACGGTCGTTGGCGATCAGCTCGGCGAACAGCGAGACGAAGAACAGGATCAGGAAGATCCAGAACGACCAATAGCCGCGGCGATTCGCTTTGAAATTCTGCCAGCGGCGGCGGTTGAGCGGCGACGGGCTGAACCGGTGGCGCGTCATCGGCACGGCCTCGCCGAGCGGCGCTTGCGTCGTGGTTTCGATCGGCGGCAGCGGCGCGGTGATTGTCATCAGACCTCCCGCGCCTCGAAATCGATCCGCGGATCGATCCACATGTA